>JAZDIN010000001.1:0-48209 GCA_043804895.1 Candidatus Altarchaeota archaeon
TCAATTTTTTTGGGTAGGTCTGTGTTGTCTTCCCCACCCATCCTTTGTGCTCGCATCTTTCTCAGGTCCTGCCCTCCTTCGTCACTCCCACTTCCGGTCGCTGCTAACGCATTTCGTCTTGCGAGTATTATTGTGACATAATCCCATTTCTCCTTCTCAGGAGCATCTTTTTTTACAGCCCCCGCAGCATCTCTCTCCCACCCTGAGGTGAAATTTCTCATCATGTAATCATCCACGTCGACTTTGCCCTTCTTCATAGCCACCTGCTTTACCGCTGTAGTCCATTCCCTCCTGTAATTCGCAGATATAAACTCCCCGATTGTTTCCCACTCTTTCGGATTCTCGCTTAATGGAGGCACCTCCTTCACTCCCTTAGGTGCTCCCTCCTCACTAGCACTCCTTATAGGCATGTTAACTTACAGGATGAATCAGCTTATTAGTGTTGGCTTTGGATTTCTTTCATGTGTTTTATCCTCTTTTCTATCAGCTTCTTTGTGCCGATGTCTTTGCGGTATGTGAGGTTGCCTTTCACGTACATCATGCACTTTTCCGCTGTCTCCTCAGCCTCTGCTATTGTGTTTTCCATCCCGACTATTGCGACAGCCCTTGACTTTGATGTGAGTATCCTCCCTCCTTCCTCTCTGACTGCGGCATAGTATGGTATACCCCCCACATCCCGAATCCTCTTCTCATCAACCGTTATCTCAACGTTGTTTTTCGGGTTATCCGGGTACCCTGAGGGCACAAGATACTTACAGACCGTCGCCTTGTCCTTGAATTTTATACTCTTTCCAAGACCCCCCGTGGCTGTCCTCTCGCACAGTTCGGCCATGTCTGAGTCGAGTATTGACAATACGTTCATCGCTTCCGGGTCTCCGAGTCTGGCATTATACTCAATCACTTTCACGCCCTCGGTGGTGGCCATGAACTGGCCGTAGAGGAACCCCTTGTACTTCTCTCCAGTTTCCTTCTTCACTGCCTTGACTGTGGCCTCCATTATTTTGATTCCATCGTCGTAGTCTTTTTTGGTCAGGAACGGCAGTATGTATCCTCTATCCGAGTAGCTTCCCATCCCGCCGGTGTTCGGGCCCGTGTCTCCTTCATATGCTCTCTTGTGGTCCTGCACCATCGGAGTGCCAACAACCCGCTCACCGTCTACGAAGGCCTGTAGTGTGAACTCCTCGCCGATAAGCCTCTCCTCGAGTATGACCTTCAATATGCTACCCATCCTTGTGTCGAATATCTCTTTAACGTACTCCTTCGCGCCGGCAGCGTCGAAGTGTTCGCCCATAATCTTAACACCCTTCCCCCCTGTCAATCCGGCAGGCTTCACTGCAAGGTCTTCCCCGAACTCGTCTATGAACGAGCACGCGTCAGAGGCATCGTCGAACATGCCGAATTCTGGAGCGCCTTTTACCCTATGCTCTCTCATAAGATTCCTCGCGAAACTCTTGTCAGTCTCAAGCTGCGCGGCAGCCTTCCTGGGGCCGACGCAGGGGATCATCGAATCCTCTAAGGCGTCAGACACTGCCGCTGCGAGCGGCGCCTCGGGGCCTATGACTGCAAGTTCAATCCTCTCTTTGCTGGCGTATGATAATACCTCAGAGGGTTTGCAGATGTCCCCCAATCCATAACCATTAACAATCCGTGAGATGCCTGGGTTGACAGCACTCATGTAGGCGTAAATTTCAGGCCTAGTCTTGCTTCTTGCCAGTGCTGCGGCAATAGCATGCTCTCGAGCGCCGTTTCCAACAACCAACACCCTCATCGTAATGAGAAATTGGTGGTGTAAGATAAAAACCTTTTTAAAGCTGTTTGGCTACCATATTACCTTGCATGGAATCGGTTCTCGTCGGCTTTACGGTCTGCCTTCTACTCGCCTTCCTGTTATCCGAGTTCTTCTACAGGCTGAGGTATCCGCGCGTCATAGGGCAGATTCTGGCAGGCTTAATATTGGGCATCCCACTCATCAGAGATTATGTTTTCGGCGGAGGCGGCATCGACTTCATAGGTTCCCTTGCCGACATCGGCGTAGTCTTCCTAATGCTCCTTGTAGGCACTGAGATAAGGATCCATGACCTGAAGAAGGCCTCTAAGAAGGCGTTCGTCCTGGCCTGCCTTGGTTATATCATTCCCTTGGTAATGGGGTTCATCTTCATGAGGGCACTCGGCTATGACACACTGACTGCAGTCATCGTGGCAATCTGTCTTGCAATAAGTGCCGAGGCTGTGACGATAGACATACTCATGGAATACAAAATGCTGAACACAGCCCTTGGGACCACTATGATGGAGGCTGGGATGATAGACGACATATTCGGCGTGTTATCCCTGGCCGCGGTCATAACTGTCGTACAGGGTGGCGGTGTTAGCAGTCTCATGGACATGCCAGGTGACTTCATGACTTTCATACTCATATCCTACCTGTTGGGCGTGATGGTACTGCCTAAGGCTGCGAAAGCCGTTTGGAAGGAGAAGTCCGAGCCTGCCGTGTTGAGCCTGGCTGTGATATTCGGTCTCATAGTCGTCGTGCTTTCCATGGTTTTCGGGTTAAGCTCGGTTGTCGGCGCGTTCGTCGCAGGTGTGATAATACAGATTTCTATAAAAAACAGGATGGAGGAGAAGGAGATCGTGGAAAGCCTCAACATAGTCACATTCGGCCTGGTTATCCCCTTCTTCTTCATATACACTGGGATGAACTTGGATGTTATGAAGGTAATGGATGCAGTGTTTCTGACTTTCGGAATCACGGTCATAGCCATTGCAGGCAAGCTTTTTGGAGCGCACATCGTTGGTCTCATATACCGTATGAAGCCGATGGAGAGTCGGCTCCTTGGGTGGGGCATGAATCCTCGCGGGGCTGTGGAGCTCATCATAGTGAACATAGCCAAGAGCAGGGGGTTGATTTCTAATGAAATCTACTCTGCGGTGGTGACCATGGCAATCATATCCGCCCTAATATCCCCTGTCATGTTCAGGAGGACCTGCGAGGCAGGAGGCTGCCACGGCAGGGCTGAACACGGCAGGAAAAAGAATCACCATTTCTCACAAGCCGATGAGTTCAAGAAGCCAGGTTAGGAGTCCGCCGCCTTTTTGTTGTTGCGCTGATGCATCCCCTATTATCTTAGGCTCATCAATTGTCGTGGTCGTTGTCTCAGTTGTTGTTGTCGTCTGTATACTCTCTAGAAAATGAGGTGGCGGCGTATAGGTTGTTGTCGTCGTAGATGTTGTTGTGGTTGTGGTGGTCGTCGTGGTCGTCGGGGCTGTCACGTTGATGGTAAACTGTTCCTGCGGGTATTGCATCCCGCTTAACCTGAGTGTGTACCCTCCAATTTCCCCTAACTTGAAACTAGCCATCCCCTCCTTGTCGGAGACGCCGCTGTAGATGGACGGAATCAATCCCGGCACACCCCCTCCCTTAAAGGCTTCAACTGAGATTCCATATACGGGCTTTTCGGTCTTGTTGTCTGTGACCAGCACACTGACAACATCTCCCCCAACAGGGTTTTCCGGCGACATCACAACCTTCATCACTCTAGGTATCCTTTTCGCCTTCCCACTATCGCCTTCAGGCAGGCACAGTTCGTAGAACGTCTCCTTCGTCCTCATCTTCGGAGCAGCGTAAGTCACTGGGTCGTATTCTCCGTACACGTATCCTATGACGTCGCCGTCGACTGCGCAGTAATGGCCTACCCAGCCTCCTGGGTCTCGGTTCCAGCACTCCTCGCCGCCATCATGCCCGACAGGGATGCTAAGCCACGAGTATGAACCTTCTTTTATCACCCAGTAGGCCCAGTATTCGCTCCCCCATTCGCATCCTCCTGCATTGGGTTCGGTTCCCCCCCCGTTTATCTTGCATAGGCTGTGCCCGTACAGTGGGTGCGGTCCGCCCCACGTTATGTCCGGGGCCATTTTGTTTGCCACGTTGTATCCGTCAGTCAAGTTTGAGGCTTCGATGCATTCTATGTGGGTGCTTCCGTCTGGGTAGTCCACGATTATGCCTATCTTGGCTCCCTGGACGGTTCCTAGCGTCAGGAGCAGTATTATTAAAGTCCCTAAAAACCACTTGGATAATTTATCCACCTTATATATACGCCACACCAATATAAAAGCGCGATGAACACAACAAACTGGATCCTCTGGCTGGCGCTTGCCATGACCTACTGCATCCTCACATACAACCCCACATACCAGCTCATGCTCTTGTTAACACTATCCGCAGTCGCGGCAGCCAAAAAGCAGCCGCTTAAAACGTACATACAAATTGGGCTTCTCATGTCAGCAATACCACTCCTTGTGAACATATTCTTCGTCCACTACGGAAAGACCACACTATACACAATACCCTATAGAATCCATCTCCTCGACGTATCTCTCCCCACACTGTTTTTTGCAGGCCCGATAACCGCGGAGTCAGTCGCAACAGGCATCATAATGTCCGTCTTCCTCCTTAACATGGTCATAGCGTTCCAGACATTCAACAACGCCGCAACCCCTGATGCAATACTTAAAATCATGCCCAAGACCCTGCCGGCGGCCTGCCTGATAACATCGATTTCGCTGCGTTTCATACCGACTGTTGTGAGGGACTACTCTTCCATACGAGACGCGCAAATGTCACGGGGGGTCAGGATAAACTCAGGCCCGCTCTCCGAGCGCGTAGGAAACCAGACTAACGTCATAGCGCCTACTCTCGTGACCTCTTTGGAGCGCGCATTCAACCTTTCGGAGTCGATGGCTTCAAGAGGGTACACCGGAGCAAGGACTGCTTACTCAGGCCAGGTGTGGGACTCCAGGCAGCGAATCATAACGATTACGTACTTCCTAGCAATCCTCTTCGCAGCATATGCAAAGTATTCCGGGGTTTTTGACTTCTGGCCTGTTGATGGTCTGCCGTTGCCTGCTATTTCGTTGCTAGCACTCGTCCCCCTCATACCCCTACTCATCCCGTTGGTGATTTTAAATGAACGCAGTTGAACTGAGGGATGTCTCATACAGGTATCCGCAATCAGGAGAGTATGCGCTGAAGAACCTCAGCCTAAGAGTCGGCGAGGGAGAGTTCGCAGTAATACTCGGCTCATCAGGCTCCGGAAAGTCGACTTTATGCAAGCTACTCAACGGTCTCATACCCTACTACTCAGGCGGGACGATATCAGGCCAAGTACTAGTCGACGGAGTTGACGTTGCAGGCCATACGATAGCTCAGATGTCGCACCACGTCGGCCTCGTCTTCCAGGACCCTGAGAACCAGATTGTCCTGTCAAAGGTTGAGGGCGAGATTGCATTCGGGTTGGAGAACATGCTCCTTCCCTCAAGTGAAATAGGCGAGCGCATAAGCTGGGTCTCAAAGAGGCTGGGCATAGAATCTCTCCTTCAGAGGGACACAACCGAGCTTTCAGGAGGCGAGAAACAGAAGGTAGTCCTCGCATCAGTCCTGGCTATGAGGCCGAAAATCATGGTGTTGGACGAGCCCACATCCCAGCTTGATGAATCCTCGAAGGAGAATCTTTTCAAACTCCTTGATTCCCTCAACAGGGAGGGTATGACCGTCATCGTCGTCGAACATAACATAAGGGAGGTAGTGCCGTATGCGGATTGGGTGTTCGACCTTGACTTGAGGAAGAAGGTCTCGATTGATGAGGAAAGTGTTATGCCCACATCACCTCAGAAGCCTGGTGACATAGTGCTGTCTATTACTCATCTATCCGGGGGCTATTCTAACCGGAAGGTGATACAGGACGTCAGCCTCCAACTCAGGGAGGGGGATTGTCTTGCAATAACAGGCCGAAACGGAAGCGGGAAGACAACGCTTGTGAAACACTTCAACGGTCTCATGAAGCCCAAGTCAGGCTCTGTCTTCGTCTGCGGTATGGATACAAGGGAGACGCCGATAGAGTCGATCGCAAGGAAGGTCGCGTATCTCCCCCAGAATCCGACAGACATGCTCTTCTGCGACACAGCTGAAGACGAGCTGAGATTGACGTTAAAGCACCTGCGCCTAGATGGCGACATCGACGGAATGCTTAGCAGATTCGGCCTCACCAGACTCAAACACTCCTATCCGCGCGACCTCAGCGTCGGAGAGCGGCAGAGGCTCGCGCTCGCCGCTGTCCTGATAGCGCAGCCGAAGCTTCTCATACTGGATGAGCCGACTCGCGGCATAGATTCAAGGTCGCGGAGGATCCTTGTTTCTGCGATACAGGAGCTTCTTGCCGAACGCAAGTCGGTCGTCATAGTGACCCAGGACACCAGACTAGTATCAGAGGTAGCGTCAAAGAAGATTACATTAGGAGGTGATTCAGCTGAAGATCAGATTCCTTAAGATGCTATCCTGGCTAGGCCTTGCACTCGTCTTCGCAGCCCTATCAGCTGGAACCAGGATAAACTGGCTAGCGTACGCGCTCTCATCCACCCTACTTTTAACGCTACTGATGCTCTTGGAGTTTGAGGAGAAGCATGCGGACTCCCGCTCTGTCGCATTGGTCGGGGTCCTGGTCGCCCTGACCGTAGCCTCAAGGCAGCTCCTACACGGCATAGAATTCAGCCCAGTCTTCTTCATAGTCATCCTCTCAGGCAACGTCTTCGGGTTCACCGTGGGGTTCACAGTCGGCGCGCTCACGATGTTCACCTCAAATTTTTTCCTCGGCCACGGCCCCTGGACTCCCTTCCAGATGTTCGGTTTAGGGCTGGTCGGGGCGTTGGCATCTCTTATCCCAAAGGGTAGGCGGGTAAGGATTCCAGCTCTCATAATTTACTCGATACTCTCCGCATACCTCTATGGCATACTGACTGACATGTTCTCCTGGATGGTCTTCGTCCCATCCCACACGTGGCAGTCGTTCATCGGAGTAGTGGGAGCGGGAATGCCCTCAAACACCGCAAGAGCAATCGGAAACGTGTTCTTCATGTACTTGATGGGCCCCACCCTCCTGAAGGTCCTAGAGCGCTTCAGCAAACGTTTAAGTTATGAACGTGTAATAGTTGAACGTGGAAGTAGATGATGGGCTGAGCATAGCTTTAGAGCTTTCCCGCAGGCTTAAAAAGACGGCAGAGGAGTACGACGGCAAATACACGGACGGCATAATACGGTTCGGCGCCACAGGCGACACCACATACGAAGTCGACGTACCGTTTGAGAGGGAAGTGAACACATACTTTAAGAGTATCAACACCCCCTGCCGTGTGATGACAGAAGACGCTGGCGTGAAAGACTACGGCCAAAAACCAAAGTATACCTTCCTCATCGACCCATTGGACGGCTCCCGTAACATGCGGCGGGGCCTGCCATTATACTGTTCATCGATAGCAGTCTACGACACTGAAGCGACTGAGATATCCCAGGCTAAGTGCGCTGTCATAGAACGGTTCGACGCTGATGAGGAGTACGTCGCAGTCGCTGGAGGCGGGGCGAAGCTGAACGGCGAAAGGATACGGCCGTCAAACAAGAAGTCGCTTGATGATGCGGTGCTGGCTCTCGGAGCCCATTTCGCATCCGCGGTTCCGTTCTTCGCCAGTCCGATGCTGAAGCTCGGTTCTCAGGTTGAGCGGGATGAACGCAACATCATGGTGAAATGCTACGGTGCAACAGCCCTTGAACTCGCCTTACTAGCCTCAGGCAAAATAGACATGATATTCGACATCCGGGCTTCGACACCCTTCAAGGCCACCCCCAAGACCTACGACATAGCGGCAGGCCTACTCATGTGCCAGGAGGCAGGCGCCCACCTACAGTACGGTGGCAAGAGGATGCCGCAAAAACTTCCCATAGACCCGACAATAGGCGTCCAGGTAGCTGGCGCAGGAAACCAGCGGTTATTTAACATCCTGTTGAATACTTTACGATGAGTTTAACCTCAATGGTGTTTGGGGCTGTTAAAGCCCTTTTCAACGCCTTCAGGAAGGTCTTCCTGCCTGACAAGAAGGACCTGATAGGAAGTGTCATACTCACAGTACCCCTCTACCTGTTATTCGGCCTAAGCCTCATATTCCTCCTACCCCTAATAATACTCGGCGTACTCTTAATCTTCATCATCCGCAGGCTGTGGAAGGTCCTCATAATCTGGTGGACCCTCAGGGCCATGAAAAAGAAGACGACCAAGGAGATAAACAGGATAAAGGGGCTGTTCAAGTAACTGATTGCCATGAGGTCTGCCAGGATTTTGCGCAAGAGCGGGGAGACGTCTGTTGCCGTGGAGTTGAAGCTTGACGGAAGCGGCAAATACAAAATCAAGACTACGCTGAAGTTCCTAAACCACATGCTAGAGAACTTCACGAAACACAGCGGATTCGACCTGAACGTGACAGCCAAAGGAGACATCGAAGTCGACGACCACCACCTCGTCGAAGACGTCGGAATCTGCATCGGCGAAGCACTACTCAAGGCCCTCGGAGACAAGAAAGGCATCACGAGGATGGCTCATGCGATAGTCCCCATGGACGAAAGCAGAGCCGAAGTCGCAGTCGACCTATCAGGGAGGCCGTATGCTGTCATACAACTTCCGTTCAGCGAATTCCATGAGCGGAGGGTGGGGGACGTGAGCAAGGAGAACATCGAACACTTCCTAGAAAGCCTCGCATTAAACGGGAAATTCAACCTGAACGTGAAAACCGAAGGCAGAAACGACCACCACAAAGTCGAGGCCACATTCAAGGCACTAGCTAAAGCCCTCAAAGAAGCCACCAGAGTAACCGGCAAAGGAATACCCTCAACAAAAGGCAGAATATAATAGCCGACGCCGCCCTGCTTATTTTAGGGAATAAAACAAGACAAAATCTTATTTTAAATTCTAGTTGTTTTTAAAATAAGATTACCCCCAGCAGAAACGAAACATAGACATAATACAAAAGCCAGAACAGAAGTCAACCTATCTCTTTCCGATTGCCTCGTCGAATCTGTTCACAAAATCGAATGCCGTGTCGATTATCTTCTTGGCTTCTTCGTCTAAAGTCCTGATTGAGATTTCGTATTGGGCTGTTTGTCTTTGGGCTCGGGCTTCTCGGAATTGTTTCACCTGTTCTTGGCGTATGTTCGCCTCCTCAAGAATTTTCAGGTACTTCGGCTCTACCAGCATCTTGTCAACGTAGAAGACCTTTATCGCCGCCTGCATAGCGGCATGGCTTTTGGCGAGATAGCCTATCCTGGCTAACGCGGCCTGGGCGGCCATGTACATGCTGTAGTATCCCGTGATTATGACCCAATCGCTTAGATTAACGTCCTTGCTCAGACCCACATGCACGCGGGTCTCCGGGTTGTTTTGTATCCCCTCCAGTAGTTTCATGACTGCGAGGTTTTTGCGGGCCTTTGCCATGTAGTCGACTGCGAAGCTTCCTGAGAAGGGCTGTCTTTTTAGCTCTCCCTTGTTGATGAGTTCGTCTATGTCCATTTCACTTGTAGTATTCGTTGTATGTGTATTCCCACCCTTCCACGACAATGCCTTCGTTTTTCAGGGTTTCCCAGAACGGCGGGTTATCCTTCTTTATGTCCATGAATTTAAAGTAGTCCGTCACTGTCTGGTTGACTTCCACATCATATTCCATCTCTAACGTGTGGAACACGCTCGAGTAATCTGGAAGGGGAATGTGTCTTATCTTGTTCATCGGGGTGTCTACGACCATCAAATCGATGTCGCTCCTCTTCTTCGCCTCCAGTCTCGCATAACTGCCATAAAGTACGAGTATGTATGGGTGAGCCTTCTCGACGGCGGTTTTAAGCATCTTGTAGACGATAGGGTAATGATTCGCAAACTCCATCAGCTTGAAGAAATTGCATTGCAAATAGGCCATGGAGGCGGGGATGGTGTATGGGTCTATCCTGTAGAGGTTCACCTTCCCGACCTTTTCTTCGGCTACTATCCTGTCTTTGGTTAGGGTCTTCAAGCTCCGGTAGACCGGCTCGTATGTGAACCCTGTCGCGTCCATGATCTCCTGTATGGTCATGGTTTTGGCTTCCGGGAAGAACGATGTTAAAAGCAGGTAGTCTGTGCCGTTGTACGGCGAATCCCAGCTGCCGAATCCATACTTCCTCAAAGGCCTCTTAGGCTTCATAGACACAACTCTCTTTTATCCAATAGACCTATTGGATAAACAAGATTAAAAAGGAATCACCATAATACAAAAACCCAACCCGAAGCCACAAGAAGAAGAACAAGAACTGAAAGTGCAACGAGTTTCCCCCACTCTCCCGCACGACTATCAAAAAACACCCACAATTTATGCAACACAGCATGTTTTATACTAAAATGCCGCATATGTTATGCATAGGTGTGCATCATGAGGACTACTTTGGCGTTTGATGGCGTGGCTGAGATGATCTTAGGTAAGGCAGTGGATGTCGGCTTGGCGAGGAGTCGGACTGACGCATTGCGTATGGGTATTTTCGCACTGAATCGGGAGTATTCGCTGGTTAAAGACATTGGGGTTGAGCTTGCCGCTAAAAAAATGCAAGATGAGGAGAATCAGATGAATGCTGCCGGGGAGGAGTATATTTCTGAGAAAGAGGCGCTGCGTAAGTACCGGTGAGTATTTTGGAACTCACTCTCTGGACTATCAGATTCAAGCCGGATTGGGACCGGCATTTTAAGAAATTCGACAAAACAACACAGGAGGTCATACTGAAGAAGCTGAGTCAGATGAAGCAGCCTCTCCACGCGCGCCACTTACACTCTATTCGATACCAGGTTGAAGAAGTTGGGCAGTACAGGATAGCATTCATCCAAGACGAAAATACGCTCACTAAAAGCATACACTTCATAGGAAACCACAAACAATACGAAAACTGGTACAAAAACCAATAGGACATCAACAGGAAAATGGGCGCGTTGACGTGGAAACACGTGTGTCCGAACGCCCCGGACGGAGTATGCGATGACGCATAAGGTGGTCTAGGCGATGGGGGCTGGGTATTTATATCCGGCCGCCCATATAATTTTTAAAATATTTTTTATATTTAAAATGGAAATTGAGTTTACGAGGCCGTCTGCGAGCGGTCAGGTTGTGATTCCGAAGGCGTTGAGGCGCGAGATGAATATCACCACAGATGATAGGTTTTTGGTTTTTGGAGAGAAGGACACTCTCGTCTTCAAGAGGATTGAGAAGCCCGCAGTCAAGCAGTCCTTTGACGAGCTGGCGGCCGACCTAAGGAAGGGTGCTAAAGAGGCTGGGCTTACTCGCAAGGACGTAGCCGACGCAATCAAGTGGGCTAGGGCTAGGAAATGAATCTGAAGGTCGTTTTCGACACAAACACCCTCATATCAGGCCTGCTTTTCTGGGGGAACGAGGCCGACCTGCTCAGGGTTGTTGATGAAGGGGCTGTCAAACTGTGTGTGTCTGATGAAATGCTCAGGGAGTTGGATAGGGTTTTGAGCTACGAGAGAATTAAGCGCTACGTTGACTTGTCAGGTCGCAGCAAGGAAGAGTATCTTGAGAAAATCGTTCATTTGGCTGAGTTGGTTCATCCGAAAAACCACGTTCATGTAGTTGCCGCTGACCCTTCAGACAATCACATACTCGAATGCGCGGTCGAAGCCGGCGCGGAATACATCGTCTCAGGCGATAGTCACCTCCTGGAGCTCAAATCCTACAAGGGGGTCCGGGTGGTGTCGTCTAAGCGGATGCTTGAAGTCCTCGGGAAAAATTAAACGTCAATGCCTACCCCAAAAACACACCAGGCAAACCGGTATTCGGCCTCACCCTCCGGGCGTTGCATTCATTGATTGTGGGACGGAAAGTGGCGAGGAAGCCATAAACAGTTAGGCACTACATTTGTTTTATCGTGGGTTTCTCCCCTGATACTATGGGGCTTTTTATATCTACCGCCTATCTTTAACTATGACAGATTTGGTCGTTAAATCAAAGGTTAAGGAGTACGCGAAGGATGTGAGTGTTGGAGCTGACTTCTATGAAGCGCTGAGCGAAGAAGTCGCGGGACTGATAGACAAAGCCAAAAAACGGTGCAAAGACAACAACCGCAGCACACTCAAAGCCCGAGACCTGTAAGGTTATTACCCAAGAAACGTGGATGGTGGGCGGATGAGAATAATCCGCCCACTCACTCCCTCTTTTTACCCAGTTCGTATTAATCTCTGTGGTGTCTGTTGGTAATGTTGGGGTGATTTTGAACGTGTTGAATGTCGTTCGCCCCAGAAGCAAAAGCAGCTTCCACGTGCGATTCTGTGCCGAAGGCTCTGGCAAGAAGGTGGAGTTGGATAAGCTTGGGGAGGAAATCTACTTCTACCTAGACAACCATGATGCCCTGCCAAACAACGCTGAACTGTGGGATACGGTGGATGTGCTCCTTAAAGGCTTCCCCGTCTTCCACTTCCAGGTGACAAAAAATGAGGGGAAAGTTGAATTATCCACTCACATACTTGAAACCAACGAAAAAATAGCGGAGGCCGTGGACGCCATATTCCGCGAAGGATACAAACTCGGCGCAAACTACACCCTAATAATCAACCCCTAATTAGGGTGTGGTTGTCTGCGCCTTTAAACTATCGTTCCAAATATCTCCCATGGCCGATGGTTACGTTGATTTGGGTTATTCGCCTGCGGAAAGTGATCTCGTCTGTCTTTTTTACATTGAGCCTGCTTCGGGTTTGTCTCTTGAGGAGGCCGCGGTTCATGTGACTGCCGAATCCAGCATCGGCACTTGGACTGACATCTGTACGATGAAGGAGTCGATATGGAGGAAGTTGAAGCCTAGCGTGTTTGGCATCGACGAGTCAACAGGCCTTGTTAAGGTTGCATACCCCCTCGAACTGTTCGAGCTTGGTAGCGTTCCGCAGTTCATGTCCAGTGTGACAGGAAACATCTACGGGATGAAGGCGATAGAAAACCTACGGTTCATGGACATGACATTACCGAAGAGATACGTCAAATCTTTCCCAGGACCCGAGCACGGAATCAAGGGCATAAGGAAGCTTCTTGGAGTGAAAGACCGCCCCCTTGTCGGTACAATCATCAAGCCGAAGGTCGGCTTACCCTCGGCTGAACATGCGAAGGTCGCGTATGAGGCGTGGGTTGGCGGGTGCGACATCGTCAAAGACGATGAGAACCTCACGGACCAGCCTTTCAACAGGTTCGACAAGAGGGTTAAGCTGACGCTTGCCGCTTTGCGTAAAGCTGAGAAGGAGACTGGCGAGAGGAAAGTCTACATGGCTAATGTGACAGCAGAGACGAATGAGATGGTGAGGAGGATGAAGTACGTGAAGAAGAACGGCGGCACATACATGATGGTGGACGTCCTCACAGTTGGCCCCGCCGCCCTCCAGACGCTGAGGGAGGCTAATCCAGGCCTCGTAATCCACGCTCACCGCGCGATGCACGCGGCGCTCACCAGGAACAAGAAACACGGAATCACCATGCTCGCGCTATCGAAACTCTACAGGCTAATTGGGATGGACCAGCTGCATATTGGAACCGCAGTCGGGAAGATGGAAGGCCCAGCCCAGGAGGTAATAAGCATAAGGGACGAGATAGTCTCGAACGAGGTTTCCGCAACCGGGGAACGACTACAGCAGAGATGGTATGGAATGAAGTCAGTGTTCCCGGTCTCAAGCGGAGGCCTCCACCCAGGCCACGTCCCACCTCTCATGGAAATAATGGGCCGAGACGTCATAATCCAGCTTGGGGGTGGCGTGCATGGTCACCCGAAGGGTACGAGAGCTGGAGCGACCGCGGCAAGGCAGGCAGTCGATGCAGTGATGGAAGGGAAGACGCTGGCGGAACATGCGAAAACCCACGCCGAACTTGCCAGAGCTCTTGAAAAGTGGGCGAAATAACAGTTATGGCCCTCATTTAATACATCCTATGCAATATTAATTGTGGGCCTTGCGATAGATAGTCTAAAAGATGCACTTGAATATTTTATAAAAAGCAGAGAAATCCATCACTATGTCTTATAGCATCTTTAATATTAGCCTCAATTATAACGAACAATAATGTCTTTATACATCTTTTAATCTCCCTCGCTTTTAGTTTTCTTGTCTGGAATCTGTTTAAGAAAGACTACTATGTAACTTTCCTAAAAAAATATGCTGTAAGAGTATTCTTAATTTATCTGATGCTTGGATTTGTCATGGCGGTCTTTCTTATTTTTGCATATCTGTTGACACAGTTTTTAGGCTTGTTTATAGGCGGTATCATAGTGTTAATCACCTTCTACTGGCTATTCACAAGGTTCTACCTTTCAGTACCTATCCTAATATTTGAGGATTCTAAACCTGTCGACTCCATTAACAAATCCATTTATATGACAAAAGGGAGGGTAATATCCTTAATAGCTGTAACATTCATCCCCCTAATACTCTACTTCATACCCTCCATTCTAACTAACGTAATAGTGATACTAACAGGTATCACAGCCCTAGGCTTTATCAACACTGTGTTAGAAAGTAGTTACATGATTTTTAACCAGGTGCTTCTTGTTATGGTATACAAGAACATCTCAGAGAATATTCCCCCCCACCATAGGCACCCCAAGAAAGAGTAACCTACGCCAATGGTATTCCTGGCGGCCTTTCCAAGATTTCCTGCTCCTCAGCCCTAATCAGCTCGTCGAGGTGTTTGTTTTCATGTCTCCATATGGTGATGCTCATCAGAGCTGAAAGGAGTATGACCATCAGGAACATGAGCCCTATGATCCCGGCAGCTATCACTAGGCTGATCTCCTTCTGGGTGTATATTATTGCGGTCGACACCATCCCAGCGATGAAACACAGGGAGAACACGACGAACATGCTCCTGTAGTAGTCCCAGTAGATTCGGCTTCGCTCGAGGCTGACGGCAAAGATCTTGTCGTCCATACTACACTATTCCCCCTACCTCTTAATAACCTTCGGCTTCCTCCTCGCATGCTGCCTGTAGTACTGCAGGGGATGCTTGACATTGCACTCTGCCTTGCAAAGTCCGTGCGATTTTATAGTCGCGCACGTCGGGCACGTGTACTCGGTCACTCCCCTCTCCCCTCTTATGAACCCAAGCTGGTAAAGTGTCTTCTCCTCGTCGTATTTCGGCGAACGCGCGAAGACGGCATTTATATCCTCCTTCTTGAGACCGAGGTTCGCCAGGAAGGTGGCGAGTATGAACATCCCGTTGTGGGATGCGATTCCGTTCTCCATTGCAGCTGTTATGGACTTGATGCATGACGGCAGCGCATCATCCTCGAGATTCTCCACCTTTATTGTCGCCTTCTCGCCAGTCAGTGCCGTCTTCAGGTTCGCTGCCTCCCTCTTCACCTCCTGCGGGACCTTCTTCAAGTCGACAGGCTCAAGGACTCGGTGTTTTACAGCCTCCCTCAACAGCGTCCTTGCCTCCTCAGCCTCGACTTCGATGATTCCCCTCTCAACGACCCTGTTCACAAGCTTCCACTTCGGGTTATGCCTGCTCAGTGACGAGGCCAGTCTGGTGTATTGGAGGAATGGCATCGAACCCCCCTTAACTCCAAGGTCCTCCGCTATCTCAGAGAATGCCTCCCCCATTTCTCCCTCCATCATAGCATACGCTGCCTCGGCTTCGCCGTCAGCGTACTTTGATGCCACTGACTGGCTAACAGAATGCGCTATCATCCTTGCGAGAGGATAGCTTAGAATAACCAGATCAAGTCTATCCTCCTCCAACTCCGGTTTGAACTTCCTCTCAAGGCAGTCTCTGACCCGCCCCACCCCCAACTCAAGTGCTGCTGAGTATATGGGGTGCTTCAGCACATCCTCAAATGAGAGGTTCAAGCTGGAGACGTACTCCCTTGTCCTTTTGAGGAAGGGGTATTTAGCAAGGAACTTCAACTCCCCGGGCTTCATGGTGAATTATACGTCACCGTGGCATTTAAGGAATCATCCCCTTGACAGCCTCAAACTTCCCTAACACAAAATCGGCGGTCCAAGTCGCTAATACGTATCCCCCGTTCAGGACGCGCTTAAACATTATAAGGCGCTTATTATCCTCTGGCTTAATCGCGACAGGCACGTACGCGTCCTGCTCAACCACCTCATCATCCTTGATGGCATCCTCCCTGTAGGCGGTCTCATAAACGCCAGTCGATATCAGATGGGACGTGAAAACAGCCCCATAGAAGTCGCTCCAAACGCTCCCGTCATAGACTTGCATCTCGGCCCTGTAGTTTCCAGGCCTAACGATCTTGTACATCACAGATGATCCTTCGAATTCCCTATCCAACACCACGGATTGGAACACTCTCTCTGTTATGTCGGTTATCTTAAGCCTTGACTTTACGACCTGCCTGTTGTCCGCGTCCTCGGTTGCGATAAAGTAGCGACTGTTCAACCCTACCAACATGTTACTCACCTCCAGACGCTTCACTAAAGGCCTCCAGTGGCTCAGGTAATTCAACCTGACCTTGAATTGCGTCTCAGATTCAGCGCCGAACTTTATCCTGTTGCAGCCGAGCTTAATATCATATGTCTCATAACTCACTCCACTGTAAGCGACCTCAGAGTCGAACTGGTGTATCTTACCGTTTATCCTCACCCACGGCTTGACAGTCGGAACTTCACCGTCGTTTATGATAGTTATTGTCTGGTTTGTCGGGTCGACCTCCCCCTCCACGCAGACTATAACATCCCCCTCAACCTTCGGGTATTTTGTGAACGTGTAACCTGTTGTGGAATATGTCATGAAACTGAACGAAAAAAGCAGTATGAACGCGGTAAAAAGGATCAGCGGCCTCATCCATCCGCCGGATTCATACGCTCCCCGCACTATCATGTTATTACATACCCCCCATGCCTTTTTATTTGTACTCCAAAGAGTTAATACGATGGTAAAGGACAAGCACGCCCACATAGGCCACATCGCAGGCCTCATCTACCACTGCCTTGAGAGGAAAGGCAAGCCCATGTCTCTTTTGGATGTCTCCCTCACAATAAGGAAATGCCCGGTTGATGTCCTTCTTGCCCTCGGCTGGCTTAGCAGAGAGGGAAAAGTCAGGATTTGGAGGGAACTAATCGCAATCATGGCTGAACTGAAAAAACACTGACTCATCCTTATTTACCCTATAGTGGAATATTCTATGTGGCCCCCCAGAAGACCTGCTCCGATAAGGTGCTTGCAGTTGTTGAGGCGTTGAGGGCTGAGAGGGAAATCGGATTATCAAGGCTTGAGGAGTTGGTTGGGGACTCTAAGGGGGAAGTCGCCAACCTGATGGAGCGGCTCTCCTACGCTAAGCTTGTGAACGACTCACTGGTAGCGACGCCACATATAGATGGCAAGGCCACGCCAGAGGAGGTGGCGCTCGTAGGGGAGTACCTACTCGGCTCTTCGGAGGCTCCATCCTATCGAAGGCTAATGGACTCCCTCCTCCCCAACTGCCCTACGCCCCCCTTCGGGGGTGCGGAACAGTTCCCCCCCCAAAATGAAAATAAAATCAAGGTCGAGGTTGACCCTGAGGTGGTTAAGAAGTACGCTAAGGAATATCTGGATGTGAAAGAAATCGCAGACAGGCAGAAGCTCCAGAAGGGTGGCGGCAAATGAGGTTAAACCTCCTCATACTTCTAATCCTCCTTCAGGCAGGTTGCATTCAACCGACGTGCCTGGACTGCGATGACGACAACCCATGCACATACGATGCGTGCGTCAACGGAGAATGCATCCACAATCCCCTCTCAGGCCCTGTCGAGGGGTGTTACGGGAGCGGCGGATGCGTCGAATACTCATGTTTCAGTGGCGAATGCTTGCCCCAGAAGATAACACACTGCTGCGGCAACGGAGTATGCGATGAGGGCGAAACCAACCAGAACTGCGCCCGCGACTGTGAGGCGACGTGTTTCGACAGCATACAAAACCAGGGGGAGGAATCTGTGGACTGCGGGGGCCTATGCCCCAGGTGCGAGCCATATGAGCAGACCTACCTGAAAAAGATAGGCTTCCTCCACCAGTCGTGGTATTACACGTCGGAAAACTATACCGCTGCCATACTGTCCTACAACAAGGACAAGAATAAGAGCAAACTGATGTCGTCTGCCATGGAGTCCTATGGCGAAGTTGAGAACATCAGGGACGTCCTCTCCAAGGCGAATACGACGCAGGGGCTCGTAAATCTCACCGGCATGCTGAATGACACCCTCAACCTCTACATGCAGGCGACGCATCATATGGTCATCTTTACTCAGTCCAACGATGATAATAACAGGCTCACCGCGAACAGGCTTTTTGCGGATTCCTATGACGCGGACAGGCTGTTCATCGGCGAATACAACAGGATAGCTGACCGCTTCAACGTGGTTCAGTCGAAATGTAGCAATCAGATCTTCGATGTTGGCGAGGAGTCAACAGATTGCGGCGGAGTATGTGAGACTCCATGTGAGGCGATATATAATGTCACAAAATACGTGCTGTTGAGAATCGAAGGAGGACCGGTCAGAATGCAGCTTAACATCTCCTCACCTGCTGTCGCCTACCCCCCCCAGCAGAGGCTCATCAACTCATATGTCAAGCCGCATCCAGACCTCATCGAATCCTCGCCAGAAGGAAACCAGTATTACATCTACCAGCTTGATATGCCCTCATACGGTGTCATGGAATTCGAGATAACTCACACGGTAAGATTATCCCGGGCTAAGCCGAAAACCAAATCAAACTCAGGTTATTTCAGCACCCTCTACTTGCAAGAAAACAACTTCAGCAGGATGACAGATGACATATGCTACAGGGCTAATGCGCTCCAGAAGGGCGGCAATGGCACGGAACAGACGGTAGACAGCATACAAAAGTGGATGATAGGTAACATAAGATACGAGCTCAACCAGGAGGAACTCGGAGCCGAATACTGCTACCTCTACAAGAAGGGAGCGTGCGACGAGCACGCCGACCTCTTCGTGTCCTTGGCACGCTGTGTTGGCATACCCTCCCGCCGAATAACAGGCTCGCTCATAAACGCAAGCAGTCTAAACGGCCACGCCTGGTCAGAATACTACGACGGGGGGTGGGTTTACGTCGACCCTTCAGTGAAAAAGGTAAATCTCGCGTTCGCACCTGACAACAAGCACATAACCGCATGCCTCGGAGAGGGCGCATACCACTGCGGTGTGGGATACTCCTACACATACGAGCGAAAGAAACCGCAGATAACCGTCCAGGAAAAAACGTACATGAGTTGAGGTCAGAGTTTCATCCTGTCTACGAGATAATAGGTTATGTCGCATTCCTCGTCGACTATGGCGTATATCATGTCCTTGTTAACGTTCTTGGCGAGCCTCAGGGCCCTTGCCATCTCAGGGAAGCTGCACGTGTATTCCTCTGGGACGACGTGCACGAGGTATTTGCTGTGGCCTTTGCCTACGATGTCGCCCCTCTCGTATATCCTGAAGTCTGTCCCGAACTTTAGGCCGCTCCTCACGACTATCCCCCTCTCCCTCAGGTCCTTGTAGACGAGGTACTTGTTGTAGAATTCATCCTCTTTACTGTCCCCCAATTTGATGAGCTCCTCGAAGCTTAGGGTGTTCTTCCCTTTCACGACCTCCAGCTTTCCAGTCTCAACAAGATACACGGCCTCAATCAGCGAAATCACCAAGGCCTTATCCTCCATCTCACCGAAGCCGCGCTCCTTAAGCTGGCTCTTCAAGTCGTTGTCACCGATCAAAACCTTAGTGCCTGAAAGTATGCCAGCCGCCATTCTGATAGCATATTCTAGCAGTGAACGTTTAAATAACATATCCTACCCATACTCAATTATGCTGAGGCAGAAAACTCCTAAAATCCAAGGGGACAACCTCTCGAACATCAATCTGAAAGGCTTTAAAAGTTCTCTCAGACTAGCTTCCAAGGGTGCGGGGTTGAAGCTGGCTAGCATTATGGATTTCGTTAACCTGGGCGAGAACAATCTGAGTATGCAGGGATGCTATGTCGCGATGCTCAGGAGGATGGCGTCAAGGATAAGGGATAAGGGAGTCAGGGACAACGTACGGAAAAAGCTTGACTCAGTGTCGAAGTTGAATAACGAACAGTACGATACGCTCGAATCGATTAGGGCGCAAATCAGTAAGTCGGGTCAAAATGAATTCTGACGGCGATTTTTCAATGATACTCCAGCAGGACGTGGCTTTGGAGCAGGACTTGATAAACCTCTACATGAAGTACTATTCCAGTATTAAAGACGACTATCTCAGGCTTAAGGTCAGGGAGCTGGTGCTTGCCGGGGAAACGCAGGTCAAGATAGCCAAGGACATCGCTGAATATCTACGAGGTAAGACATTGGATTTAACCGATTTAGCGGCCTCCTACGAGGTGGGGTCTAACATATCTGGGATACCAGAGGGTATAAGGGAGTTCAGCCCGCCGGACTGCATCATAGTCGAGATGAAACATCAAAGCTACAATAATTTCATAATTGACTCGATGAAGCACCTGATGGAGCAACCAGACCTCTCCTGTATATATGTATCAGCGACGAAGCCGGTTGTCGTTATGAAAGACATATTGGCGAAAGCTGGTGCGGACATAGACAGGATACAGTTCATTGAATGTAGCTCAGCGCCTGAGATGCCTGGATCAATATCTCCCTCAAACCTGACTCAAATAAACATCGAACTCAACAACCTGCTTAAGATAACAAGTGGCAGGAAAATCGTTGTATTCGACACACTCTCTGCACTGCAGGTGTATAACACTAGCCAGATCATCACAGACTTCGTTAACGTGGTAAGCAAGATGGCAAAGGTTTCAGGGTTTGGGCTTGTATGGCTCCACATAAAATCAGATACAGAACCGCTTAACCCAGTAGTCCAGACATTTGTGGACAGGACGGTTCCCTACTAAAATACTAAAACCGCTTATCTTAAACCATGATAGTCTTGGGTCTTGAGGGGACTGCTCACACCCTAGGAGTTGGGGTCATTGACGGTGACTATACGGTATTCGCTGACGTACGCAACACCTACAGCCCAAAAGACGGCGGCATACACCCACGTGACGCCTCACAGCACATGGCCTCTGTGATGAGGGAGGCTTTGGATGAGGCTCTTTTCCAGGCGAAGGCCACGATGGATGACATCAGCATAATAGCGTTCAGCCAGGGGCCGGGGTTGGGGCCGTGTCTTAGGACAGTGGGTACAGCAGCGAGGACTTTGGCTTTATACTACAAGAAACCCCTCATAGGAGTCAACCATTGCGTCTCCCACATCGAAGTAGGCCGCATCCTCAGCGGATTCAAGAATCCGCTAGTGCTATACGTGAGCGGGGCAAACAGCCAAGTCATAATGCTCAAAGACGGCAGATACCGTGTATTCGGGGAGACCCTTGACATAGGATTGGGGAACATGCTTGACAAGTTCGGCAGAGAAGTAGGACTAGAGCATCCTGCGGGGCCGAAGATTGAGAAGCTCGCATTAGATGGTGGGCAGTTCATCGAACTCCCTTATGTGGTGAAGGGGACTGACATGAGCTTCTCAGGGATACTCACATCAGCCTTGCAGAAATACAATTCTGGAACCAGACTCGAAGACCTCTGCCACTCCTTGCAGGAAACGTCGTTCAGCATGCTATGCGAGGTGACTGAGAGGGCGCTCGCGCACCTAAAAGTGAATGAGGTCATCCTAGCAGGCGGCGTCGGCTACAACAAGAGGCTGCAGGAGATGGTCCGCTCAGTGGCAGAGGAACACAACGCAAGATTCGACTACCCTGCAAAATACATGGGAGACAATGGAGTCATGATAGCCATGACAGGCCTCAAAATGCACAACGCAGGAGTCAAAATGAAAGCCGAGGAATCCTACGTAGACCCCAACCAGAGAACAGACGACGTGGAAGTAGTATGGTGATGGCTCTAAATGATTTTTAAGCCTTGTTTGCTGAGTATTTGCTGTGGATGCTGTTGAAAAACCTGTGAAGGAGCCTGTGAAGGTTGAGCCTAAGCTTGACCCTGCTGACATGAAGCACTGGAATGAATTCAAGACCACTGATGAGATTAAGGTTCCGACGAAGCTCATAGACCAGGTTATCGGCCAGGAGAAGGCTGTGAACATCATAAAGAAGGCTGCGAAGCAGCGCAGGCATATTATGTTGATAGGCGACCCGGGAACAGGCAAAAGCATGCTAGCGAACGCGATGGCCGAGCTTATGTCTTGTGAGTCTTTGGTTGATCTCCTTGCCCTCCCAAACACCGATGACGAGAACAACCCGAAGGTGTTGGTGGTCCCGGCAGGGGAGGGTCGTAAAATAGTTAAGGCTGAGCGTGACAAGGAGTTGGACACTTCGAAAGACAGTGGCATGAGGATTCCGCTCATGCTCGGCCTGTTCTTTGTGCTGCCTCTTGGGTTGTACTTATTCGGAATCGTAAAGGATGGTATGATAATTGCTGCTATGATGGCATTCGGTATCGTCTTCTTCCTCCTTTTCGGAGTGAACCTAAGGTTCATGATGGGCGGCCAGAAGAGCATGGCACCAAGGCTCATAGTGGACAACGGCGAAAGAAAGATCGCTCCATTCTTTGACGGAACCGGCGCCCATGCTGGGGCTCTACTGGGGGACATAAAACACGACCCACTCCAGTCCGGCGGCCTTGGCACTCCAGCGCACCTGCGCGTAGTCGCGGGACTGATTCA
The DNA here is from genome assembly GCA_043804895.1 of Candidatus Altarchaeota archaeon. Lineage (GTDB taxonomy): Archaea > Altiarchaeota > Altiarchaeia > IMC4 > SCGC-AAA252-I15 > JAHIYG01. Next base: position 22,551 of record JAZDIN010000001.1, read on the forward strand.
CAAAGCCCATAGGGGCGTGCTCTTCATAGACGAGATAGGGACTCTCGGCCATTCGCAGATTGACCTTCTGACTGCAATCCAGGAGAAGCAGCTTCCGATAACCGGCAGGAGCGAGATGAGCTCAGGCGCGATGGTTATGACAAACCCCGTCCCCTGCGACTTCATACTCATGGCTTCAGGAAATATCCAGGTCGTTGAGACGATGCATCCTGCGCTGCGTTCCAGGATTAGGGGTTATGGTTATGAAGTCTTCATGAAGGAGACCATAGAAGACACCGATGAGAACCGTAAGAAGATGGTGCAGTTCGTGGCTCAGGAGGTCACCAAGGACGGCAAGATTCCGCATTTCACTGTCGAGGCTGTGGATGAGATACTCAGGGAGGCGAAACGCCGTTCAGGAACAAGAGGCAAATTAACGCTAAGGTTCAGGGAGCTCGGTGGAATCATAAGGGCTGCGGGGGACATAGCGAACGAGAAGAAGCACAAATACGTCACAGCAGACGACGTCCTTGAAGGCAAGAAGAGCGCAAGGACGTTGGAGCAGCAGATAGGTGACTTTTATCTTGAGCGGAAGAAGGAGTACAACATCCTAATAACGAAGGGCAGCAAGGTCGGTAGAGTCAACGGGCTTGCTGTGATGGGGGAAGGCGGCACTGTACTCCCCATTGTAGCTGAAGTCGCGCCAGCCCACAGCCAAAAGAGCGGGCAGATTGTGGCGACAGGAAAGCTTGGCGAGATAGCGAAGGAGGCTGTGATCAACGTCTCAGCCCTGATAAAGAAGATATCCGGCAAGGACGTCTCCAACCACGACATACACATACAGTTCCTCCAGACCTATGAGGGAGTTGAAGGGGACAGTGCCTCGGTCAGCGTCGCAGTCGCCGTCATGAGCGCCCTGGAGAAGGTGAGCGTCCGCCAGGATGTGGCGATGACAGGCTCACTTACAGTCCGGGGGGAGGTGCTCCCAGTAGGTGGAGTCACCCAGAAGATAGAGGCCGCCATAGAAGCTGGGATAAAGAAGGTCATCATACCGGAGAGCAACATGAAGGACGTACTCCTTGAGAAAAGATACGAGGGCAAAATAGAGATAGCCTCAGCGAAGACCCTCGTGGATGTCCTAAGGAATGCCCTAGTGAAAGGAGACCACCTTGTCGCATTGACTGAGAAGATGTTCAAAGACGACTAGGTAATACTTTTCCAATGCACTAATGTCCACCTTTAATAAACATAAACTCGATATACCATTACCAAAAATAAACGACCGCAGCCTAAATATGCTGCGCTATTCCAAATACGCTCAAAATGCCAAAAAGCCGAACAAACACAGGAGGTGCAAGCGAGTAGCTGAATATCCCTCGCGTATTTGTAATGGAGATAGAAGAATTACCAGGTGTTGGGGAGTCGATAGCCGAGAAGCTCAAGGAGGCGGGGTTCATCAGCATAGAATCCATAGCCTGCGCCACAACAGGCGAACTCAAGGACCTCGGCATAGGCGAAGCCAGCGCCGTTAAGATAGTAAAAGCTGCCAGGGATTCGCTCCAAATGGGCTTCGAGTCAGGCCTTGACGTCCTAGCTAAAAGAGAGCTGATAGGGAAAATAACGACTGGAAGCAAGGAACTTGACAAACTATTAGGCGGCGGAGTCGAAACCCAAGCTATAACAGAAGTATTCGGGAAATTCGGCTCAGGCAAGACACAGATAGCCCACCAGCTCGCAGTCAACGTCCAACTCCCAAAGAACAAGGGGGGTCTTGAGGGAACAGCGATATACATAGACACGGAAAACACCTTCAGGCCTGACCGGATACAACAGATGGCCAAGGCAGTGAAATTGAAACCAGACGAGGTACTCTCAAACATACTCGTTGCCAGAGCGTACAACTCGGACCATCAGATGCTCCTTGCTGAGAAGGCTGCCGAGCTTGTTAGGGAGAAGAATGTTAAACTGGTGGTAGTGGACTCGCTGACAGCACACTTCAGGGCTGAATATACTGGCCGGGGGACGCTCGCATCAAGGCAGCAGAAGCTCAACAGGCACATGCACACACTACAGCGGAAAATATCAGACGTCAACAACGTCGCAGTCCTTGTCACAAACCAGGTGATGGCACGACCTGACATACTCTTCGGAGACCCGACAGCGCCAATCGGCGGGCACATCGTCGGCCACCACAGCACGTTCCGCGTCTACCTCAAGAAGAGTAAGGGCACGAAGAGGATAGCAGACCTCATAGACTCGCCTAACATGCCTGACGGCGAATGCGTGTTCGAGGTAGTCACAGACGGCATAATCGATTCCAAGTCAGACTCAAAATCCAAGTGATTAAAATGAGGAACATCTTTGTAGAGTTCCCCAACGAGAAACCGCTCAAAGACCAGGATGTCGAGCTGGTTGAACGTAAGGGGATAGGACACCCAGACAGCATATGCGATGGACTGGCTGAGGCAGTAAGCCGCACCCTCTCACAGGAGTATGTGAAGAGGTTCGGCCACATACTGCACCACAACACCGACCAGGTCGAATTGGTCGGCGGAAGAAGCAACCCCCAATGGGGTGCTGGGGAGATAATATCCCCCATATACATACTGCTTTCAGGCCGCGCGACAACCGAAGTCGGTAGCGATATGATACCCGTCGGGGAGATAGCAATAGGAGCTGCAAGGAAGTACTTGAAGGAGAATTTCCCCCACCTCGACCCTGAGAAGGGCGTCGTATTGGACCAGAAAATAGGCGTAGGCTCATTAGACCTTCGTTCAGTATTCGGTCGCAAGGGCATGCCTAAGGCCAACGACACCTCCTTCGGCGTGAGCTTCGGCCCGTTCACGCTCACGGAGAAGCTGACATATGAGGTCGAACGCTACATGAACGGTAAGATGAAGAAGAAGATTAAAGCTTCAGGCGAGGACATTAAGGTCATGGGGGAGCGTCACAAGGATGAGATAATCCTGACGATATGCAATGCAATGATATCCAAGCACCTGAAGAGCATCAGCGAATACGAGAGCGTAATGGAGGAGGAAACCAAGTTCGTCCAGGACTTCATAGCCTCGATAACAGACAAGCATGTTAAGGTTGAGATTAACACCGGCGACGACATTGAGAATGAGAGCGTCTTCCTGACAGTCTCAGGCACAAGTTCCGAGATGGGCGATGACGGTTCTGTCGGCAGAGGAAACCGCGCTAACGGCCTCATCACACCCTACAGGCCGATGAGCATGGAGGCGACCTCAGGCAAGAACCCAGTCAACCACGTCGGCAAGATATACAATCTCCTCTCTAAGGAGATAGCCCGCGACATAGTGAAAGACGGCGGGGAACAGGTCTACGTGAGGCTCCTAAGCCAGATAGGCCACCCAATAGACCAACCCCTGTGCGCAGACGTCCAGATAATCGGCCCACAAAACCTTAAGAAGAAGGCAGTGGAAGTCACCGACTACTGGCTTGAGAACATACAGGACATAGCTGACCTATGCCTCAAAGGCAAAGCCCAGACATTCTAAAACCATTAGGCCGCCCAACAAGGCGGCCAACAACATTTTTATCCTCTCTTTTCCTCCTACTTATTATGTTCTCTGTCTCTCCTTTGGAGTTGGACATGTTGGCGAAGACGCTGTTTGCGTCGTTCCTGGGTTTCATGATTGGTATCGAACGTCAGGGCGGCCCTAAGGGTGCGGGGTTGAGGACGTTCTGCCTGATATGCACCGGTTCAGCTCTTTTCACTGTCCTCTCAGTCAGTGCCTTCCCCGCCAGCATAGACCAGACACGCATCATAGCGCAGGTTGTCTCAGGAATCGGCTTCATCGGCGCAGGAGTCATATGGCGTCAGAGGGAGGAAGCAGTCCACGGAATAACGACGGCCGCGGCCATCTGGGTTTCCGCTGCGGTTGGTGTTGCGGCTGGCTTAGGGCTTTATGTCCTATCCTCTTCGATAACCGTCATAATAATGATAATCCTGGCGAAGGGTCACCCCCTGAAGGAGGCGAAGGAGAACCTCAAGTATAATTTCGGTTCTGCTTCCTGCGCGCGAGAGTAAGTCACTTCGGTATCTTCAGCTTGAACTTGTATCCGTATCGTATTATCCCTGAGTCGTCGTCTGCCATTATCTTGCGGAATACCCTCTCGACCTTGTCGCCGATTCTGACTTTCTCAGGGTCGCAGTCGATTACCTGCGCAGTGCACATAGCGCCCTCGTCTAGTTTAATTATGGCGATGACGTAGGGCTTCTGGTAGTCGAAGCCTGTCGGCGCGGCCCTTACGATGGTGTAGCTGTAGATTTCGCCATTTCCTGAGAACTTGAATTTCTCTATCCTACTCTTCCTTCTACATTGTGGGCAGATGTTGCGCGGTGGGAAGAATTTCTGCCCGCATGTCTTACATTCCGTACCTATTAGGTTGTATCTTGTAGTTATCAGCCTCCAGTGTAGTGCGAGCCCTTCAGCCATCTAGTCCACCTCCTTTTGGAGTATGTGGACTGCGCATGATGCTCCGCTTCCGCCGACGTTATGTGTGAGGCCTATCTTAGCGTCCTTTACCTGTCTCTTCCCTGCCTTGCCTCTGAGCTGAAACACAGCTTCAACCGCTTGCGCTACCCCAGTTGCCCCCACAGGGTGTCCTTTGGCTTTCAAACCGCCTGAAGTGTTGATTGGGATGCTTCCTGTGATTGCTGTCTCACCGTCTTCGGTGAATTTTCCACCCTCCCCTATCTCGCAGAATCCGAGGCTTTCGATTGCCATTATCTCAGCTATTGTGAAACAGTCATGGACTTCTGCGAAATCAATTTTGCTTGGGTTCAAGCCAGCCATCTTGTATGCCACCTTGGACGCCTTAACAGCAGCCTCTGTCTGGCACAGGCTTTTTCTGTCGTGGAGTGCAAGGGTGTCTGAGGCCTGGCCTGACCCGGTTATCCACACAGGGTTCTCGCAAAGCTGCCGAGCCTTATCCTCGCTTGCGAGTATGACCGCTGCTGCGCCATCCGTTATCGGCGAACAGTCCAGGAGTTTCAGCGGGTCAGCGATCGGGGCCGATTTCATGACGTCCTCCAGTCTTATCGGCTTTCTGTATTGGGCGTTCGGGTTGTGTGAGCCGTTGTAGTGGTTCTTGACAGCGACCTGCGCCATCTGCTCTTCTGTAGTGCCGTATTCAAGCATGTGCCTTCTTGCCATCAGGGCGTAGAGCGCAGGGAATGTGACACCGTGGAAGGCCTCCCACTCCTGATCGGCTGCGCCGGCAAGTGCGACAGTCGCGTGTTCTGTGCTGACGTCCGTCATCTTCTCAACCCCCCCGGCAACCACTATGTCAGCAACCCCGGCCTTTATCGCTAGGAAGGCCTGTCGTAGTGCTAGGCCTCCTGAGGCGCATGCCGATTCCACGCGGGTTGCGGGTATGCCAAGGAGTCCGGCGTTGTCTGCGACCAATGCACCGACGTGCTCCTGCCCTATGAAGAGGCCTGGCGTCATCGAGCCGACGTATAGGGATTGTATTTCAGCCCCGTCTATCTGGGCGTCCTCTATGGCCTTAATCCCGGCCTCGCTTATGAGGTCGCGGTAGCTTCTCTCCCAGAATTCGCCGAACTGTGTTATGCCCGCCCCTATAATCGCAACCTTCATTTTTATCCCCTCTGCAGGTTCACGCCCTTTATCTTACCCTTGTATTTGGCGTACCTGCTGTAGTCGATGTATTCCTTGTGTTTTATCTGCTCCCGTATAGGCTTCGGATTCCTGTTCTTGCTTATTCTGCTTGTGGCCTCGATAATGAACGAGTCGCTTCCTGCGCCTGAGCCGTATGCGGTGACGAGTATCATATCCCCTGCATGTGCGACGTCAAGGACCGCGCTCAGTCCGAGCGGCACAGCCCCGGAGTATGTGTTGCCTATCATGGGGGCTAGCAGGCCTACCTCAATTTGCTCCTTCTTGAAGCCGAGCATCTCGGCGACTACCTGGGGGAACTTCCCGTTCGGCTGGTGGAATACCGCATACTTGAAGTCCCCAGGCTCCATGTCGTTGCGTTCCATTATCCTCCTCGCAGCCGAGGTGACGTGCTTGAAGTATGCCGGCTCTCCTGTGAACCTTGAACCGTGTCGCGGGAAATCCTGGCCGTCGCGTCTCCAAAAGTCAGGCGTGTCTGTCGTGAAAGAGTAAGTGTCAAGGACCTCAGCAATGGTCCTGTCCTCCCCGATAATATAGGCCGCGCCTCCTGCAGACGCTGTGTACTCTAATGCATCTCCTGGCCTACCCTGGCTTGTGTCAGCGCCTATGGCTAGGCCGTATTTTATCATCTTCGACTTCGAAAGTCCAATGCATGTCTGTATCGCCGCAGTTCCTGCCTTGCATGCGAACTGGTAGTCTGCCGCGGTCAGGTCGGGGGTGGCTTCCACGGCTTCAGCGACGATAGTCGCGGTCGGCTTCACCGCGTAAGGGTGGGATTCCGAGCCGACGAATATCGCCTCGATGTCCTGCGGGTCTATCTTCGCATGTTTTACAGCGATTCTCGCTGCCTCGACGGAGATTGTGACGACGTCCTCGTCCATTGCAGGGACGCTCTTCTCATAGACGTTGAGTCCTCTGCTTGTCCGCTCTCCGTCCGCGCCCCAGACCTTGCTTATCTCCTCAGTCTTTATCCTGTATTTCGGCACATAGGCGCCGTATCCGACTATGCCGGTCATTTTAGGCTACCTCTCAACCTCTCTATGAGCTCCCTCTCAGTCTTCAGTTTTGAAACCACGAGTGGTATGTTCTCCCTCTCAGCTATTCGTCTTGCAAGCATATCAACTCTGTTCGGGGATAGCCCGTGCAAGATCATGACGCCTGGCTTAGGTTGGGTGACCTTAACGGCTATCATAGGGGACCGTCCCATCTTCACTTTAGTGAATATGAGGGCGCGCTCTGTGCTTGAGCCGTAGATGGTGCGGAAGTCCCTGTCAGACAGGTTCAGGATGGCCTGTATACTGTCAATTATCGTATACCCTCGAAGTTCCCTGTTGTTCAAGATTTTCTTGTTCGCTATAACTTCCCCATCTATGAGTTTGATGAATTTACTGGCCTTTATTGGGGTTTCAAACTCCCGGAGCTCCACCATGGCTTCTGATTGGGGTGGTACCGTGAATTTTCCTATTATCTGTCCGCCCTTCTCCTCATCGATGTTTATGAGCGTCTCCACGAATCTCTTGACGAAGTGCGTGCCTGGCGACTGTCTCCTGCCTGACTCATAGTCTGATATTACCGACGGGGAGACCTTCAGCCTCTTCGAAAGTTCGGTCTGCTTTATGCCAAACACCTCCCTCCACTTCCTCATCGACTCCGCCGCGTTGTTCGCAAGGGTTATCTCCCCAGCTATGTTCTTCGCGGCGTTTTCCTTCTCAGTCAACATACCCTCTGTTATATGTAAGCCGCATTTAAAAACTGTCGATTTTTGTATCGACAAAAGACGACTAGTGTTTTTTAATAACCCCCCTGCCTATACCTTAACCCGATTTCCGGAAGGGTAGGGTGTGTTGGTTTGGAAAAGATAGAAGCTTTCATAGAGAAACATCAGGAACAACTGCGACGCCTAGGCGAGAAATACCCTCAGGAGAAAAGTCTAATCCTCGACTTCCAGGAGCTTGAGCGTTTCGACCGCGAGCTCGCCGACCGCCTCCGCAATTCTCCGACCGAGACAATCGATGAATTCAACGAGCGCCTGAACAAGATGGGCATCCTCACGGTCATCGAAAACCCGAAATTCCATGTGCGCTTCTCAAACATGCCGACTGAGCGGGGATATACTCTCCTCGTGAGGCAGATAACAGCCGAATACATCGGCAAGTTCATAGCAGTCGAGGGACTCGTCAACAGGATAGGAGACGTCCTCCCCAAGGTAAACCGCGCACTATTCGTCTGCAACACATGCGACGAGAGGAACTGGGTGCAGCAGGACAAGAGGATACTGATAGAGCCATTCAGGTGCAAGAGCTGCGGGAAAGGGGACTTCCGATTCGTGCAAGAGGAGAGCGAATGGATAGACGTGCAAAACCTGGAGATACAGGAGCCCCTCGAGATGCTAAAGGGCGGCGACCAGGCGAGGCGGATTGAACTGTGGGCTGAAGACGACATGACCGACGTCGTCAGCGCTGGAGACAAGATACGCGTCACAGGCATCGTGAGGCTGAAGCCGCCGAAGTTCAAGGGCGCAGTGTACTCAAAGCTCATCGAAGTCAGCTGCCTGGAGGGAATCAAAAGGGAATTCGAGGAATTGGAGATATCAGACGAGGAGGAAAAGGAGATAAAGAAGCTGTCCAAAGACCCGCAACTCTATGAAAAGATAGTGGACTCGATAGCGCCGTCAATCTACGCATATAACGAAATCAAGGAGGCCATAGCCCTCCAACTCTTTGGAGGCCGGCAGGGGAAGGTTCTGCCAGACGGCACCAAGGTTAGAGGCGACATGCACATACTCCTTATCGGAGACCCTGGAGTCGCCAAGTCCCGCATACTCCAGTACGTGGACCAGATAGCGCCGAAGAGCATATACGTCACAGGGAAGGGCACAACCGGGGCGGGGCTCACAGCCACCGCGGAACGCGACGAACTGGCTGACGGTGCATGGACCCTCAAGGCAGGAGCCCTCGTCCTTGCAGGCGGCGGAATCGCGGCCATAGACGAGTTCGACAAGATGGACAAGGAAGACCGGGGCGCAATGCACGAGGCGATGGAGCAGCAGACTATCAGCGTCGCGAAGGCAGGGATTATAGCCAAATTCAAGGCTAACACGAGCATACTGGCTGCGTCGAATCCGAAGTTCTCGAGGTTCGACAACTACAAGCCCTTGGCAGACCAGTTCGACATACCCCCCACGCTGATATCAAGGTTCGACCTCATATTCCCCATAAGGGACATACTCGACCGGGAGACCGACCGCGCAATCGCAGACAAGATGCTGAAGATGCACCGCTCAGAGGATATGAAGGCCATAGAGCCAGCGATAGACGCTAACCTCTTCAGGAAGTACATAGCCTACGCGAGAAGAAACATCAGACCTGAGCTGACAGCAGGCACAGCCGAGAAGATAAAGGAATACTACGTCGCATTGAGGGCTAGAGGGAAGGGTGGCGTAGCATCGGCGACTCCAAGGCAGCTTGAGGCGCTAGTCAGGCTCTCGGAGGCTTCTGCTAAGGTGAGAATGAGCAACGAAGTCTCAGTCGCCGACGTGGAGCGCGCAATAAGGCTCACAGAGTTCGTGCTCAAGGAGGTCGCGACAGACGCGACGACCGGCCAGCTTGACATAGACCGCATCGTCACAGACCACCCGAAGAGCACAAGAGACCGCATAAGGCTCGTGGAGGAGGCAATCCGCGAGCTCACCGGCTCATCAACAGACGGCATGGCCAGCATGGAGGCCATACTGGACGCCACACGCGACAAGAACGTGGACAAGTTCAACGTGGAGAAGATAATCGACGAGCTGAAGAGCAAGGGGGTCATATACGAGCCTCGCCACGGCAGATTCATGTTCACAGAGGAAAGATAATGGAATACTTTGACGTAGTTGATGAGGACGACAACGTGGTGGGCGTTGCGACAAGGCAGGACTGCCACAAGAAGAAGCTCCTCCACAGGAGCGTGATGTTCTTCGTCTTGGACCAGAAGGGCAGGATATTCGTAAACAAGAGGTCCAAGGACAAGGAATTCTTTGGAGGTATGTGGAGCATAGTCCTCGGAGGCCACGTGGAATCAGGGGAGAGGTACGACCGCGCGGTCATGCGCGAGGCTGAGGAGGAAGCAGGCATCAGGGCTGCTCCGTTCAAGATAGGATTCTTCAAGAAGAGGATGCCTGAGGAGAAGGAGAACGTGAGCGTGTACGGCTTCAGGGTCGACAACAAGCCGAGGCTGCTTTCCGGTGAAATCGAGTTCGGCGATTTCATGACCTTGGATGAGGCCGAAGCTAAGATGAACGTGGAGAAATTCATACCTGAAACCACTCAGCTACTCCCACTCCTTCGGGGTCACCTGAAAGCCTACCACTCAGCCGACTGAGGCAACTGGTATATCATCTGGTTCGAAGGCAACGCAACGAACTTAGTGTTTGGGTTGTTGTACAACTCCTCAAGCACCTGAAGCTGCTTGAAGTCATAGACCTTTTGGTTCTCCTTCATCGCGTCCGCGACGGTCTTCAGCGCCTCAGCTTCGGCCTTTGCCACGATAAGCTTCGCCTCAGCCTCCCCTCTCGCCTTTGCAATTTTTGCCTGCGCTTCACCCTCTGCTATCGCGACCTGCTGGTTCGCTATTCCCTGACCTTGCAGCTTAAGCCTTTCAGCCTCCTTCTGGGCAAGGTCCAACTCATACTGCTTCTTAAATGACAATTGCTCCATAGCCTGCTTGTCCTCTATGGCACGTGCTATCTGGGCAGGCATCTTAACCTCCCTCACTAAGACGTCCTCAAGTACGAAGCCATCCGATTCGAACAGTGGCATAAGCTTCTTGTATATCTCCTGCTGGAGTTTCTCCCTGCCTGGCCCGTATATCTCAGTTACAGACATTCCGCCGCTGACTTCCCTGGCGACTGAACGTATCTTCGGGATTATTGTGCCTGTCCGGTAGTCCTCTGTGAGCTCCTGTATTATCTTTGGAGTCATTTCCGGTTTTGTCCTGTAGAGGACTGTCACATCTGTCGTCACGATAAGGCCCTCCTTTGTAGGGGCTGTTACAGCTATATCATCCCCGCCCGGATATAGGTCAACGGTGTCCCTAGAGGTCTTGACTAGGTAAATCCTCTGCGCTATCGGCACCTTAAAGCTCCAGCCAGGTTCGCGTATCTTACCGATGTTTATCCCGCCCCACGCACTGTATTCCACCCCAACATACCCTGCGGGTATGACCACTAGGATGTCTGACACGACACTCATGAAAATTATGAAACCAAAGAAACCGAATATGAGCCACCTAAGCGTCTTCCCAATACCCTCTGCATTGACATACCTTTCCATATTGACACCTCACCTATAATCAATAGCAAATGTTTTTGAACTTTAATGAATATATACTTGCTATCGAATATGAGCGCTAGACGAAGTCTAGCGTCTCAGACGCAAGCCGATGGCTTGCACTGATGACGCAAATGACCATAAATATGGACTTTCGTATTCAACGAATGTTCAATCACTTTTATCATTTGCTATAATAGTTACTGCGAATTCCGAATAAAAACCACTGTCAGCTCACCACTCCCTCTGGGGCATCCACTCCTTCCATTTGAGAACGAAAAAGACACTTGCTGTCGAGAGCACTGTTGCTATCGAAAGCGACCACATTATGAAGGAGAAGCTTAGGTGCTCTGATACCGCAGGTATGCCATAGATTGTCGCCAACGTGTTCGGAACAAGTATGGCGGTGCCTATTATGGCAAGCCAAGTGGCAAGGAATGCAAGCCTGTTGTTGAGCATCTGAAGCTGGTTGTTGTATATCGTCTGCAACACCTCCAACCCGGAGGCCAGCACTTCGCTCATGTGTTCGCTAAGCTGCAGGTGCTGTGTGACATCAGTCGATAGTATCGTGAAACGCTCCAGGATCTTCTTGTTGTCTGTTACAATCTCAGCATCACCGTATCTTAGGCTGTTTACGACATCCAACGTCGCCCACAGGACGTTCATGTACGTTATGAGAGCGTGTTTCATGTTGTATATGGCTGGGCCGATCTTGTACCTAGAGGATTGGGGGTCAAGGAGGTCCTTGCTCAACTCATCAGCCTGGGATTCAATCTCCCGCAGGTGGTCGAAGTTGCGGTCGTTGTTCTCGTCAAGTATCCTGATCAGGGTCAGCGTTAGCGCATCCTGCCACGACACGTTCTTCGGAATCTTCCTGAAGAACACATCGGCGTACCTAGAGAACTTGACGAGGCGCACGACTTCCCCCCCAGCCATCGTCAGTATGAACCCCTTACGCATCAGGATGATAAGCGGGTTGACTGTGACCTCCAAATTTTTCACAGTCACGGCAGGCATTAGCAGGCCGAGTTCAACGTCCCTGTCCTCGTACTCCGAGTAGTGTCCCTCAAGCAGTTTGGTTACGAGACCCTGGCTGAATCCGAGTGATGTTGCTATCTCCTCGCCTTTTCCGCGGATATCCTCGACTGTATAGTTGGTCCACGCTATCTTGGAATCCCCCAACAACTCCATTATCTCGTTTTGCGAATCGCACTGGATTCTTTTACACTCGCCGGTCTTGTTTAATGCGACGCAGAATGTTGGGCGTTTTACCCCATTATGTGACTCTCCTCTTCCGTTGCCGTTTTCAGCCATCTTATTCTACGCGCTACTTGACAGAAATACTATCATTATTCTCCATACCCTTATATACTCCTCACTCCTGTTTTGCATCGACTTGCCTTGACATTAGTGGTATTATCATCCTCCTCATCCAGGTGCCCTCCTCCCTCATCAACGTCGTCTGCCTGTGGCCGGCCCCCCGTCTTTTCGACAGTATAGGCCTTATTATCCTCCTAATCCACGGTCTAATCTCTCCTCCCCTCTTTTGTGGCTGCATCGCCTCCTCACCTGATAGCGTCGTCTGCTTGAATGTTTCCCTCATGCCTTTGAAAATCGGGAGCATGTTGCTCTCTTGCTGCCGTGTTTGCGCCACCTGTGTGAGCGTCGTCTGAATCGTTTTCACTCTATGCTTTCTTGAAAGCACCGACAGTCGTATGTTCGGCTTCTTACTTTTCAGGAATTCAATCGTCCTGTCAATGTAGTGGCTGCTCAGATAACGTCCATGAAGCATCAGCCTCTTGTCTGTGAGGTCGTATTCGCAAAGCACCCTTTTGCCTCTCACCACGGTCAGCCTCAAGAGGCGCTGGCTCAGGTTAGAGTCTTCATGGTCTTTGAGGTAACCCCAAACTGCGTCGAATTTTTCGTTCATGTCCTTGAATGGCACGGTTGCGTGGAACTTGTGCCAGTCAAGTTCGTTTAACCGTTCCCCCTTGCATATCGGATTAAGCGCGTACACGAGGTCACGTCTTAGGCTCCTTAACTCGTCAGACGGCTCAATGTCAAGGTATATGATATCACTCAGCTGGCTGAATACAAGCCACTTCCTCTGCCCGCGATAGTGGTTGAAACCACTAATCCTGTAGGAGACCATCTTATACTTGCCTGCGACATCCACCAGCCTCTTAAGCATCTCATGCTCGTTCCCAGTCCTGAACGGCCCTAAGATTACGAGCGATGGCGCGGCGTTCTTCATCGTGACGTCGTCTATCCTGAACCTCCTAGCTGTCGCATAAACGAGCCTGCGGATGTACTCTCTTGCATACCCAGCAAACCTTATCTCAATCAGATACTTTGCCACAGTATTAGGAAAATAGATTCATGGAAAATAAAGAGACCAATTTATCTTTGCTAAATCCTAAGCCTTATCATGGAATTCAACGTATCGCCTGTCGGTCGCCTTGTTGGCAGTATCGCAGCTCCGCCAAGCAAGTCCTATACCATACGTGCAGTTCTCTCCGGCCTCCTTGCTGATGGAGTCTCAAAGATACGCTCGCCGCTTATGTCAAGGGACACTGAGGCCGCGTTCAACGCGTGCAGGCTCTTCGGCGGGGAAGTTAGTCAGAAGGGTGATGCAGTCGAGATAGTAGGCACGGCAGGTAAACTCTCTTTACCGAAGGCTGTCGTTGACTCATTAAACTCAGGGACTACGATACGGATATGCACTGCATTAGCCTCATTATGCGGAAGTGAAGTGGCGTTGACAGGCGACGAGTCAATAAGGCGCAGGCCGATTCAACCGCTCTTGGATGCTTTGTCACAGCTTGGCGTTGAATCCTCTTCAACTAATGGATGTCCTCCACTTAAAGTCAAAGGCCCGCTTCTCGGCGGGGCATGTAAAATAAGGGGTGATGTTAGCAGCCAGTTCATCACAGCGGTGCTCATGGCCGCACCATACGCGAAGAAGGAAGTGACAGTAGAACTAACATCCCCCCTGAAGAGCAGGCCTTATGTTGATTTGACGTTGGACATGCTAGGCCTCTTTGGGGTTGAGGCTAGGAATGATGGCTACAAGTGTTTCACTGTGCCTTCAGGCCAGACATACAAGGCTGCAGAATATGCTGTTGAGGGGGATTACAGTTCAGCAGCCTTCATAATTGCTGCCGCTGCCCTCACAGAGTCGAACGTTGAGGTGAAGAACCTCTCCAAGGATTCCCTCCAAGCTGATAGGAAGATTCTGGAGATAATCTCGATGATGGGAGCCAAGGTTAAGGTTTCTGATGGCTCGGTCACCGTCGTCTCGGACGGCAGGTTGAAAGGCCTGAAAGTCGACCTCTCCGATTCACCAGACCTTCTACCAATAGCATCGGTCCTTGGTGCATTGGCTGAGGGCAAGACGGAAATCGTGAACGCGGCACACGCGCGCCTTAAGGAGTGTGACAGGATCAAGGCCATGGCAACGGAGCTTAAGATGATGGGCGCCCAGGTCAAGGAGCGGCAGGATGGTCTAGAGATTGTGGGTGGCCTGTTGGTTGGTGCCAGGGTGGAAGGCTGGTTGGATCATCGGGTTGTGATGGCATTGGCTGTGGCAGGCTTGAAAGCGAAGGGGCAGACTGTGATATCCGGTGCTGAGCATATTGATGTCACCTTCCCTGAATTCAAAAATACACTAAACACACTGGGGGCGAAGATAATATGAAACAAAACAGCATCTTTCAAATGTGGGTGGACATAGTCAACGTAGGTTTAGGTGAGATAAAACTCGGGATAGCAATGCTCAGGGATTCGATGAAGAAGTGACTAACTCACTCTGTTATTTTTACCCACCACGATAATCCTCGGCTTATGCCCTTTAACTTCTTTCTCTTCGAAGACCCCGAATGCCATTATTATGACCCTATCCCCTTTTTTGACGAGCTTCGAGGCGGCTCCGTTGACCTCCACAACACCGTCGCCTCCTTCGACGACGTACGTCTCGAACCTGCTACCGTTTGTCAAGTCGGAGACTAGGACTTTCTCGTGAACGCACAGGCCGCATTCCTTGATGAGTTTTTTATCTATTGTGATGCTGCCGACATAGTCTGTGTTGGTCCCGGTGACTGTCGCATTGTGTATCTTCGACTTAAGTAGAGTCCTCATCATCTTATGGTCTTTCTCAAGTTCTTGCAGGACTTCGACTCGACGTCCCTGTAGATGCTCCTACCCTTAGTATCCATCGTAACAACGAGCGGCATGTCCTTTACCTCAAGCACCCTGAATGCCTCGGGGGCTCCGAACTCCTTCAGCTTGTAACTTTGCCTTATTCCCTCAACCTTCCCGGCCATCAGCACCCCCGCGCCTCCGACTGCTGCAAGATACACGCACCCGAACTTCCCCATAGCCTTAAGCGTCTTGTCGCCCATTCCGCCCTTGCCTATGACAGCCCTCACGCGAAACTTCCTTATCACATCAGCCTCGTAAGGTTCCTCCCTCATCGAAGTCGTCGGCCCAGCCGAAACCACTTTAACCTCCTTCACAAGGGGCCCGCAGTGGTATATGACGTTCAAGTCAAAAGGCACATTCCCCCCCTCAGATAGGTACTTGTGTGCTGTGTCCCTTGCCGTGACTATGGTGCCGCTCAACAGTATCCTGTCACCGACATTCAACCTCCTCACAACATCCTCGGTGAGTGGTGTCCTGAGTTTCAAACTCCCACCTCAACGCTACGCCTCCTGCAGGCCCAGCACATTAGCGAGACTCCAACAAAATACGATGCAGGATGGCGAGGTTGACAGCCTACCCTGACAGCCAACGCAGTAGTCTTACCCCCCAGGCCCATGGGGCCTATCCCCAGGGAATTAATCCTTTCAAGGAGTTTCTTCTCAAACTTTACAAGTCTCCTATCAACGTTGACGTCGTCCAGCCGCCTCATGAGTTGCTCCTTGCTCAATGCGATTGCAGTGTCAGCTAAGCCTCCGATTCCAACCCCGATAATATATGGTGGGCATCCTTTACCCTGCGCATCATGGACTGCATCAAGAGTGCATCTGACGACACCCTCTAAATCCCTTCCAGCATCCATCCTCGCATCAGGAAGGTTGTATAGGTGGGTCATGTTCTCGCTGCCGCCTCCTTTCAACATCAACTCAAATCTCACCTTATCCTTCTCCCATTCGCTGAAGTGGATGACCGGCACGTTAACACCCTCATTCATCCCAGTCAAGGGATTCACCGAGTTCTGGCGTAGGGGGACGGTTTCAGTTGCTTGCCGCACAGCCTCCGTTATATCCTTCCTAATCCTGCTCCTGTCATATTTTGGCGGAGTGGTGACGTAGAATATCAGTGTTCCCGTGTCCTGGCACATTGGCATAGACTTCCCCCTTGCAAGTCTCACATTCTCCAGTATGGTATCGAGTACGTCACGTGCCGTTCCACTCTCCCTCTTGCAAGCTCTAGTCAATGCGTCTTCCACATCCTTCGGCAGGTCTGTCGCGCAATCCCTAATCAATCCCAGAATCTCATGTTTCATCTGGACATTACCTCATACGCCTTCCTCGCCTCATTCACGAGCGCCCTCGTCCTGGCAGCCACGTCCTCTGGTTTCACATTCTTCCTTGCAACTTTGCTTTCCATAGCAGCCTTCGCCACAGCCGCCGCCTCCCTTGGCATCACCTCAGGGTTAAGAGGATCAGTTATTATATACTCTTCGCTCAATTCATCGTCTGAGACCAATTCCGCTATCGCATGCGCTGCAGCCAACTTCATCTCCTCGTTAATGTCGCGTGCCATAACGTCCAAGGCTCCCCTGAATATCCCAGGGAACCCAAGCACGTTGTTTATCTGGTTTGGGAAATCCGAGCGACCTGTCGCCACAACGCAGGCTCCTGCAGCCTTAGCCTTCTCTGGCATTATTTCAGGGACGGGGTTGGCGCATGCGAACACGATTGCATCGTCTGCCATCGACTCCACCATCCCCTCTGTGACGACATTGCCGACTGAGAGGCCGACGAATATGTCAGCGCCTTTCATAGCGTCTGCTAGCGTGCCTTCAATCGCCTCCTTGTTTGTCACCTTGGCGATGTCCTCCTTGTACTTGTTCATCCCCTCTTTCCTTCCAGCATATATCGCCCCTTTGCTGTCGCACATTATCACGTCCTTGACTCCTGCCTTCATGTAGAATCTAGCGCAAGCTATACCCGCAGCTCCGGCTCCGTTGAACACTATCTTGACGTCTGATATCCTCTTGCCAACAACCTTGAGGGCGTTAATAAGTCCTGCGAGTGTGACTATCGCCGTGCCATGTTGGTCGTCGTGGAAGATCGGTATGTCCATCTCAGCCTTCAGCCTCTGTTCGATGTCGAAGCACCTGGGGGCGCTGATGTCCTCAAGGTTGATGCCTCCGAATGATGGTTCAAGACACTTTACTGTCCTTATTATCTCTTCCGTATCCTTCGTCCTCAGGCAGATAGGATATGCGTCCACGCCAGCGAGCATCTTGAAGAGTATCGCCTTACCTTCCATGACCGGAAGCCCAGCTTCAGGTCCGATGTCGCCTAACCCAAGTACCGCGGTGCCGTCGGTCACCACTGCAACCGTGTTCCCCTTACCAGTGTACTCGTAGACTTTGTTCAAATCCTTCTCAATCAGCTTGCAGGGTTCAGCAACACCGGGGGTGTATGCGAGGCTCAGGTCCTTCTTATTCTCGAGCTTGGTTTTGCTGACCATGGCAACCTTCCCATGTTTTCTCGAGTGATATTCAAGCACCTCCTCGACAGTGTACCTGACAACATCGACCATGACTGATTTTTCGATTTCGGGTATAAAAACAGAAGGTCTCATATCCTAAAGATGAACACGTTCGGCAGGATGCTGAGGCTGACGACATGGGGTGAAAGTCACGGACCGGTGGTCGGCGCCGTCCTCGACGGCTGCCCGAGTAACCTAGAGATAAGTCTGGAGGAGATACAGCATGAGTTGGACCGGAGGATGCCAGGGCAAAGTTCTATCACGACGTCAAGGTCCGAGCCTGACAGGGTACAACTCCTTTCAGGCATTTTTGAAGGAAAGACCCTAGGCACTCCGATTAGCATGGTAATCCCTAATATAGACTCAGATTCAAGCAAATACGAGGAGTTCATAAACAAGCCAAGGCCAGGCCACGCTGACCTGACGTGGCGCATGAAATTCGGGCATGTGGACTGGCGCGGCGGTGGAAGAAGCTCAGCAAGGGAGACTGTCGGGAGGGTGGCGGCTGGTGCTGTCGCCAAAAAGCTATTGCACAGGTTCAACGTACAGGTCGTGGCATATTCGAAGCAGATAGGGCTCGTCACCTCAGACGAGACTGCCGAGTCCCCGATGAAAGGCATCTCAGACCTGATAGAGTCGAACAGCGTGCGGGCGCTGGACGTTGAGACGTCAGCTGAGATGGAGGCTGCGGTCAAGTTCGCCCAAAAGTCAGGCGACTCAGTCGGCGGCATCGTGGAGTGCGTCGCATTCAACGTCCCCCCAGGATTAGGCGAGCCCGTGTTCGGCAAAATCAACGCAGACCTGGCCTCAGCATTAATCTCGATACCAGCTGCTAAGGGAGTCGAGTTCGGCCTCGGATTCGTATCATCCGGTATGCTCGGCAGCGAAGTCAACGACGAATACTACGTCGAACACAAGACCGTTCGGACGAAGACGAACAGGAGCGGCGGAATACAAGGCGGAATCACGAACGGGATGCCTATCGTGTTGAGGGTCGCATTCAAGCCGACGGCCTCGATAAAAAAGAGGCAGCACACAGTCGACCTAGCCCAAGGCAGAAACACATACGTCCAGATTGAAGGCAGACACGACCCATGCGTCGTCCCAAGGGCGGTCCCGGTAGTCGAGGCCATGGTCAACCTCGTAATAGCAGACCACATGATGCTCTCAGGGCAGATACCAAGGCGGCTGAAGTGAAAGAGAAAAGCAAGAAGAGGCTGCTCTAACCCAGCTCCTTCTTTAGCTTCGCGAGTTCCTCGTGGTTCTTAGGATTCCTCTTCAACGGGTCCATCCTAACCTTCTCCTCAAGCTCCGCTATCTTTGCTTTAAGCTTCCCGCTCCTGTGTGCCAAGTCCTTTTTGCTCATAGTCATATCAATCACCTATAGACGATAGCAAATGTATTTTAACTTCTGACAATGTACATTTGCTATCGAATATATCGAATGACATATAAATTCGGCTGATTTACAACAAGCCAAAGTTCAACAACTTATGTCATTCGCTATATGCTATTTTGAAATCTCACCCGTATCCATACTTTCTTATGAACCAGGTTTTGACTTTTTGCACCATCAGGAGGTACACGACCACAATAGCTGCCAGGATTGCAAAGTATTGCATCGGTAGTTGTACGAATCCGAAGTGCGCGCCCAACGGTGATAACGTTATCCCGAAACCGATTACGAGTATTAGTATCGACGTCAATGCCAGAAGCTTGCTCGGGCTGCTTTCGATGAACGGAATCTTTCCTGTTCGTATCACATGTATTACGAGCGTCTGCGTTGTCAGAGACTCCAGGAACCAGCCTGTGTGGAAGAGCGCAGGGTTCGCCCAAGAGTTGAAGACGTAGAGCATCACGAAGAAGGTGGTGAAATCGAATATCGAGCTTATCGGGCCTATGATAGTCATGAACTTCCTGATGTAGTCCACCCTCCAGGGCCTCGGCTCCTTAAGGTAAATCTCATCAACCTCGTCTGTTGGTATGCCAACCTGCGAAAGGTCATATAGGAAGTTGTTGAGGAGTATCTGTATCGGGGTCATAGGCAGGAACGGGAGGAATATCACCGCGCCGGTCATGCTCAGCATGTTCCCGAAGTTGGAGCTTGACCCCATCTTTATGTACTTCACTATGTTGCTGAACGTCTTGCGCCCTTCAATAACTCCGTCTTTTATCACAGTCAGGCTCTTTCTTAGGAGTATTATGTCAGCCGATTCCTTGGCTATGTCAACCGCATTATCCACAGAGATTCCAACGTCAGATGTCTTGAGAGCGGGGGCGTCGTTTATGCCGTCGCCGAGGAAGCCTACTATGTGGTTGTTCTTGTGGAGAGCTTGTATTATCCTCTCCTTCTGCAAAGGTGACAAGCGTGCGAATATCGTCGTCTTCTCCACAAGCGACTGAAGTTCCGTATCGCTCAGGACCTCTATCTGCTCGCCTGTGGCCATACCCACCACATCCAAACCCACCTCGGCCGCTATCTTCTTCGTAACAACTTCGTTGTCGCCTGTTAAGACCTTAACCTCTATACCAAGGCCCTCCAGTGACTCGATGGTCCTCTTGACTGTCGGCTTCGGCGGGTCTAGGAAGGCGAGGTATCCCTTGAGTATCAACTCCCTCTCATCCTCCTTGGAATATCCCTCCTTTTCAGAGCTAACATCCCCGTATGCCACAGCCAGCACCCTAAACCCTTCTGAGCTTAGGTTGTTGTGTTCCTCCCTAAGGTCTGACAGCATGAGCTCCTTCATCTCATGTATCTCGCCGTTGAGCTCGTATTTCGTGCATCTCTTGAACACCTCCTCTGGCGCG
Organism: Candidatus Altarchaeota archaeon; assembly: GCA_043804895.1. Taxonomy (GTDB): domain Archaea; phylum Altiarchaeota; class Altiarchaeia; order IMC4; family SCGC-AAA252-I15; genus JAHIYG01. The sequence continues at coordinate 43,036 of JAZDIN010000001.1, forward strand.
CCTTTTGTTATGATAGTGCGCTTGCCGTTCAGTTCGACGACGACGGACATAACCCTCCTTGAGAAGTCGAATGGCATCTCATCGATCTTCCTGTACTGGGTGACAGCTAGTTTCTCGTGTTTTAGGATTGTCTTGTCAAGGAGGTTTTTTAGGCCGGTCTGGTAGAAGCTGTTGATGTAGGCATATCTCAGTACATCCTCATCTTCTTTACCTGTGACATCGCAGTGCTTCTCCAACACTATCTTGTCCAATGTTAGGGTGCCTGTCTTGTCGGTGCACAGCACGTCCATGGCACCGAAGTTCTGTATGGTGTGGAGGCGTTTGACGATAACCTGCTTTTTTGACATCGCGATGGCTCCCTTCGAAAGGTTTATGGTGACAATCATCGGTAGCATCTCAGGTGTGAGGCCAACTGCGACGGCAAGAGAGAACATGAAGGATTCTATCACGTTCCCCTTTAGGATAGCGTTTATTGCGAAGATGAAACACACCATCGTGACCATCATCCGTATCATCAGCCAGGTGAACTCTTTTATCCCCGTGTCGAATCCCGTCTCTGTTGCGGTTGCAGTGAGGCGGCGTGATATCTCCCCCAGTTTTGTGTAGACTCCGGTGCGTATGACCAGCCCAAGTCCAGTGCCGCTCTCCACGCTTGAACCCATGAATGCGATGTTCGTCAACTCCGCCACTGATAGGTTCTTCGGTTGTGTCGGAGCGCAGTTTTTTTCAACAGGGAAGGATTCCCCAGTCAAAGTGGCCTGGTTGACGAAAATGTCCTTGCAGGATATTATCCTAAGGTCGGCTGGTATCATGTCACCAGCGAACAGGTCGACGATGTCACCTGGGGTTATCTCCCTTATCTTAATCTCCTTAGGCTTGCCGTTGCGGTAAACTGTCGCCGTAGTGTGGACCATCTCGCTCAGCTTCTCCGCTTCCTTACCTGAGCGGTACTCTTGCACGAACGACATGGTGGCGCTCATCAGTATCATGAGGAACACGAGGAATGCGCTAATCTCCTCTCCGAAGTACATGGAGACTATGCCAATGACTGTGAGCACCAATACCAGCGGGTTGAAGAACTTTGATATGAACTGGTAGAGGACGGTCCTCCTCTTCTTCCTAGATGTTTCGTTGCTGCCGTACTCCTCAAGCCGTCTTTCAGCCTCCTTCTCGGACAGGCCTTTGATTGACGTCTCGTACTTGTCGAGCAAAAGGTCGGCTGGTGAGCTGCTGGTCTGGATTAAGTCGATCTCCTGCTTCCTTTTAGCAGCACGATCAAAGAACATACACTTTCACTTCACATTAAAGCATCTCTTAAAAACCCTATCGCAGTCCGCCTCCTTTGTCGCATTGAATGTCTCATACCCTTCCGGGAGTTCTCCACCCTTTTCGTTGACTGCGGCGACGACAGTGAGGCCGAACTTCTCTTTAATCTCCTCAAGAAGGTTCAGCTGCTCTTTCAGTGGGACCTGCGGGTCTATTATGAAAAGCACCACGTTGGCGAGGTACTTCAGTGCGAGGACGGCTTGAAGCTCAACTTTGTTGCGCTGCCCCATTGGCCTGTCAAGTATCCCAGGGGAGTCTATTATCTGGTATTCAGCGTGTCTTATCATCTTGTGCCCGATTAGTATGTCCGTTGTAGTGAACGGGTACGGCGCGACCTTCACGTTTGAGCCTGTGAGCGTCCTCACAAAAGTGCTTTTGCCAGCATTAGGTATCCCGGCGACGACCAATGTGGGCACCTCCTTCACGAACGGGAACGAGCGCAGTACGGCCTTCACATCCTGCAGGTAGTCCAGTTCAGGCTTAATCCTCCCAACGAATGAGCCCACCCTCCCCAGGAACTCCTTGCTTTGTGATGTGTCCTTGCTCACCTTCAACTTCCTCAGGGTCTTGTCCTTGATTGACTCCACCCTCTCCGAACACCACTTGACAGTCGCCAGGCTCTTCTTGTACCTGTCCTTGTCCACGCGCAAGTCAAGGAGCCTCTGATGGAACTCTGACAACTCCTCATAAGTTGGGAAATATTCCACGACAGCGTCCAGGTCTCCGATGATTATGCCCCCAATCATCTGGACCCTCCTGATTTCCCCAGTCAACAGTTTCTCAGGTTTCTTAGGCCCCATTCCACGCGCTATCTTACCCTCCTTAGACCCGGCCCTGAAGGCCTTGTCGACCAGGTCCTCGGCTGAGGGCACGTGCGGGAGTTTGAACATCCTATATATTTACTCCACACCAAGTAATATGCGGGTGATGGTTATGGGCAAGTCCACTGTCAAGATAAAGCATCTCGGGCTAGTCTCAACAGGGAAGTTCCTATCAGTATTCTGCCTGATATTCAGCATCCTGATGCTTGGTGTATGGGCCTTGGTTTTCGGCATGTTCATGCTGTTCTCCCTTGTTCTAGGCCTTGGACTCGGGGGAAGAGACGCCCTTTTTGGGATGGTGCTTGCTTCAGGCTTCAGTCTCGTGACATTCCTCCTCATGGCAGTCGCATTCGTGGTGATATACACGGTCATGGGCTTCGTGATGGGCGTGATAATGGCGTTCGTCTTCAACCTCGTCGTCAAAATATCGGGCGGCCTCTCGCTCGACGCTGAGATAGGTTAGGCTGATGGCTTCAATCGCTTTCATAGGTGACTGTCACCTAGGGTACCGGCATAGGTTCAAGGCCAAGCGGTTGATGGATTATTCTAAGGCTTTTGAGGAGGCTGTGGACAAGGCTTTGGGGATGAAACCTGATGCAGTCGTCTTCATGGGAGATCTCCTCCACCACTCCAAGCCTGACCCGGTGAGCCTGAGGACTGTGTTGAGGAAGCTCATACAGGTTGCAGGGGTGTGTCCGGTCGTTGTCTGCATAGGTAACCACGAGATTGAAGGCCACCTTGGGACTACGTACTCTCCGATATATGGCGATGTGGATGAAAACATTCACGTACTCACGTCAGAGAATCCGCACCTCGCACTCAACATCAGTGGCAAGACATATGGATTCCACGGGTTCGAGTTCACTCGCGGAAGGGAGCAGGCTCAGGAGAAGCTGAGGAAGATCACTTCAGAGGCGAACGCCCAGGTGAACATACTGTGTCTCCACCAGGCTGTTGAGAGATACCTCACCCCCCATGAAATCCCACTATCACTGCTGCGCGAAGTAGCGCCTATATACAACCTCATCGTATCCGGCCACGTGCACAAACACCAGCCGATAAGGGAGGTCTCGGACGTCACGCCAGCATTCTACTGCGGCAGCACCGAGAGGATAAGCTTCAACGAAGCCTCAAACCATAACGGATTCCTCTGGGTTGAGAAAGACGACTTCGCAAGGCCGAAGTTCATAGCAGTGGATTCGGCGCCGATGTCATACGTGCGCGAGAATTTCAATGGCACTCCAGCGGAAATAAACAAACTGGTGGAGGATATCGTCAAGGCGAATCCCTCACCCCTCCTGAAGGTCGAATTGACCTCGGAAATAAAAGGTGACATGATGGACATACGCCGCGACTGGAGTGTATTCGAAGAGGGCAGGACAGTCCTTGAGGTGACGGTCCAGCCGATCGAGGACGACTCCCAACTCCAGCTTGAACGAGTGGAGTTGAGCGAGGACTTAATAAGGGAGTACTTCCAAAAGTCAGGCACTAAAAACAAGGAGCTTGAGGACCTCTGCGTCGAGCTCTACAGAAGGTACGCATCATGATAACATTCGGCAACAACTTTGACACCCTACTTGCAGGCGGTCTTGAGGATGCGGTCGTGACCCAGTTCTTCGGGCCACCAGCCTCAGGGAAGACTAACCTGGCGCTGATAGCGTCTGCGAGGGCTCTCGGGCGCGGTAAGGTGATATACGTGGACCCTGAGGGTGGTTTCAGCTTCGAAAGACTCAGGCAGATTTCAGGCGAAAAGTTCAACGACACGTTGAACAACATAATACTCCTACAACCGACGACGTTCGACGAGCAGAAAGTAGCGATATCAAAGCTCGACGACATAGTCACCTCAGTGAAGGTGTCGCTCGTTGTCGTAGACAGCATCGCGATGCTCTACAGGATGGAGGAGGACAAGGACGTGAGGATGCTCGGTCGTATGCTCGCGCACCTCCTTCGCATAGCAAGGAAATACAACATCCCAGTGCTCCTCACAAACCAGGTGTACTCGGAATTCGACACGAACATAATACGGCCCATAGGCGGCCAGATTTCCGAGTACTTCACGAAGAACATGGTGGAACTGTGCCGAAGGGAAGACCACACAAGATACGCGGTCTTGAGACGGCACCAAAGCCAGCCCGAAGGCCTCAGCATGGACTTCAATATAACTGCGAGCGGTATTGAGGCGTCAGTTGAGCCCTCTCTAGCCTAAGGATTGAACCTCTCAAGTATCCCCTCCACTCCCTTTGCGTTTCCGCCGCCCATGGCGAGCCTGGCGTTCCCGCCTCCTCCCCCCCCAAGGGTTTCGCAAAGCCTCTTGCACACTTCGCCGGCGTTGTGTTTAGAGTTTGACGCCACAACGACATTAACCTTCTCGCCCTCCTTGTTGACGAGAACCAGCAACCTACCCTCTCTTCCTACGGCCTTGCTCGCAATCTCTGTCAAGGTCTTCACGTTCAGGTCTGAGGTCAGGTGTTTCACTACCTCACCTTTCTGGAATTCCACATCAATCTCATCAGCCAAACCCCATGAGGTCGCAGACTGAAGCTTCTCGATAACCTTCCTACTCTGCTTCCAGGCTTCGAAGAGGTTCTCAGCAGCCTCGACGAAGTGCTTCGATTTTTTAAGCTCATAAGGTTTAGCCTTCATGCTGCTAATCGTCGCTGAGTCGGCCTCATACTCTCCCCTGAACCTCCCTATAGTCTGCGGCAGCTTCTCGGATTGGACTTTGAAAATCGTGGCCGCATCCCGCAGCTTTTTCGTGTCGAAGATGTCGTCAACCCCCAGCATCCTGGCAGCCTCTGCGAAAAGTTCCTCCTCCCTCCCGCTTCTCCTATCTGATGCTCCGCCTGCGGTGAACTCAAGCCTGACGACGCCGTCCTGTATCCTCTTCGCTGAGAGCATCTTAATGTGACCTGCCTCACTCGTGTTCGTGAGGTGCGTTCCTCCACAGGCTTCAACGTCAACTCCGACGATGTTGACTATGCGCAATTCTACTCCTGGTACAGCCCCGCCCTGGTAGAGTCTCAT
>JAZDIN010000002.1:0-39928 GCA_043804895.1 Candidatus Altarchaeota archaeon
ACAACTATTGGAAAAGTGGAGCGGTTCCACCGCTCCTATGAAGCGGAAGCATGGAGATACCCAACCCACCCCCAATACATCCAGCACTACAACTTTGAGCGCCCACACCAGGCGCTCAACTATTTAACCCCTGCAGAAGTATACCTTAAAAACTAACTGTCGGATATCTCATGGGATAGTACACTCCCTTGGCTTTTCAACCTCGTGCCCATGGTACCCCCTAAAATCCTTCTCAACCCTGACTCCAATGCGGTAGCAGTCAAAAACGCTGGCAAAATATAATACTACAAGGACGAGAAGTAATCCGACAGCCATATAGTGGGCCCCCATCAACTGCTCGTTCACCATTCCAGATGAGGGAAAAACCACCATCTCAACGTAAACGATTGCGCCAACACCGCCAATGAAAAACACAGCTGACAGTAGTGCCTTAACGTTATCTTCCAGGTAAAAGTACCCCCCGCCGACATACCCGAAAACAAACTGGAATGCTGCAGCAGCTGCGCTGCTCTTGTGGGTGCTGGCAACCTTTGGACGGTCTCCTATGTCTGAAAGGATATGGTCTACTCCGCTCCTGCTTCCAGCTCTTACCTGTCCTTTTTCGTCAGGCTCAAGGCCCATACCCCCCTTATTGTTCGAGAGGATTTAAATGCTCAATTTCATCAGTCTGTTTACTGTGGTGGCTGATGAAATTGGCATGTTATAACCCCCCGTCTATTGACTGGTGGTTCTTCACAAACCGAGGAAGAAGAAGATTGTCGGGATAATGAGTACTCCCATTAAGTGCGTCCTGCTGACGCCAGACATTATCGGTAGCATCCCAATAGCGGTCGACACAATTGAAATCAAAAGGCCTAGCCATCCTGTCATTACGTAGACGAGTGTCAGGATGAAGGCGACCACAGCGGCGGACAGGAGCCTGTAGTCTACAAGCTTGAAATACATGTTCGCCCTCTTGCCTATCTCTATGTGCAGGAACAGGGCGATGACGGCGCTCACACAGAATACTCCGACGAACAGTACCATCAGACTGTAGTCCATTTCAAGTATCCTGCCTATCATGACAGCCACTCCGCTTCTAGCGTTGTTAATGGTGTATAGTGATATTATCGAGTACATAGCATCTGAGGTGTTTATCGCGCTCACTGAGACGAGGAACCCCCGGAGGCTTGAGCCGAATACGCCTGACATGATTATGCCAATCTGTGAGGGGCTCATAGCAGGGAGGACTCCGACAACCATCCCCCCTATCGCTCCAGATAATCCCCCACCTATGACCTCCCTGTCAAACTCTACTCTTGCGTACTCCTCCTGAGGTATGTTCCTCGGCTCGCTTTTCATGGAATACAATATACTACTCAAACCGAACAGGCCTGCGAAGACTGGGAACAACACATAAGTGCTTGAAATTCCCTCAAGGTTCAATGTCAATGACCCGAGTGCGCCAGAGACTAGGAATATAATCGCAGCCCACAACCTACCGCTCCACCCCCCCTCCCGCATCATCAGGAAGAGTGCAGCTAACGCTATGACGTACACGACGAATCCTCGAATCCAATGGTATATAATCGGTATCACATACAAGGCAGGGAGGAGTAAGAGGAGGCCGAAGACCACTCCCATAAGACATCCGTATCCTGTGAGCTTAACTGCTTCTAACGCTTTGCCTTCCATCAGAAGGCGATGCGCCGGCAGTATGCTCAAAGCGGTCTCCTCCTCAGGAACCCCCAAGAATATAGCTGGTATGAAGTCGAGGAATTGCTGCGTGATGGCCATCGCAACCATGAATACGCTAAACTCAATAGCATCCAAACCCAAGCCGGCGTACAGGCTCAAACCGATTAGACAGACGGTGTTAACATGCAATCCCGGAGTCAAACCTGTGATTGTACCGGCTAGGCATCCGGCCAGGATGAGGGGAAGGTACTCCAACATCAAATAAATATAACCTAATCGCATTATTAGTCCAAGAGGTGTTTGTCATGGTCGATCTAAAAACCAAAAAGGAGTTAATTCAGCGGCTTTCTAAGATGACGAAGCAGGATAAGAAGCCTATGAGCGACTTAGAGCGTCAGGCCGGGTTGTTGAACCGTCTTGACAGGATGGAAGAGCTTGAGCAGTCAGGGGAGACTGAGCAGCATAAGCGGAACAAGAAGGACTTGTGGAAGAAGCTAGAAGAGGATGCTATAAAACGGAGCAAATAGGCTAATCGAACTTGCCCTGGCTGAGGAGCGATTTTTCAATCAGAATCGACGCGAAGGTTTGGAGTCTCTGGTACTCCTCTCCGTCCTGGTGAGGTTTTTCATCGCTTCATCGAATTTTGCCTCTGTAGGGTCTTCTTTCATGTCTGAGGCGCCTCTCCTTTCTTGCGCTGCTGGCGTGGTTTTCTTATCCCATAACCTTTCTTTCCTTTCCATCTTCCATAAATTAAGCGACTACATTTAAATACTTGCCTTATTTCCATCGCTAAAATACATAATATCTATGAATCTAAATAATTAGAAATTTAAACAAATAGAAAAATATACAATGTTCCTTAATCACTCAAAATCTGTTCAATAACAGCCCTAAACTCCCCCCCCTCATATCCAGGCAGGTTCCTAACATAATAACCGTTGCCAGTCCTCGTGAACCTACAACCGAAGCTGAAATACGGGACAGTGTTCATGTTACCCCCCTCGAAGATCGTATACTCCTCCTTAGGTATCACCCCCTCCACAAAATCCGTTAACACATCATCATTCCTGTCGAAAAACCAATGGTGCGCGACTATGCTCCCGTTGCCAACATACCCCCCCACAACATTGTCAAAGATTGGGCCGCTCCAGGTGCAGTGTTCGCAGTCTGTCTTGCTGTACATCCTAACTATCGGTTTCCCATCCACCTTGCAGATCTCTCCGCCGTTGTCCTTGAACGTCTTTATGAGCTTGCTGAGTGTTGTCGTGGTCGTAGACCTCGGTTCCGATAATGTCGTCGGTGGATTAGTTGGTTCCGTCGACGTGGTAGTTGGCATATAGTAGGTGAAATCGACATCCTCAACTGTCGTCGTGGTTGTCTCATGCGGAGTCTTTTGGGTTTCCCCTCCAATGCACCCGCAGGCTAAAAATCCAACCAACAGGAGAGCCAACCTTTTCATGTACCTGACAATAGTTTTCAAACCCTATATACCCTTACTTTCCAGAAAGACTCTAACATATTTTTACCCCCCGGAGACAATACCTAAACTCCAAGATGAAGGTTTGCAAAAGCAACAAGGAATTGGTAAAATTCGACAGGAACAAGATAATAAAGACTTGCATGTCAGCTGGAGCACCGATTGCCCTTGCCACCCAAATAGCATCGGAGGTGCGTAAGGAAGGCTATGACGGCATGACGACTGATGAGATTCGGATGCGCGTCTATATCAAGCTGAAGAAGGTCAATCCTGAGATAGCGGAACAGTACGTCTACCGCTCTAACATGAAGGTCCGCACCTCCTCGAACATCCTCGACTACTTCCAGTCCTCCAGGATTGTCGACTCGCTTGTGAAGGAAACCCATGTCGACAGGTCGTTCGCTGAGACAATAGCTAAGGAGGTCGAGAAGGAATTGGGCAGGATGAGACTGAACTATGTCACTGCGCCGCTCATCCGTGAGATAGTCAACGTGAAGCTCCTTGAACACGGCATGGAGTCGGTGCGTGCAAGATACACCCGTCTTGGAATGCCAGTCTACGACGTTAAAAGACTCCTCGAGGAGGGGTCTAAGGAGATACCCCAATACAGTCCTGAGGCAGTCCACAAGGTCATGAGCGACCAGATTGCAAGGGAATACTCGCTCCTCAACGTCCTGCCGATAGATCTAGCAGACGCGCACATGACTGGACAGATACACATCCACGACCTAAACCACTTCCCCCTCCGGCCTACGACATTCTCCCATGATATGAGGTTCTTCCTAACGCGCGGATTGAAGGTCGACGGAGTAGGCGAGTACACAGCCACCGCCGGCCCTGCAAAGCGTCCATCCTCAGCTTTCATGCACGCAGTCAAGGTGCTGGTAGGCGGACAAGCTGACTGCTCCAGGGAGCAGTGCATCGAAGACTTTAACGTGATACTCGCCCCATACGTCCGCGGCCTAGAATACGCTGAAGTCAAGCAGCTGGTGCAGATGCTATTCTACGAGATATCGCAGACGTCAGTCGGCCGCGGCGGTCAGGCGGTTTATGCTACGCTCTCATGCGACACCTCCGTGCCAGAGCACCTTAAGGATGTATCTGCAGTCCAGCCTGGCGGGAAGATGCAAAAAAGCGTTACATACTCAGATTTCGCATCAGAAGCTGAATCCATATTCAAAGCCTTCTGCGATGTCGGCCTTGAAGGCGACTCATTCCATAAGCCTTTCATCTACCCTAAAATCCTATTCAACGTCACAGGCAGACGTTCAGACGAGCTGATGCTAAAGGCTGCGGAGCTGACCTGCAAGTTCGGGCTACCATACTTCCTAAACACTGGGAAGCACTTCTACGGACCACGCCGGGGTACTATACAACATGTGACTGTGAATCTGCCACAGGTTGGTTACAAGAGTAACGGCAACATGTTCGAAGTCCTAGATAACAGGATGAAGAAGGCAGCTGAAGTCCTGCTTTTGAAGAGGAAGGTCATCTCAAAGAATCTCGAACGCAATCTACTCCCATTCCTGAAGCAGAAGGCAGAAGGTCTCAGGTACTATAACCCAGACAAGCAGCTCCATGTCATATCCTATTCAGGTTTGAACGAGCTTGTCATGCAGGAGACCGGCTCTGACCTTAGGGTAAGGCCTGGCGTCAGATTCGGCCTGAAGGTCGTGAAGGCGATGATGAAGTCTGTGAAGACCTTCGCTGATGAGAGTGACTTGGACTTCATACTCACAGGAGACCCGAAGGGCATATGCTACGCGAGCTTCGCAGCCTTTGATGTCGCCAGATACGGCAGCAAAGCTCAAGTCAACGGAGGCAAAAACCCATACTACAGTAAAGGCCATTACGTGAATGCCCGCCGCCTCCAAGACAAACTGAACACAGAAGGAAGGTTCAACCTCGCAGTGAGTGGCAGGACCACGACTCACTTAAGGCTTGCCGAAGGCGAATACACAGCAGATGAGACGCTTAAATTCGTCAACCGGCTCCTTTACCGCAAAGACCTGCGTTACCTGGCTGTTTCCCGCACGCTAACCATATGCTCCAAATGCGGGTTCACACAACTGACCATAACCGGAAAATGCTGCAAATGCAACAGTCGCATGGTTGGCGTCTGGAGCCGCGACAGCGGCCACATACAGAACACTAGGACATGGAATTCGGCTCAGAGGCAATCATACATGGACGAATACAGGTACACCCTAGGAGGACAGGGTGTGAAACCGTCCTCAAGGCAGCGCAGGTTCATCGGCAGACAGTAACATGAACGTGAAATATCAATCATGGGATAATCCACGTTGTGAGATATTGAAGTCGATGAGCAAGCTACGTCCGATGAGCAGGCGCTTGTGTCTCCAATGTAAGGGTGGCAGACTACTGTGTGGCAACAGGTCCTGTCCGCTCCTGGCGAAAATCGACCTACAGAATCCGGTCCAAGACCGCCTTAAGGAACAGATGTTCGGGCCCTCCCCCTCGGTCTTCGTAGGCTGGAACGACTACCCCTCAGTGTATGTCGGCCCCATGACTTCGCTGGAGGAGGCCGGCTGCGACACGTTCGACAACCCGGGCTTATGGTATGGTATGGGGTTCGACGACATAATCAGGGCGCGTTCCCTTCTTGTCAGAGGCAAACAGAAGCATCCCATAATGGAGCGAAGTAGGTTCGTTGATGAGATGCAGGAGATAGCGCTGTCAGTTCGGCCGGTTGACGTTGAAGCCCACTACACTAAGAGGCCTCATTTTAGCCTCTCCTTCTCCCCAATCAGCCAGCCTATGGGTGCGTCAGGGGAGTTGAAGAGTTTCTCAGTCGCAGACAATCCTGTCATCCCCCAGAAGGTGGATTCGGTTGTCTCTGACGAGCTCACAGCCGGGGAGCAGGTGGTGGAACTTTTTGACCGTAACATGGACGTCTACTACCTGAGCAACGTCCTATCCTCCGGGGCGCTTGGTATGGAAGACGCTAAAAGGTTGGTTCCGACAAGGTGGGGTATAACAGCAGTCGACGACATACTCGGTAGGGAGCTGATGAAGCGCATACGTGACTACCCTGAGCTTCCGGAAATCCAAGTCTACGGGAACACATACCTCGGCAACCACTTCGAAATACTACTCATCCCCGGTGCATGGGAGTTCGAACAGTTCGAAGCATGGGCTCCCAACACCCTGTGGACGATGTCAAACGACCAGTACACGATAGTGGAAGAGCATGAAGGCCATGGGGGACGATGGGATTACGCATACAATGAAGGAGGCGGCTACTATGCGGGCCGATTCGCCGCCGCGGAGGCCCTCAACCGGATGGGCAGGCAGGCCCGCTGCGTCATATTCAGGGAAATCTACGACTCCTATGTGATGCCTGTGGGAGTGTGGGAGGTGCGGGAGAACGTCAGGAAGGCGCTGGAGAAACCCCCAACCAAATTCAGGACGCTGCCGGAGGCTTTGGACGACATAAGCCAGAGGCTCCTAATCAACATAAACTGTTACATACTGAAATCCCAGATTCTACGCCAGCGTAGGATAACGGACTACACCCGATTCTCGGGGTAAAATTCACTCGCATTCTCGTACTCTCTCAGGCTCATGTTTGCCCTACCCTGCATCTTATACACTTCCTCAAGCATTATATGCGTTTTAGCCTCATCAGGGGTTATCTCTATGGACCGCCTGAACTCTTCAGCCGCGGCGTCTGTCATACCCTGCTTAACATATATGATTCCGAGATTGTTGTGGGCTTCTTCGAGTTCCGGTTTAATTTTTATCGCAGTTTTGAATTCATTAACAGCCAAATCTACCCGCCCCTGTTTTGTGTATATAATCCCCAGGTTGTTGTGGGCTTCAGCGATGTCTGGGTTTATATCAAGGGTTTTTTTGAACTCTTCAGTCGCGGCATCTGCCATACCATGTCGGGCGTATTCAATCCCCAAGTCTAAATGCGGGAGCGCACTCCCTGGCGACCGTTCAGCAGTCTTAGACCACAGGGTCATCTGGTCCCTCCACTCATAATTCCTTGAAATTGTCAGTCCAGCGTATGCTAGAACAACGAAGACAAAAACCAATGCCAGCCACTTATCTTTCCTAAAACCCTGGTAGACAACCCACGAAAAAAGGAGGCAGAAGCCAAAGGACGGCAGATATAAGTACCTTTCCGCCATGACGACTGGTTGTGGGATTATGTTGGAGACCGGGGATAATCCGATAATAAACCACCCTATGCAAAAGGAAACGATAGGATACCTTCTAAGACACTTCACCATGATAACAACCAGGGTCAATATCACGGCCATTGAGAAGAGAACGTCAGAATCTAAGATGGTCTGGGCAAATACTACCCCCATAAGATTCGAGTCTATGTGGGAGGAAATGCCTCCAGGCAGTGTGTGTTCCAAGCTCAGGCCAACCGGGAACAGGGTCAACGAGACGTACTTGACAAAGGCCTTGGACATAGTGAGCATCGTGTAATAAAAGCTACCGGCAAAATATTGCCCCCGGGGTAACTCCAAGATGAGCGACCTAACAAGGAAGTAAAAGGCAGCTAGCATGAAATAGGGAATCTTCACCCAATATCCCCCGACTGAACGTCTTTTAGCCTTCCTGAAGCAGGCATCATACAAGACTATCATCAGCGGGAGGGTGAGCGTAACCTCATACGTCAAAAACGCCAATACCGCAAATGCTGCTGAAAAAACATACTCAACTCTTCTCCAATCCCCCCCAGACCTCAAATACAGCAGAAAGGAGGAGAGGAAGAAAGCCACACCAATAACGTCAAAGCTTGCAGTCATGAACGTAACCGCTTCCGTATGAACCGGGTGAACGCCAAATACTATCGCAGTCATAAGCGCAATCACTCCGGACTCAGCAACCTCCAAGGCGATGAAATAGACGAGTATTGTGCAGGTCAGATGCACAAAAAGCGACTGAAGGTGGTAGCCTGCGGGGTTCACACCCCACAACCAGTAACCCACTGCATAAAACACCCCCCTTACCGGCCTGTAGACTCCGCTATGGCCATGCGGCAGCTCTCCAGTGAAGAACGAGGGAATGTTGCCAAGACTTCTTGTTGCATTCCATTTAACAATAAAGGTGTAGTCGTCGTAGACGAATTCATTCTGGAAAATATTCGAGTACGCCAGCGAAGTCACTACCGCAACCAAAACACAGTGGAAGACCACATCATACTCGACCATCTTCAATATTCAATCCCTTTCCCAATAAATATGTCAGCACACTCGGCCGTTGCTAGCATTCAGTTCCCACCGTGCGCAGTATCTTATGCAAAACTCAGCGAGGTTTTTGAATCCTATGTCGAATCCCATAGCCAGCATCTTCTTGCACACGTTAGAGTCGGGAGCCTCGTCAGGTAGGCCGTAGGCTTTAATGTACATCCTGTCGCATTCTCTAATCTGCTTTAAGACTTTTTCCGTCTCATCCATGCCATGTCCCCCGCGCGGCAGCTACTGCAAGCAGGACTCCGAGCATTATCAGAATCTGCAGGACGTCTGACGATGATGCCCCATTCACTGCCACGCACGTGTTAGTCCCGCTTATATACGCCATCTTACCATAATCCCTATTCGAAAGCCCCTGAGATAATCCTTAGGCTAGAATAGTGTCAAATTAGGGTTCCAATGAGGTAAAATGAGGTCATCCGCGCTAATCGCCATATTGGTTGCTGTCTCCTTTACCTTAAGTCTTTACTCCAATTCTCTCCTGCCTGAGACAGTCGCCTCACACTGGGATGCGCAAGGCCAGCCGAACGGTTACATGCCAAAAACATGGCTTCTATTCCTGATGCCAGCCATCGCAGCCGCAGCTGCTCTAATGATGTATGCACTACCCCTCCTAGACCCCTTGAAGGCGAACATAGACAAGTTCAGGCCCCACTACGACAGGTTCATCGTCCTCGTCGTCTTGTTCCTGCTTTACCTGCACATACTAACACTCCTTTGGAATCTCGGCTACACCTTCAACATGGTCGCAGCCATGGTGCCCGGCCTCGCAGCATTATTCTACTCCTCCGGCATCCTCATAGAGAATGCGAAGAGGAACTGGTTCATGGGAATAAGAACCCCCTGGACGCTCTCCAGCGACAAAGTCTGGGACAAAACCCACAAAATCGGAGCCAAACTCTTCAAAGCCTCAGCGGCTATATCCTTGGTTGGGCTGGTACTCCAAGACTACGCAATCTACCTAATCATCGCCCCAATACTACTATCCTCATTCTACGTAGTCGCCTACTCCTACCTAGAATACAAGAAAGAGAAGCGAAACCAGTAATTTAAGCCTAAGTTCCATTATATGAACTATGCCTTCTGTTGAGTATGAGCTCGGGGATTTGGCGCACCTGCTTGGCCGTAGGGTGGGTGTTAAGGAGCTTCAGGAGACTATTCCGATGTTGGGTGTGGATTTAGAGTCTGTTGACGAGGATAAGCTGGTTATGGATGTGTTCCCGAACCGGCCTGACATGCTCAACATAGAAGGGTTCGCGAGGGCGTTGAAGGGTTTTATGGGGGTTGAGGTAGGATTCAAGGAGTACGAAGTCGGCGAATCAAATGTGACACTAATCGTTGACCCCTCAGTCGATGGTGTCCGCCCTGCGGTCACGGCCGGCGTCGTCCTAGGCGTTGACATGGACGACTACACTGTGAAGTCCATAATGGACATGCAGGAGAAGCTCCACCTCACTCACGGCAGAAACAGGATGAAGGTCGCAATCGGAGTACACGACCTCGACAAAGTCAAGCAGCCATTCACCTACAAGGCAGTCGGCCCTGATGAGATATCCTTCACACCACTGGATATGGACCGGAAACTGACTTTAAGGCAGATTCTAGAAGACCACCCGAAGGGCCGCGACTACGCATGGACCCTAGAGGGTAAGAAAAAATATCCTGTCTTCGTGGACCGCGACAACCAGGTCCTGTCATTCCCGCCGATAATCAACGGAGAACTCACCAGAATCACCGAAAACACTAGAAACCTATTCCTAGACTTGACAGGCAACGACCAAACAGCTGTGGAGAAGGCCTTGAACATCATAGCATGCGCACTAGCAGACCGCGGCGGCCGAATACAGACCGTTGAAGTCAAGAAGAAAAAATCCCCCCTAAAATAATAGGGGGTGTAAGGGGTGTTGGACCCCTTATGCGTACTTTTCAGCCATCTTCCCGATGACTGGCAGCATGAACTTCTCGCCCGTGTATGCCTTGTACATGAGGAATATCCATGACGCGAATATGGCCAGGCACAGTGCAAGCCATACGAGCATCATAACCAATCCAATAATCCATCCTATGACTGGTATGAACGCCAGCACGATGTTGACTACCATCAGCACGAAGAAGGCGATTATCAGCGCGACGCCGTATATAATCGACTGTACTGCGTGGAATAGCACGAACTTGTTTCCTTTGTCCTTGTACATGATGTACACTACAATCCCTGTTAATATGCCAAGTAGGTAGGAGACTGCAGCCATCAGGTTATCGTCAGATTTCTCAACCATATTTTACCACCTCAAAAATACTGTATAGTTATCTGCGGGGCCGCATATAAGTCAGTAAGCCGTCCAGTGCTGGTATGAGGTAGTATGGTAGTGTGAGCCCGAATATGAGGCCCGTGGCGAATCTGAGGGTGTTCGTGCTTTCCCGCAGTCCCAGAAGTTGGGAGCCGCCGTCCAAAGTCAAAGGTACGAGTGCTGCGAGAATAATCCAATGGTTTGGCATCCTACTTTGGCAGCCCCTCAGGGGGTAAAGTAGCGCCCCGATGAGCATCCCGGCATATATCCCGAAGCAGCGGGCGCAGACCCCCATCTTATATCCAAAGATTAAGAAGCTGCGTTCCGCTTTCTGGTGGCAGAATCCTGCGAAGATGCGGTAGTTGAACCCCGAGCCTACGTCGTCTCCTGTATAAGCCAGATACGGTGCTGAAATTATCAGAGCAAAGAGCATAAGCGAAACTAACAAGAAGATAATCTTTGCCTGTTCCATCCTAGGTAAAAAGCCTACCTCCTTTTGAGCGTCGGGGTCCTAACACTTTTGGCCCCGTTCTTTTCGCTTCCCCTGAGTGTGGCGTATAACACCCCCCCAACAGCCCCGAAGATTACCCCCTCAACAGTCGTAATCACGAACGAGAGGAGGGTCCACACTACTCCCTTAAGTTGGATGTTAAGTAGAGCAGCGACTCCCCCCACATTCACTCCCCTGACTGCGAGTCCGAGGCCGAAGAGGTCGAAGACCATGTTGACTACTAGGATTGCTATGGTGTCTGTGATGCCGTATAATAGGCCGAAGACGGCCCCGACTATAGCGCCGTCGGCAAGTTCGAATATCTTCATGTTCCTGCCTGAGACGTATGCTGCTGCGAACCCGCCGACTATAATCCAGAGGCAGCAGACGTTCGGGAGCCTAACAATTGGGATGGCGGCGACGACGCCTACGAACAATCCTATCAAGGCGCAGTAGACGGCAACCCTTTTGAAGTCCATCTCATAGCCCATAGTAAGTATCTCTTCGTTCGCCTATTAAACTTTTTGTTCGGCATTTTAAGGCCCTAAGCAAATGTCTAATGGACTATAATGAGAATAAACCGCATTGACACAAAAGCATACGCGATTTCAGGCGAAGCTGAAGAGTCGGCGATAGATTACTTCAAGGAGAAGGCTGCTAAGTTCGAAAAGGAGTCTAAGTCTGAGGCGTCAATCACGCTCGAATACCATTACTCGCCGTTGGCCGTGTTCTCGGCAGTCAAATACGACAAGGAGGGTAAAGGCATCGTGATACGTGGGATGGAGAATGAGTTCCACGTTGGCTTGGACGACGCATGCTTCTACGTTTTCAGCTCCAAAGGATACGGCGAGGCTACGAAGAGCATATTCATAAAATCAAACGAAGCGAGCATAGAGAAGATAGACTTCCTCCTTAAACTGGCATCCCTCTCCCCAAAGGCTCTTCAAACGCTTGGCTACCTCCTCGACCAGGGCACCATAAACTTCGACAAGCTTGACATGCCCTCTCAGACTGCAGCTAAGGAGCTTGCAGGAAGGAAATACGCGGACATATACAAGCCTGTCGACAGGGAGGGCGACCTCACCGTCGTTTTCAGGGAGATTATCGAATTCCAGCCTGTCACGCCGGTATACAAAGTCAAGGCCATGGTGCCGATACCAAGGTTCACGAACACGATATACAACCTCTCCTCTAGACTTGAGTTGACGGACGTTGTGGAAGACAAAGTGGAACTCGGCAGGATAACACAATCCCCTGACAAGATAAAGTACCTTCTTGGGACGCTCTTCAATTGCGGCCTCCACCTGAAGAGGGTAGTATACGTGCCGTACCTTGAGTGCACGTTCAAGTGGGGCGGTAAACAGTCTAAAGAAATAAGGCATATACCCTGCCTCAAGAAGTCGAAAACAAAAAACTACCAGAAGCCAAAAAAACTGAAAACCCTCCTAATCGGAGTCAAAGGCTATGGACTCGACTCCATACCGTTCGAGGATGTGGAGATAAAATTCTCTAATGTCGCAGGAATGGCAGAGGTGAAGGAGAGGATAAGGGAGGGGATAATCTACCCGATAATCCATCCGGAACTGTCCAAGGAGTTCGGAAGCAAAGGCGGTGGCGGTGTTCTCCTATACGGCCCCCCAGGTTGCGGGAAAACATACATAATGCGTGCCACAGTCGGTGAGGCAGGGGTCAACTTCTACACCATAGGCGTGCAGGAGATAGTCGGAGACGACATGGAAGCGTCGGCGAAGAGGTTGGATGAGTCGTTCAACGAGGCGAGGCAGGGTGCGCCCTCGATACTATTCTTCGACGAGATTGACGCACTCGGCGGCAGCAGGAAACCAGGCCAGTCTGGGGCTGAACATAGGCTCGTCAACCAGTTCCTCACTAACATGGAAGGCGTCGGAGCGTCAAACGAGAACGTGCTCATAGTAGGCTCCACGAACGCGCCATGGGATATGGATCCTGCCCTCAGGAGGGCAGGCCGTTTCACCTTGCAGATTTTTATCCCCCCACCGGATGCGGAGGCGAGGCTCGCATTGTTCGAGGTGCACACCAAAGACAGGCCCCTCGCCAAGGACGTAAAATTCAACCGCCTCGTCGAACTGACTGAAAATTACTCGTCAGCTGACATAACCGCATTATGCGACGAGGCTGCGAAGATACCTTGGCGGGCGAGCGTCCACGGCGAAGACAGGCGCGAAATCTCCATGGCGGACTTCATACTAGCCCTCAACGAGACGGAATCCTCTCTCATCCCATGGCTGCGCCTAGCAGAGAAGCAGCTTAGAGAAAGTGGCGAATCAGACCTCTTCCCAGAACTGGCGGACTATGTGTTTAAGCGCGCGGGCGGCATAGAGATGGTCACACAGCCGACAATGAAATTCTCTGACGTGGCTGGACTAGATGACGTGAAGGAGGAGATAAAAAACAAGATAGTCTACCCCCTCAAAAACCCGGAAATGTCCAAGAAATACGGCCGCAAACCAGGGGGAGGCGTACTACTCTACGGGCCACCAGGCTGCGGTAAAACATACATAGCGAAGGCGACGGCAGGGGAATGTGAAGCCTCATTCTTCAACGTGAAGGCCACAGACCTTTTATCCCCTGAGGAGGGTGTGACTGAGAAGAGGCTGCACAGCATCTTCGAGCGTGCCAGCCGCAACACTCCTGCGATAATATTCTTCGACGAGATTGATGCCATAGCAGGTCACAGGAGATCCTCAGGCGGTGCTGAACGTCGGCTAATCAATCAGTTTCTGACTGAGATGGACGGGTTCGAGAAGAAGGAGGGTGTTGTCGTGTTGGCTGCCACTAATGCTCCGTGGGATATCGATCCTGCATTACGTCGCGCTGGCCGTTTCAGCGATCAAATATTCCTACCCCCACCAGACGGGAAAAGCAGGGAGGAGGTGTTCAGGATACACGCCCAAGGTAGGCCGCTATCAGAGGACGTTAACTTCAGCGAACTCTCATCGCTTACAGACGGCTACAGTTCAGCTGACATCGCGCTCATCTGCGACGAGGCCTCTAAGATTCCGTGGAGGGAGGGGATGGAATCAGGCACTGCAAGGAACGTATCGAACGCAGACTTCAAGGTCGTCATATCAGAACACAAGCCCTCGATAACGCCATGGCTGAAGCAGGCTGAGAAACAACTCAGGGAAAGCGGAGAATCAGAGTTATACACCGAACTCGCTGAATACGTCTTCAAACGCGCCGGAGGCCTGGAGGCTGCATCCAAACCTAAGATGAACTTCTCAGACGTCGGAGGCCTCGTTGAGGTGAAGGAGGAGATAAAAAACAAGATAGTCTACCCGCTCAAGAATCCGGAGTTAGCCAAAGAATACGGTCGCACAATCGCAGGAGGCATACTATTCTACGGTCCGCCGGGTTGCGGTAAAACATACGTCGCTCGCGCTACGGCAGGCGAGTGTGAGGCGACATTCTATAATGTGACGATAACGGACCTGTTATCCCCTGAGGAGGGTGTGACTGAGAAGAAACTCCACAGCATATTCGAGCGAGCCTCAAGGAACACGCCGGCAGTCGTGTTCTTCGACGAAATAGACGCTATTGCAGGGTTGCGTTCCTCAGCGAAGGGCGGTGCTGAACGTCGGCTAATCAATCAGTTTCTGACTGAGATGGACGGGTTCGAGAAGAAGGAGGGTGTTGTCGTGTTGGCTGCCACCAATGCTCCCTGGGATATCGATCCTGCATTACGTCGCGCTGGCCGTTTCAGCGATCAAATATTCCTACCCCCACCAGACGGTAAAAGCAGGGAGGAAATCTTCAGGATACACACGAAGAACATCCCACTCGGAGGCGACATCAACATAGGCGAACTCTCCTTGCAGACAGACGGCTACAGCTCATCAGACATCAAACTCATCTGCGACGAGGCTGCGAAGATTCCATGGAAGGAGACGATGGAATCAGGCAAGAAACGCCCGGTCACGATGGCCAACTTCACCAAAGTCCTCACACAGCGAAAATCATCAATCACAGCATGGTTCAAACAAGCTGAGAAGGAACTGAAGGCTGCAGACGAGGAAACGATGTACCCGGAACTCACCGCGGCCATAGAGAAGATGAGGGGAGCGTAGGATGGCTAAGAATCCCTGGTTGGCTGCGGCGTTGTCTCTCCTGATTGCAGGCCTCGGCCAGCTGTATGTGGGGAGGGTTTGGAGGGCTGTGGGGTTTCTGGTGTTGGATTTAGCCACCGGGTACGTCTATGTGAATATGAACGAGCAGGTCGGATTCACCCTTAACATGGCCGTGACTGTAATATCTGTCGTGGACGCCTACAGGTTAGCGAAGAAACCAACTGAAGAAAAACCAAAGGAGAAACCAGAACAAATCCAAAAACAGGAGCTGAGGGTGTTCTAATCCTTCTTCTCTAACTCAGCTTGTAGTTCCGCGGGTAGTGCGCTTTTGATTGATTTCGCTGCTGCATCAGCCTTCGCAAGGTATATGCCAACACTCTCTTTGTTGAGTATTCCCGCGTTTATCATCAGATTCCTGGCTTTGGATATGCCTTCCTGTAGGAGGAATATCGTGACTGCCTTGTTGTACACCCTCGCATTGTATGCTAGGTTGAATGCCTTCCTGTGCGCGCCCTGTATCTTAGCTACCGTCTCGGCCTCGTCTACGTGTAGTATGTCTCCTGGGTATATCATCCCGTTCTCGTGGGCGGCCTTGACTTTCAGTACTATTTCGACCGGTTCTATGCCAAGTCTTGACAGTACGACTGCGACTTTGTCGCTGACTTTCTCGCCTTTTTTAACTACCAGCGAATCCTCGCTGACGACAATCTTCCCCCCCTGTATCTTAGCCTTCACTCCAGCGGCTTGGAAGTCTCCTATGACCGGGCCTGCTGCGATTCCAGTGTCTCCGGAGGGTATTGTGATGTCGTACGGTGCTATGCTTCCCGGCTTCGCTGGTGCTGTGGTCTTACACCCGTATATGAGCTTCTCAAGCTGGAATGGGTTCAGGTCACTGAACACGATGCCTGAGGGGGCGTTGAGGTATTCGTCCATCCCTTTCACGCCTGCCTTTTTGAGTGCTAGTTTTATGAGGTTGCTTCTTGCGACATAAATCTCTGCGCTGCCTTTCAGCTTCTTCTTCATGCTCTGCAGCTGCTTTGAAGGCATGTTTTCTATGCCAACTACTCCGATTACCTTGTGGGCTTTCACTCCCTTACTTAGCCTGCCTACCGTGTCGGTCTTCCACGTGGCTACCATATCCTCACAGCCTCCCCCATCGTGGTTTTGACGTAAAGCGAGATTATGTTATCCCTTGGTATGGCACGCTCCACTGTCGTGTAAACTGCCATAATGTTTTCTGAAAGGTCCTCGGGCGTCATGTCCTCCACCCCGACTGGGACCTGTATGGTTGGCAGCTTCTTGCTCTTCACCCTCACAGTGTTCTTTATCCTCTTAATCAGCTCGTCAAGGTTCGCGGTCGGCGGGAAAGGCTGAGGCATTTTCCCCCTTGGGCCAAGTACGATACCCCACGTCTTACCGATTGCGCCCATCAAATCAGCTTGCGCTATGAAACTGTAGCATTGTCCAGCGTATACGCGCATCTTCCTCTTGTTCTTAGCGTAATCTTCGAACTCGTTCTTGCTCAGTACGTGCTTGCTGTGCTTCTTCGCGCGCACGTTCATGTCGCCGTCAGCGAAGAATCCTATTTCAACATCCTTCCCGCGGCCTTTCGGCAGTAGGATGTTCAGGTTAAGCTTGTGCTCCCCTTCAATCTCAACGCCCTCGAAATTGAATATGACATCTACGGTCTGCTTAAACTTGCGTTCTGTCTTCTTGGACAGCGCCTCCTCAATCTTTGGTATGAACTCTTTGGCTTCCATCTAATCCCTCCTAGACGTGTAGACGTCTAGTGCAACGGGTTTTAATGAATACGCAATACTCCTTAAAAAGCCTATTTCTTCTTCTCCTCTGGCTTTTTCTTATCCTCTTTCTTCTCTTCTGACTTGCCGTCCTTACCCTTCTTCTCCTCTGGCTTCTTCTCGTCAGTCTTGCCTTCCTTCTTCTCCTCTTCTGGTTTGGCTTCCTCTTTAACTTCTGGCTTCTTCTCATCCACACCGACTATCTTCACCTTCTCTTCCTTGTGTACTAATTTCGGCAGGGTCTTCGTCTTCCCTGTTATGTAATCGTCTAGAATTCCAGAGCGTACGGCCTCGGTCATTTCCTTCGGAGTTAGGCCTTGTATAGTTATCCTAAGGCTTTGGCAGCTTCCTACGACCTCTTTGACTGCTGCCTTAAGGTCTTTGGCTAGTAAGCTCCCTTGCTTGCTTTTTGCGACTTCCATCACCTGGTCTAGGCTTAGGTCGCCTACCATCTCCTTGCCGCCTCCAGCCTTATCGAGTCCGAGGGCTTTGATGAGGAGCGCTGACGTCGGCGGGCTGCCGACCTTGATTTCAAATTTTTTGGTCGCTGGGTCGACTATGACTTCAACAGGGACCTTCATCCCCCTGAACGATGCTGTGACTTTGTTAATCTCCTCGACAACCTTCCCTGCGTTGACACCCATCGGTCCGAGCGCCGGACCAAGAGGCGGGCCTGCTGTTGCGGCCCCACCATCGACCATAATCTTGACTGTCTCCTTCTTACTCATCTTTCTCCCTCGTGACTACCTTGATGTCGTCTCCGTTGACTATGACTGGTATGGGAACCGCAGCCTCGATAAGTTCCACGGTTATCTCGTTCTTGTCCTTGTCTATCTTCGCCACCCTCGCCTTCTCACCCTTGAACGGGCCTGCAATCAGCTCTATGAGGTCGCCTCTGTTAACTTCGGTTACTATTGGCGTCGGCTTCAGGGTCTTCTCCAAGTCCTCTATTGGTATTATGCCTGCGCTTTCAAGGTTGCCTTTCTCCTTTAAGAGTAGTCCCTTGGTTTTAGGCACCTCCCTTGCAAGGTCTTCGACGACGCCTGGGCTGTTAGCCTCGACCAGGACGTAACCCTTCAATCCACTAGTGTAAAGAACGCTATAAACCTTCCCCCCCTCTGCCATCGTAATGCCCCTCTTGCTTGTTGCTTCCCTGTACAAAAGCTCGGCCACGACCCTCTCCTGGCCTGCAGTTGCCTTCACAGCGTAAATCTTAGGTGTGTCTTCGTTCATCTGTCACCAGCCGCGTTGCAATACCTGGAATATCAGGAATATGGCAAACCCAACAAAACCTATGATAGCTATACCAGCACCACATATCTTGATGCTCTCATTGTACTCAGACGGTTTAGGCTTCCTTGTGAGCCTGAGTATCCTCCTCGTCTCGCTGATGGCCTTCGCTATCATTCTAACCCCAACTATAAGGAAGTTACAGTATAAAAAGCGCCTATAAGCTCTTTAGTCCTATATCGATTCCTTTACCCTCCTGCTGCTCTATCTTCTCCTCAAGCTCGCCTTCGTAGCCTGGGACGCTGACTCCGGACAGTATTAAGAGCGTCTTTATGACGTTCCGGTCTAATCCTTCGTCTATCTGGGCTCCCCAGATTATCTCAGCCTCTGGGCTTATGCGCTCTGAGACTATCCTCACTATCTCCTCAGCCTCCTCAAGGGTCATGTCCCTCGAGCCTATGATGTTGATTAGAGCGCCTTTCGCATTGCTTATGTCTGTGTCCAGAAGCGGCGATGTGAGGGCCTTCTCAACAGATTCCCTTGAGCGTGCCTCCATTGGAGTGTCCTTCGCTGATGAGCCGAGGCCTATCATAGCGGTTCCGCCATCCTTCATAATCGCCCTAACGTCTGCGAAGTCGAGGTTGACGAGTCCTGGTTTTGTGACCATCTCTGTGATGCCTTTGACGCTGTTGCTCAGAAGCTCGTCGGCAACCCTGAATGCGGCGTTCAACGGCAGGTTTGGCGCGATGTCCAACAGCCTGTCGTTCGGTATCACGATTACAGTGTCAGCGTACTTTCTCAGTTTCCTCAACCCTCTCAAGGCATTCTCAGCCCTCACATGGCCTTCTACGCTGAAAGGTAGTGTTACTATAGCTATAGTCAGAGCTTGTAGTTCCTTTGCAATCTCGGCAATAACTGGCGCACTTCCTGTTCCGGTTCCTCCGCCGAGTCCGCATGTGATGAACACCAGGTCCGCGCCCTGCAGCACCCCGGATAGCTTGTCAACGTCAGCTTCGGCGCATTGTTCCCCGATTTCCGGGTCGTTGCCTGCTCCGACTCCGCCTGTGACGCTTGTCCCAATCAGGACTTTCGTTGGAGCCTTTGAATACAAGAGGTGGAGTGCGTCGGTGTTTACGGAAATGACTTCCCCGCCTTCAACGCCCATCTCCAAAAGTCTGTCGATTGTGTTGCTTCCAGCTCCGCCGCATCCGATAACACGGATTGACGTCCTTATGCCCTCGACAATCCTCCTCAGCTCCTCATCGGTGTCCGAGGATTTGCCGGGATAATTCGCCGGCTTCACAGAGACCGCATGCGGTCCCGTTCCTGACTTAGTTTTACTGATAGCCTCCTGAACTATAGCATCCATCAATTACACCCCACTAAGACGAATATTAACTGTGTTTTTATTATAAATTACACCTTAAAAAAGGAGAGCCTCAGCAGCCTTTGTCGGAAAGCTCCTTAAGCCTGTCTACCCCGTCCTTGACGCTCTTCTGAATCCTCGCAAGCTCCGTCTCATTTCTCTCAGGCTTGAACAGGTGCCTGAACCTCCCCTGCAGCTTCAGGTACTCCTCCACAGGCTTCAACTTACTCGAGTCAACTGGCATATTCAGTTTGTGTTTCCCATCGATTATCTCAAAGAGTGGAGTCGCTCCTGTGTCGACGCCGAGCTTCGCGACCTTGATGCACGCCTCAGGTTCAATCCTCCACCCAGGCACGCAAGGCACATAAACATTCAGGAACTTCGGCCCCTTAGTCGCAAGCGCAGTCTTCACCTTCCTCAGGAAGTCCGTGTGGTATCCGACAGAGGCAGTCGCCAGGTACGGCGCACCATGAGCAGCCATGATGTGTATCAAATCCTTCTTCCCCTCATGCTTCCCTATACTCACCTTACCTGCAGGAGAAGTCGTCGTCGACGCTCCGTATGGCGTTGCCCCGCTCCGTTGTATACCCGTGTTCATGTAAGCTTCATTGTCTGTGCAAATGTAAGTGATGTTATGCCCCCTTTCGAACGCTCCTGAAAGGCACTGCAACCCTATGTCATATGTTCCGCCGTCGCCTCCAAGGACTAGGACGTTAACGTCCTCCTTCCCAAGGACCTTCAAGGCCCTCTCCACCCCTGAGGCCACGGCGCTGTTGTTCTCGAACGCGCTGTGAACCCACGGAACCTCCCACGCGGTCTCAGGGTATGGTGTAGAAACGACTTCCATGCAACCTGTGCACTGGCAGACGATGGTGTTAGGCCCTGCGACTTTCATGAGCAGCCTAAGCGCTAATGACTCCCCGCACCCAGCGCAAGCCCTGTGTCCGCGCGCGAAATACTCCCGCTCATCCAATCCAAGTATGGCCATCAGAACATCCACTCCTCCTTCCTGCCTTCATCATTCAAAGTCATGTTGACTATCGCTTCGATGTGGTCGAGCCTAACGTCCCTACCGCCTAAACCCACTATGAAGCTCCTCAGGTGAGGCCTCTTATCAGAATCATAAAGCACTGATGCGATCTCATGGTAGAGCGGCCCGCCAAGTCCGGGTGAGAGGGCCTTCTCAACAACCGCTATCCTCTTGTAATTCTCAAGCTTCTTCCTCAGAAGTTCCGCAGGGAAAGGCCTGTACGTTATTATCTTCAACAATCCTGCCTTGACGCCCTTGCCTCTCATCTGGTCTATGACCTCCTTTATCGTCCCGCAGACGGAACCCATAGAAACGAGCACTACGTCAGCGTCACCCATCTTATACTCTTCGACGTGATAGTACTTCTCAGGTCTTGAATCCTTTATCGTGCAAGGGAAGGTCTTGCTATACTCAGCCATGACCTCTTCGATAACCTTAAGCGAGCTGTCGATGACGTCACACTGCTCCTTGCGGAATTCCATGTAATGCGTCGGGAATCCTATTGGCCCCTGAGTCAGCGGCTCCTTCGGGTCTAAGATGGCGTGAACCGGCTTATACTTCGGCAGGAACTGGTTGACCTCCTCTTTAGAGTGTACCTCCACCGGCTCGTAGACGTGTGAAAGGGTGAAACCGTCCATGCAGACCATGGAAGGCAGGAGCACCCTCTTATCCTCGCTAATCTTGTGCTGCATCACGGTCATGTCATAGCCTTCCTGTGCTGTCTCAACATACAACTGAATCCAACCTGAATCACGCTCTGAAATCGAATCCTGCTGGTCGTTCCATATGTTAATGGGAGCACTCAAAGCCCTGTTGACGACAGACATGCAAACAGGCAGTCGCATTCCGGATGTGATGAACAGAATCTCATGCATGAGGGCAAGACCCTGAGACGACGTGGAAGTGTAAGACCTGACTCCCGTAGCCGATGCGCCAAGGCAAGCGGAAATGGCAGTGAACTCAGACTCAACCTGAATGTACTCAGACTTCATCTCCCCGTTCGCAGCGAACTCCGATAACCTCTCGACGATGTGAGTCTGCGGCGTAATCGGATAAGCCGCTATCACATCAGGTTCAATCGCCTTCACAGCCTCCGCAACGGCATGCGACGCCTCCATAACTTCCCTCATTTTTCTTCAACCACCATTGTAATGCATTTTACCGGGCAGACGTCAGCGCATATCCCGCAACCCTTGCAGAAGTCAGCGACGAAGTCATACTTCCCGTCCGTGTCCTTGAACCTTGATGCGTCAGGGCAGTAAACCCAGCAAATCGCGCATGCTGTGCACTTGCCATGGTCTGTGACAGGTTTCATCGCCCTCCACCCGCCGGTCTTAGTGTTTTGTGTGCTGCCGTCGCTCCTCAAGACAGCTCCTGTCGTAATCTCAGCCTTACCAACCTTCTTCTTGCCTAAGTCAACACTCATTTTCCTTTAGCCTGATTGTAAACCTGCTCCAAAAGCTTCTTATTCTTCTCCCCAAGGCTCCCGGAGAAATGCTCGTCAACGCCCTTGAATAACCCCTCAAGACTGACCTTACCCGTGAACCCAGCGAACGCGCCAAGCATCGCTGTATTGACTATGTCCCTGCCTAAAATCTCAATAGCTAGTTTCGAGACATCCAACGTCCTCACATTCAAACCCTTCAAACCAAGCTGCTCGGCGCTCTTGTTGGTGTTGACGATAACCATCCCCCCACTCTTCAACCCGGAAGTCACATCAACCGCGCCAAACAAAGTCGAATCCAAAACGACAATATAATCGGGCTCATAAACCTGGCTCTTACGCCTTATGAACGAGTCGGAAATCCTTGTGAAAGCCTCAACCGGAGCCCCCCGACGCTCCACACCAAACTTCGGAAACGCCTGAGTAAACTTCCCATCATGGAAGGCCGCCACAGACAATATCATCGCTGCTGTGACAGCACCCTGCCCGCCCCTACCGTGAAAACGAACCTCCTCCATACTGCCAACAATATGAGAAACCAAACATATAAGCGACCCCCACGCAACGTTTAAATACTACCTCTGTTCTAATACTAAACCCTTAAAATGGAAGCTACAGTCATGAACTACCGGCGCGGAAAAAACACCCAGAACACGCACCAGATGATAATCCACCCGGCGGGTTCAAAAAACAAGGAAGACGCCACCAAGCTAATCGGAAAAACCGTGGAATGGACGACAACCGCAGACAACAAACTACAAGGCAAAATAACCAAAACACACGGCTCAAACGGCGCAGTAGTAGCCCAATTCCCCAAAGGCCTCCCAGGCCAAGCAATCGGCACAAAAGCCAAAGTACTCTAAGAAAACCCATTCCTCATGGAAAGGGAGGCATATCATTACAAAACAAAAACAACCCTCCTCCTTTTAAATCCCTACTCACACAATAAAAAACACATTCAGCATCGCTTCAGTGACCCTGAACTCATTCAGGTGAAATTAAAAAAAATAAACGCCGCTGTAGCTCATCCACAGCCTTATCAAGGCTGGCGAATGGGACACTTCGGCAAAGCCTCAGTGACCCTGAACTCATTCAGGTGAAATAAAAAAAAATAAACGCCGCTGTAGCTCAGCCCGGGAGAGCACTCGGCTGAAGGAGCCACTTTCTTTTAATAAAAAGAAAAGTGCTTCACCCCAAAAGAAAAACGGGTGGAGGCCAGTTAAGCTTCTGAGACCGAGGTGTCGCGTGTTCAAACCACGCCGGCGGCACAGAGCCTTCTAAGGCTCGCGAAGGTGCTATCAGCAAAAACCGAAGGTTTTTGTCTGAGACAAGAGGCTAAAGCCTCTTGCTCATCTTCGCCTTCGGCTCGATAGCACTGAACGTTACCTCTACTGCAGCCTTACTGTGGTTCGCGAAGGAGGGGCTTCCGCTACGCTCCAGTCCCTCTGAATGCGATTTTTTTGTTTTGGTTTTCCCTCAACTATAATAACACACCCATGACTTCTTTTGTTTTTATGACTTATTTACTAGTATTCTAACTTATTTCACACCACTCTCACAGAATGCACAAGAACCTTGATAATAAGCTTAAACTTGTCAAAAAGCTGAAGTTTAAGGTAAGCAGACACAAACACCACGCGCACAAGCATCGCAGGCGTGACTTACTTGGTTCAGAGCCTAAACTCCAACTCGGCGCATGCCTAATAAATTCCAAAAACCCGCCAACAGACCCGTTCAAATTCAGGACAGGAGGTGGTATTGGAATATCAGCAACAGACACTGGATGCGCCAAACAAAACATAAAAAAAGAAGCAAATACTCATAAACCCCTCACCCCCCAACTCCCACTTGATGGGTCTGAAATTCAGTCTGTCACATCCGACATACTAGAGGATTCTGTGGAAAGCGACGAGTCCACTTCAACTCCCACAATCCCTCTCATCATCGGAGTCGTCGCAGTGTTCTCAATAGTGCTACTCATCGCCCTAATACTCGGAGGCCTACTCATGTTCTCAATGTTCCTCGAATCAGACCCCCCTCAAGAGGCTGCTGTTGCGAAATCGGACGCATCAACGATACTCAGGGAGCTTTCCTCAACGACAACGACCGCGTCAACCACCTCAACCTCAACATCCTCCACTACCTCAACTTCAACTACCCCCCAACTGATAATATGCAAGGCCCCTTACATCAGATTCGGCCTCGGCTGCTGCCTTGACGTGAACGGGAACAGGATATGCGACTCCGATGAATACTCAACAACCACTCTCTCAGATTACATATTCTGCTCCTCAGACGCGCAGTGTGGCGCGACACGCGTGGAATACGCGTGCAGGAACGGGGACGTCCACCGCCTCACCTTCACATTCTTCTGCAGGCACCCTGGGGCAAGGACTTCAACATGCGAGCGCAACGTCATAGACGATACAACCGACATATGCTCTGCTGATGAGCAGTGTGTGAGCGGCCGCGACAAATGCCAGAAGAATTGGGTTCCTAGCAACTTTTAGCCTTCTTGTATGGCACGCCTCTGATTAGCTTCCTCATCATGGCTGTCGTTAGCATGGTGTCGCTTCCGACTTTCACCTGCAGTCGCTCTGTGATTGTGCCTACTTCGACGCACGGGCACCCGTGTTTTGCAGCAGTTGACACTATCCTGTCAACCTCGCCTGCTGGCACGCTCATGAGCATCGTGCCCATGTACCGTGTCGGGCTCTGGTAGGGTATCGAAGTAATCTTACAACCTTTCTGGCTTTTCACAAGCATCTCAGTCAGGTTCCCGAACCATCCTCCGCGGCTCGCATCCTTCATCGCATGAATCTCAACCTTCTTTCCGATGAGGTCGTATATTGTGTTGAACTTCACGTTCGCGCGGTGCACTCTCTCACCTAACTCCCCCTCCATCACATGGCCGACCATCAGTATCTTATCATCGACCCTGCAGTCAGAGTCCGGCACAGGCTTGCCTATTAGCTTGCCAACTACTGTAAATGATATGCACGGTTTCAGGTCGTTCTCAAGCTGGGTGTTGCCGCCGACTATCGGCACCCCAATACCGTTACTCTGTTTTTTGATATCCTCGGTAATCTCCTTAGCCTGCTCGATTGAATCAACCTGCATCGCATCAAACCCAAACAACGGCTTACCGCCCATGGCAACAATATCAGCGCATGTGTGGATGAGACCCGTCTTCCTCCCAATATTCAACGGATACGGACCCTCCACATTATAGACGTATTCTCCGACAACAACAGCATCATCCCCCTGCCTAATCCCAAAAGTAAGGCCCTCCACCTTCTCATCCATATGCCACAAAACCCTCCTAATAGGAGAAGTCTCAAGCAAATGACCGATACTGCGTTGGATTTCCTCCTTCATGATTCACCGGGTTAATATTGTTTTGTTTAATATAATATGGTATGCATTGGAGTGGTGAGTATGTTGATAGGTTGAGGTTGCGTGGTGGGGAGCACGTAATTGAGACTGGGACGAGCATTTCCGGGATACCTCACTTAGGGAACGCTTCTGATGTGATACGCGGCGATTGTATAAGGAAGGCCTTGGTTGAGGTCGGCTTGAAGGCTGAATTGATATGGGTTTCTGATGATAGTGACCCGTTCAGGAAAGTTCCGGCTGGGATGGAGTCGTTGGAG
The DNA here is from genome assembly GCA_043804895.1 of Candidatus Altarchaeota archaeon. Lineage (GTDB taxonomy): Archaea > Altiarchaeota > Altiarchaeia > IMC4 > SCGC-AAA252-I15 > JAHIYG01. The sequence goes on from JAZDIN010000002.1 coordinate 25,795, forward strand.
AAATATCTTGGGTTTCCTGTGAAGGACATCCCTGACCCGCACGGCTGCCACCGGAATTTTGTGGACTACTTCGCAGGCCCTTTCGTTGAGGATTTGACCAAATTCGGGGTCAAACCAACCGTGTACTCTGGCACGGACCTCTACAGAAGCGGAGCTTTACTTCCTGAAATAAAGGTTGCGTTCGAGAAGCGCACGGAGATTAGGGACATACTCAACCAATTCCGTGAGGAGCCCCTCAAGGGCGATTACATACCTTGGACTCCAATCTGCGGGAAATGTGGTAAGATTTCAACGACAAAGCCCACGGCAGTGGATGGGCTTAAAGTCACTTATGAATGTTCTTCCTCTGAAGTCTCAGGAGGAGAAGTGGAAGGTTGCGGTTTTGTTGGAGTCAGCGACGCTTCGAATGGGATGGGGAAGCTCCCCTGGCGCGTTGAATGGGCTGCCCGGTGGCATCATTTCAAAGTCACTTGTGAGCCGTTCGGGAAGGAGCATGCCGCAGCAGGAGGCAGTTACGACACCAGCAAATTAATCTCGGAGCGTGTCTTCGGTTGGGAGCCTCCGATGCCGGTGATATACGAGTTCTTAACACTCAACGGGGCGAAAATCTCAAGCTCGAAGGGGAATGTCATCACACTCAAAGACTGGCTTCAAATCGCAGAGCCGGAAGTACTAAAATACTTCATGTACAAGAAGCTGAATAAGGCGAGGGATATTAATCTGAGCATGCTCCCTAACCTGGTGGATGAATACGATGAGGCTGAGAGACTCTACTACAAGAAGCAGGTAGGCGACCTCGGCCTTGCGAGGATGTATGAGCTGTCCCAGGTTGGTGCGCCAAAATACTTGAACGTTCCATTAACATTGTGCGCGGTCCTAAACCAGACTGCACAATCTAGCGAGCTTGATGGTAAGGCTAAGGTTATGGGATACGAAGGATTCGACTTAGAGCGCCTGAAGAAGAGAGTAACACTCGCAGGAGAATGGGTTCAAAAACACGGGCCAGAATACCTTAGGTTCAAGCTGCTGGGGGAAGAGGAGTCTAAGGCACAATACAACAAACTCGACGGCAAACAGAAGGAAGGCCTCCATCTGCTAGTGGCTGAAGTTGCTAAGAATCCAAGGCCTGAGGAACTCCATAAGAGAACCTATGAGACTGCAAGGAGTATCGGCCTTGAGCCGAACAGCCTATTCAACGCGATATACCTAGTCCTCATAGGTAAGGAGAAGGGCCCGAAGGCCGCGTCGTTCATGCTCAGCCTAGGCACAGAATATCTGAAGACAAGATTCTAATTATGCTGATTCTATTCTCGGGGCCAGATAGTATACTACTCTGCCGTCGCCTATTGAATACTCAACCCTGAGGGGTGCGTCGGTCTTCAGGCTTATGCACACGACGCTCGGTATCTCCGCTGCTTTGAGTATGTTGTTGAGGTATTCGAGCGAGAACACGGACTTGGATGGTGACTTCACGTTTATGCTCAGGAGTTTGTCCTCAGGGAACTCTATGTCAGCTGAGCCGGTGTCTCCGTCGCTTTTGATGCTTAAAACCTTCTCAAGCTTGATAGCAACGTGGTTTGATATCAGCTCCGCGTCCTTTAATGCCTCCTTTATCATGTTCGGGGTTATCTTAACCTCTGATGTGAAGTCGATTTTTGGCTCCTTAGGCGGTGTGGCGTTGGATTCGATTATGGATATCGTGAACTCCCTCCTCGTCTCGCCGCGGAAGACCATCTTCAGACGGGTGTCCACGCTCAAGTCTATCTTGTCCTCCGGCCTGGACCTCCTTGTTATCTTACTCAACTCGCCGAAGTCGACTCCCAACGTCAGAGGCTTGTCGCAGTGAAACCTCTCGAACGCCTTCGCAGGCAGCTCGAAGTCGACCAACGCTATCTGACTAGGGTCCATAGCCCGAAGTTTAAGGCCTGACGAGTCTATCTGGAACGTGCCTTCGTCTATGAGGGCTGCAATAGCATCTATGCTATTACGCCAGGACTTAGTGTCATTAATAGTCGCTTCAAACATTCAACCACCCTAAAGTGAAAGTATGATATATTACAAACATGGCATTAAAAAGGCACTCCATCACCTGGCTTTCCTGAATCCCCTACCCGGGTATTTGGCCTTCGAACCGAGTTCCTCCTCTATCCTCAGAAGCTGGTTGTATTTTGCGACCCTCTCGCTCCTTGCCGGTGCGCCAGTCTTAATCTGGCCTGTGTCCAACCCGACTGCCATGTCAGCTATGAAGCTGTCCTCAGTCTCTCCTGAGCGGTGGCTTACTGTGACGCCCCATCCGCTCTTGAACGACATGTTTGCAGAGTCTATGGATTCGCTCACCGAGCCTATCTGGTTGACCTTCAAAAGAAGCGCGTTCGCAGCCTTCATCTTGATTGCCTTCTCAACCCTCTCCACGTTCGTCACTAGCAGGTCGTCTCCAGTCAGCTGTATCCTACCTCCCAACTTCCTAACCAGCTCCTGCCAACCTCCCCAATCGTCCTCAGCCATTCCATCCTCTATTGACACTATCGGAAATGTGTCGCAAAGTCCGGCGTAGAAGTCAACCATCTCGGATGGAGAGTACTTCCTCTCCCCTATCATGTAGTATCCGCCGTCGCTGTAGTAGAACTCTGATGATGCTGGGTCGAGTGCAATCGACATCTTCCCCTCGTAACCCGCCTCCTTCGCGGCTGCCACCATAAGCTCAAGGCGCTCCTGCGGAGTCTCAATCGGGGGGACGAATCCACCCTCATCGCCCAACTGCACTGCGTGGACTCCGTACTTCCCTTTCAACATCTTCTTCAGCGTGTGATACGTCTCAGCGCCCATCCTCAACCCTTCAGCGAAGCTCCTGGCGCCTGTTGGCATGTACATGTTCTCTTGTATGTCGTTCTCCTTCCCTGCGTGTTTTCCACCGTTTATGACGTTCAACTGCGGCACAGGCAAGGTTACTCCCTTATGCCCTGAAAGCGATGCGATATACTTGTAAAGCGGCTTACCCTTAGAGTAAGCCGCGGCCTTACACGCTGCCATGCTAACCGCTAGTATCGCGTTAGCCCCTAACTTCCCCTTATTCTTCGTACCATCCAACTTAACCATCAGCTCATCCAGTCCCCACTGGTCTGATGCATCGAACCCGTTCACTTTCTTCGCAATAGTGTTGTTGACGTTCCCCACAGCCTTCAGCACTCCCTTACCCCCATACCTCCTTTTGTCGCCGTCGCGCAACTCAACAGCCTCATGGACTCCGGTGCTGGCACCGCTCGGGACCATAGCATTGAAAACCCCCTCAGACGTCCTCAAATCAACCTCAACGGTCGGATTCCCCCTCGAATCCAAAACCTCCCTCGCATGAACAGCCTTAATCTTCATAAAACCACCCAAACTATTGCGAATAACAGCTTTTAAGCACCCGCTTCGGTAATACTAAACGGCCCCCCATCGAGGGTTACCCTCAGGCAAGATTCGAAGACGTTTGTCGATCAATGAGCCGGGGAGTTAATGACGGGGGCTACAATCCTCTCCCTGAATTTGACCGTTGATTAATTAATCACGTGCGGGAATACTCTTACATGCAAGTTGCAGTATCGACATCCCACCGCATCCACCTCTCAGCAGAACAGGCAGTCTGCGAGTCCTACCCCCTCGGCTTCACAGACATACAGCTGGGGACCCCACATTATTCAGTGAACATTGAGGCGCTGAATATCCTAAGGGAAAAACTCGGGCTTACGTACACCGTCCATGCTCCATTCCCAGCGGCCCGTGGCTTCATAGCCAACTCAGCTGCCAAAGATGAGGAGACTTTTTTAAAAAGCAAAGACATATTCCTAAAAAGTATAGACAATGCCAAGTCTATAGGTGCTGAGATAGTCGTCGTCCACTCAGCAGAGCCTGGACCAGACAACAACTTGGAGTCAACACTCAAGATGATATCAAGCCTCGCTGACAGGGGCGAGGCCAATGGCCAAATAATCTGTGTAGAGAACAAGATGCCCAACTCCTCAGTCGGCTATTCCCCAAAGGATATGCAGGCGATACTTGAAGATGTCGGCTCTGAGAATGTCGGCATATGCTTCGATACCGGCCACGCGATAGCATCACTGGGGTCAGAGAGGAAAGCGCTCGAATTCATGTCATCCTTCGCAAAGTGGATACGCGATGTACATATCGTCCCCGGCACCTACGAGTGGGATGTGGCCACACCCCCCCAGATGGAGCCTCAATTTTACAGAGGCGTTGTAAAGATACTAGACCAAGCCGGATACTGCGGTAACCTCACTATAGAGACAGTCCCAGAAATATCTGACTCGGAGATAATCAGGGGCGCACAATACCTGCGAGCCACCATTGCGGAATACTACGAAGGCCAGATACTTTAGGGTTATCAAACCTGGAATTTGCATTCGCTCTTCTTCTCTACGCCGTCCACAGTTACTGTCCTGACAATCTTGCCTTTTCTTTCAGCTTGGAGTCTTGCCTCTCTCGCGTCCATCCCCGCTGGGATGACGAGGTCCTCCACTATTATCCTGTGTTCGACCTTCGCCTTCTTTAAATCCTGTAAGTCAAAGAAGATTTCGCTCTTCAACTTGCCGAGCACGGAGGCATCCAACGCGCCTGAGCAGAATTTAACCTCCTTATCCCCTCCCGGTTTCGGAGGCTTCTTCTTACACTTGAACTTCACCTTACCTCCTGTCAGATTCAGCAAAACAGTCGCGTGCGGGGTCTTCTCATATACCTCAACAAGGACGTCAGACTTTAACTCACCGCTCAAAGCAGCCACGAAGTAACCCTGTTTCTCCTTGCTCTTGTCATCGAAATCGACTCCCAGTCTCTCAAGTACTTCTCGGAAGTCAACCTTCGAGTAGATTCCACCTTCAGCCTTGAAGTCCCCGCCTGATGAGGCGGCCAACCACCCGAAGGTAGTGCAGTATTCGACGCTGCCAGTGAATTTGATATCCTTACCCACGCCAACCTCGCAGGCGGGGCCGGCGAAATCGCCGCGGCCGTACTTTGTGAAAAGCGCGTGTATCCAGTCCTCTGTTTTCCCTTCAAACAACTGTCTTATGTAGTGCATTTTAAATCAACTACCATATATTCAACATCGGAAAATAAAAAATGGATTCTCTCCAGTTTCTCCTCACTCCATCGACGCCGATACAGACTCCAGCCCTAGTGTTCCTCCTTGGCAGTCTCACTGTCAGCTCGCTATCTGACTTGAAGAGGATGGCTGCGCAGGCGGACTTCGCGGAGGTATGGGCTGCGTTCACTGGGTTCATGTTCCTCTCTGACGTCTACTTCGGAGTCGCAGGCCAGTTACCTCTCATACCTTTCGTGGTGAAATGGGTGATGATACTCCTGTTCGCTGCCGCGACAACCCAGACCCACCTATTCGCGATAAGCACCATGGATGTCGCAGCCCTCACAGCACTTCTGGCCATCCTAAGCCCCGTTTACATACTCCTGGCGATGATACTGACGCTCATAGTCAACGAGCTTCTTCAGCCGATTCTCAGAAAATACGGGGAAGCCGGAGCCTATCCGTTCCTGCCGACGGTGCTCGCAGTGAACCTGCTGGTACTTCTCCTGATAGAGGCCGGCGGAATAGAGATGCTATAACATGGCAAAATACATCCTGTTCGTCTGCACTGAGAATTCAGCGAGGAGTCAAATGGCTGAGGGATTCTTCAACCACTACAATAAAAATCCAGAATATATCGGGTTGAGTGCTGGACTGAAAGCAGCTGATTCGATAAAGCCTTATGCTGTGGATGTCCTGCGGGAGAAAGGTATAGACCTCTCCAAACAGAAGCCCAAGAACCTAACCTTAGACATGATTGACAACGCCTACCGCATCTACACGATGGGTTGCATTAAAAGCTGCCCTGCCGCGCCACCTGAGAAGACGTTCGACTGGAATCTGGAGGACCCCTCAGGCAAACCGAAAGAGGCGTTCAGGCAGGTAAGGGATGACATAGAGGAGAGAGTGAAGAAACTATTGACTGAGCTTTAACCACTCTAAATTATCATCCCGTCTTGTATCTTGATTGTGTGTTGTGATGTTTTTGCGATGTTTTGGTCGTGGGTCACCACTATCAGCGTCTTCCCCTCCTCCTTGTTGATCCTCCTGAGAAGCTCTATAATCTTTTTCCCAGTCTCCGAATCCAGGTTCCCTGTCGGCTCATCGGCGAGCATAATCTTTGGTCCGTTGGCGAGTGAGCGGGCTACTGCGACGCGCTGCTGTTGTCCGCCTGATAGTTCAGTAGGCTTGTTCCCTGCCTTGTCCTCGAGGCCTACGAGGTTGAGGAGTTCCTGCACTCGTTTCCTCCTTTCCGCGGATGGCGTTCCTTGGAATCTCATCGGCAGCTCAATGTTCTCGTATGATGTCATGTTCGGTATGAGGTTGAACTGCTGGAAGATGAAGCCGAGTTTCTCCCGCCTCAACTTCGCCTTCTCGAAGCCGTTTAAGGCTGTTATGCCAGTCCCCTCAATGTAGACTTCGCCACTGGTCGGGGAATCCAGGCAGCTTATCAGATTCAGGAGCGTGGATTTTCCTGAACCTGACGGTCCCATGATGCTCACGAACGACCCCTCTTTGATAGTCAGGTTTATGCCATTCAAGGCGGTGAATTCATTCGGCTGCCCTATGTTGTATGTCTTCACCAGGTCCTTGCAGACTATCTCACCATCATTCATAGCGCAGCACCTTAATCGGGTCAAGCTGTGAGGCGCTCCACGCCGGGTAGAGGCCTGCACCCATGCCAAGGAATATCGAAAACCCAAGGCCGATTGCTACAAGCTGTGGGGTCATTACCGGCTGGAATGTCGTGTATTGTGTGATCAAGGTCATTGATGCGTAGCCTAAGCTCAGTCCTGCGACGCCCCCTATTAGGCTGAGTACCGCGCTCTCCTGCAGGACTTGGGTGAGTATCATCGTCGTCGTCGCACCTATCGCCTTCATGACGCCTATCTCCCTGCGGCGTTCCATGACAGACATTATCATAGTGTTCATCACGCCAAGCCCGCCAACTATGACCGAGACCGCGCCTATGCCGTAGACTGCGAGTTGGACTGTCCCCAACGTTGATTCTATCTGGCGCACCATGGTGATTAGGGATGATGCCCTGATGTCTTCGACTTGGTCGTTTATCTTCCGAGTCATGTTTTCGACTATACTCACATCATACAGTTTCACCTTCAGGGAGGTTATCCTGTCGTCGTCCTCTATCTCCTGCATTGTCTTCAACGGCACATATGCGGCGCCGTCTATGGTTGAGTCTCCAGTCTCCTCGAGTATGCCGATGACTTCGAAGTAGAAGCTCTCAGTCGACTGGTTGGTGGTCCTCTGGTACTCTATCTCCTCCCCGACGTTGAGGTTTTGGCTCTGAGCTGTCGTATACCCAAGCAGAACCACTGCGCTGCCGTCGTCTGAGGCGTCGAGTTTACGGCCTTCAGTGGTGATTATGTCCTCACCTATGAGGTAATCCTGGTCGTCTGGATTCAATCCAGTGAACTGCAGGATACTGGATCCACCCCCACCCCGACCGAATAGGCCGCCTCCGAAGCCGCCGAATCCCCTGAAACCCCTTGTTATCCTGTATGAGCCGACCGGCACTACACTTTCTATTTCAGGCCAGCCTGAGAGTTCGTCTATGACGTCCTGCGATATGCCCACATTGTTGTCTGACTCATCCCTCACGTCTATGACAGAGCCTACGTTTCCGAACTGCTGGGCAATCTGCTGGTTCAACCCCTCGCCTATGGAGCCGAGAGCCAGGATGAGGCCTATGCCCATTGCTATCCCCAATATAGTCAAGGCACTTCTAGTCTTCTGTCTGAAGATGTTCTTCAGGGCGATGTCCAGCATTTTACTTCTTCTTGCCCTTGTATCTCCTATAAGCAAGGTAGGCGACGACGATGAGGGCAGCCGCTACGGCATAGTATGTGTAGCTTGTTTGGCTTGCGCTCGAGGTCCTGCTACCCAAATCTGTTCCACTGCTGCCACTCAGTGTTATCCTCTCAGTCTGCGTCACCCTCTCGTTGTTGAGGCCGCTATATTCAATCTCCAATATAGCCTGTCCAGTGGCTGTTGTCGGGAAGGTGAAGGTCGTCTGCTTGGTTGATTTTATGTCAGACTTGTATGAGATTAGGCGTTGCACGTCGCCGCCTCCGAATCCCTCGGTTGCGTTGAACTGGCGCTGCGCGCCTCCGCCGAATCCTTGGCTGGCGTTTCCTCTGCCCATTCCGCTACGGTTCTGTGTAGAAGCTGAGTTGGGGATTATCAACGTAGCCTTTACGCCGTCAGCTGTCCTAGTCCCTATGTTGGCGACGTCTATCCTGACGCTCCCGCTGCTTGTTTGAACGCCCATCACCTCAAGGATCACCTTACCTGTTACATCAACCCCTATGCTCTTGTTGATGCTGTATGATGTGCCCCCCACCTTGTATGCTATGTTAAGCGGTATCGAGTATGCCTGTGTGGTGGCGTCCCAGCCGATAGCCAGCTTGAAGTCGACTGTAACCTCCTCTCCTGAGGCAATTTTAGGCAGGTATCTCTCACCACTACCCACTGGGGCGAACGGGGTCGAGAGGTCCAGGTTCAATGTCACGTCATCAGCCTCTGCGCTGCCCACATTCTTCAATGCCAGCATAATGTCTGTCTGCTCACCAGGCCCGGTCGGGGCGTAGCTTACGTTAGTCACCTTTAAGTCGACGCCGGCATCTTCCACATTAATGCCAAGGGTTATGTTATCCGATGCCATGGTGCTTGATTCGTCAGAGTATGACAGGCGCAGTGAAACTATGCATGCACCCGATGAGGACGGTTTTATCTGATAAACTATCCTGAATGTTTGGTTTGAGTCGATGTCGCCAACGTATTTTTTGGATGAGCCGATGATTGTGGCGCAGCTTGAGGACAACGTTGCTTCAACATCCTTTACAGAGTCCTTTGACGTGCCTTCCACTGCAAACTCACCGATTGTGTCTTTGTAATATGTGGTTCCTGTCGGAGTTACCTCAAACAATGGATTACCCATTATCGTAAGTGGTATCTCCCAAGTGGTCAGCTGACCTGCATCGCCCATCCCATCAGATTTGTACCCATCAAAGTATATCTTAACCTGTATTGCAGTCAATCCGGTCTTAGCTTTAGAGTCGACTGAGAATATAATCGGTATGGTCTTTGAGTCCCCGGGGTCCATCCTGCCGATATAGAACCTCTTATCAGTCCGGACTGTTGCCGTCCCCTGCAGCCATAATTGGACGTTATCAGCCTTCCTACCTCCGGTGTTCTTTATGACCAGGTTTATGATTCCGCTGTCCCCCGGCATCACGTTCGAGTCAAATGAGGTTGACGTGAAGTCCACAACCATGTTCGTCGCAGCCAAGTCAGAAGATGTGCTAGTTGCTGCGGTAGATGTTGCAGCGTCAACTGTGAGACCGATAAGGCATAATGCTGTCAATACTGTTAATGGCCCTACTCTCATGTTTTTCATCATTTTATCAACTCCTATTTATTAACTCAAGATGCCAGAGTATATGCGCTGAAACAGTATAAAAGCCTTTACTGAAACAAGATGAAACATGTAACAATCTGAAACATGGAAAAAAACCTCAAATACACTGCAATAATGGTACTATCCTTCATGCTTGGTGGATTCCTCCTGAGCACATACTCATTCATGGCATATTCCATACTCTGGAGCAGTGAAAGCAACATTTTGGAATATTCAAGAAACAACGTGACAGACGTAAGAGAAACGTCAACCACCCGGTTTGCTAGGGAAGTGCCTGGGCTACCGCCGTTCATACCGCGTAGGCTGATGGCGGAGCACATGAATCCCTTTGATATCCTAACCTCCCCCCTGATGATGTTCTGCCTGGTAGGCGGGCTAATATCAATGTCCTCTGCCCTCTCCATATGGACTCTCACCCACAATAGGGCTATGAGGAAGGTGAAGGAGGATCTGACCGAACTTTATCTAACAGACGAGGAGAAGCAGGTCATGGCCAAACTCGGGGCATCAAGCACAGAGATGACTCAGAAGGAGCTCACAGACAGGATGGGATACTCCAGAGTCAAGACGCACAGGATACTGCAGAGGCTCGAAACTAAAAAACTAATCAGAAAAATACCAAACGGCCAAACCTACAAGATAGTGATTGAGGACAAAACATAGCCCCTATCTCTTTATTTATTGATGGCATTCCCGGTATATCATAATGCCCAGTTATGTTGTTGGTTCTACTCTACACTCTGGTTTTCCGGACCCGGATGAGAAACGTTTTAGGGGATATGATGCCCAAGGTAGGTTGGCTGCTGCCATCAACTTCTTCAAACAATTTGGGATTACAGCCGGCGAAGACAACACGTTAAGTACTAACCTCACCCCGGACCAAATAACCTCCCTCAGCAGCTGGCATAATACCACCACCCCCTCCCCAGGCATTCAGATGGTGGGAGAAGACGGCTTCTACAGGAAAGTCCTCCTCGCAGTATCACTCTGGCGGCAGCGCGGAGACGACGGCAGCATAAACTATCTGCTCGGCAAGGGCGTTGGCGTGGAGATTGCTCTCCGAGGGGAGGTTCTTGGGCGGCAGAAGAGGCCAGTAGTCTTCCCCTACCGAAGCCATAGCGACTTCGAAATCTACGGCGTCGATTACGAAAGACATACCACAAATCCCTACACCCCGCAGTTCAGGGAGGTACTCGGGGCCCAGGAGACACGGCCTCTAACCGAGACAAAGGGCCTGAGAAACATACCCCCAGACTTACTCCATAACACTGCTGAAGTAGTAAACCTCGGAGGCCTCAGAATTCTCGTGCCACAGCTTGAACTTTTATTCCTAGACAAATTCATGTCGTCTGAGTCTACGCCACGCCCGGAAGGTACTGACGCCAAACTCTTAGCTGAACAATACCCCCTCAACCGAGAACTCATACTTGAATATTACGATAAATTCGTTTCCGTGCCACACAAGACTGGAATCGAGTCTGAAGACCAAGAAAAAACCCTCCAACAACAGCTTGCTGCAATCAGCCGCAATATATGTTGGCTTAAACAAGAGAATCTATCACTGGAGGGGGCTGTCGAGGCCCTCAACAAAAGGATGGGGAATCTAATAGCCACCACCTCTTCAGTTGTTTATTCTGGCATCGAGAAGAGTCTATGGACCAGCATCACGCCAGACCAAGTCGACGAGGAAGGCGCCATAAAAGACCAGAAATTTGTCGAGAATCTGCGCGATAAAATTAAAACCCGCAAGCAGACGAGACTAGATGAGGCCGAAATGAAGAGGGTAGAATCCCTGCAAAAAATAATAGAACTCCTCGACAAAGCGGAAACGGTGGGGAACAGAGCCACAAAAAAGAACTGTTAAACCAACACAATGCTCAGGCCCACCGTCTCTTGTACGTGACTTCCCTTCCCCTCGTCTTGGTGTTGAATCTGCCTTTGTCATAGACTATGTTGCCGCCAACTATTGTCGTCTCAGGCCAGCCTTTCAGGAGCCTGTTTTTGTACGGAGACCACCTACATTTAGTGTACAGTCTGCTGACCATCTTCTCCTCTTCCATGTCGACTATCACCAGGTCAGCGTCGTAACCCTTCTGGATTACGCCTTTGTTTTTTATCCCAAAGACCCTAGCCGGGTTCTCGCAACAAAGCTTCGCCAATCTACCCAAAGTAAGTTTTCCCTCGTTCACGGCATTCAACATCAATGGGAGAGTAGTCTCGACTCCAGGGAGTCCGTATGTCGTTGCAGTCTTCTTCTCCTTCAACAGGTGGGGCGCATGGTCCGAACCTATCGTGTCAATAAGGCCGGAGTTCACAGCCTTCCACAAGGCAACCTTGTCTCCTTTTGTGTTCAGTGGGGGTTTCACCTTAAACAATTCGCTGTTGTCCTCATCCAGGAGCAGATGGTGCGGCGTAGCCTCGCAGGACACGTTTCCTATCTTGTTCTTCCTCAGCCACCTAATCTCATCACTCCTTGTTATATGCGCCAGGTGTAGCCTCTTCCCAGTCTTACGTGCCAGTTCAACCGCCTGCCTGACCTTATCGCCTTCCGCGTGGGCCATGACCATACGCGAGTTCCTGAACACGCCCTCAAGCAGCTTTGGGTCGTCAATCCTCATATCCCCTGTCGAATGGTTCATGAAAACCTTCGTCGAGGCGACTCCTTTCACCTTCTTTATCTCGGAGAGATTATGCGGCGACGCGCCGAAGTGGAATCCAAAATTCACAACAGACTTCTCCGAGGCCATCCTCCTCTTATAGTTCAAATCATCTAGTGTGAGGGTCGGCGGCTTATTATTCGGCATATCCAACACCGTCGTCACCCCCCCAGCAGCCGCGGCCTTCGTCCCGGTGTGGAAGTCTTCCTTCTGGGTGAAGCCGGGGTCCCTGATGTGGGTGTGCGCGTCAATCATCCCAGGCAGTATTATCCTCCCGCTGCAGTCAATCTCATCGCAGGATATGCTGGGTATCCTATCCTTAACGGATGATATCCCCCAATCACAGATTAGTACATCCTTCTTAGTTAATCTTCCGCCTATGAGGACTCTTCCGTTGGTCAGCAGTATCTGTCCGCGCGTCTTAACCAATTCAGCACCCTATTGTAACTTGATGTCTTCCCTACCCATCGTCCTCTCACAGTAGACGCACCTCATCTTAAGCGGCTCCTTCTCCTCTACTGTGAATTTGGTGTCGACCTTCTCGTGGTTTGTTATGCAGTTGGTGTTGGGGCATTTGACTATCCTCTCGACTTTTTCAGGCACCCTCACCGTTGTCTTCTCAGCCACCTTGTAGTCCTTTATTATGCTCACTGTTGCTTCAGGCGCTAGGAGGGCGATTTTGTCGACTTCATCCTTTGTCAGTATCCTGTTGCTTATCTTCACGATCCCCTTCTTCCCCATCTTCCTGCTTTCCAGGTTCAGTGCCACGTTTATGACGTGCTCGAACTCCTGGGGGTCTATAATCCTTATTATCCTGAATGTCTGCCTGCTTGGTATGTGGTCGATTACGGTGCCCTCCTCTATCGCAGGTATCGTGATGCCGTTCTTGCAGTCTTTGTTGGCCATCATACCGCCCCCGAGACTAATGCCATTATCGCCTGTCTGACTGGTATGCCGTTCCCAGCCTGCCTGAAGTAGGCTGCATTGGGGGTGTCATCCAGGTCTGGGTTTATCTCATCAACCCTGGGGAGCGGGTGCAGTATCCTAACGTCCTTCCTCGTGTGTTCTAGTATGGGTTTGCCTATCTGGTAGCAACCTTTCAATTTGTTGTACTCCACGGGATCCGGGAACCTCTCCTTCTGTATCCTGGTCATGTATATGACGTCAAGTTCCCCGACGACCTTCATCAAATCAGCCTCCTCAACATACGGCCTCTTTTTCTTCTGGAGGTCTTCGAGGTAGCTTTCCGGCATACTCAGAGCCTCAGGCGAGATGAAATACATCTTCGTCTTGAACTGGCTTAGCGCTATGCAGAGCGAGTGCACTGTCCGGCCGTACTTGAGGTCTCCGACGAAGCCAACATTCAATCCATCCAGGGTTCCATTCTCCTTCTTTATCGTGTACAGGTCTAGGAGCGTCTGCGTCGGATGCTGGTTCGCCCCGTCCCCGGCGTTTATGACCGGCTTTGTGCTGGCCTCTCCAGCCAGCCGCGGCGCGCCCTCTATCCTATGGCGCATCACAATCACGTCCGCATACTGCTCCACCATCTTTACAGTGTCCCACAGGGTCTCCCCCTTGGACACGCTAGTGACTGACTCGCTCTCGTACCCCAGCACCTGGCCGCCCATCCTCTCCATCGCAGACTCGAAGCTCAGCCTAGTCCTCGTCGAAGGCTCATAGAACAGCGAAGCCAACACCTTACCCCGCATGGCCGCAGGCTTCGGGTTGCGTTCGAACTCCTCGGCCGTGGCCAGAATCAGGTGAATCTCATCCAAAGACAGGTCGCGTATGGAAATAATATCCTTCCCAGCCAAACACGACCCAACCATCCCATAAAGATAAGAACACAAAAATAAAAACAACGGATTGGGGGCCACTACCTTACAGGTTCAACATCCCAGTAGATACTATTCTAGCTTAGTAAAAATAAGGTCTTATACTGTTTATTTTAGGTTTTCATCC
>JAZDIN010000003.1:0-59814 GCA_043804895.1 Candidatus Altarchaeota archaeon
TGGGAGAGTTCGAGTCCAGGGAAAGAAGATATGGTAGGTGAGTATGGCTTCTAAAAAGAGGAGAATACAGTCAGAGGAGGCTTCAATCGACATACCCCTCGGGTGGCTGGGCGACCTCATCAACGAACCCCTATTCCTATCCTCATTCTTCTGCCTGGCAATCGCTGTGGCAAAGACCCTTGCTAGGGGCACTCAAGTAAGCTTCCTATATGATGTCGCGCCATTCGCCCTCTTCGCCCTTTTCATTTGGTCATCATACACGTTATACACTCGACCTAATCTGAGGAAAAACATTTGGACCTACGGGATGCCTGCCCTCATCCTCCTCACCGCCCTGTTCTCATACTACTCCAACAACTACGGCTTCCCCATGAACGAGGACTACAGCTACTTCAGCATAATGGCTGCCATATTCTGCATGTTCTACGCGCTCTCGTACTACAAGATCATCGACGCTGAGTCCTCAATGCTTCTGGCATTGTTCGCCTCAGCGCTTCTCATACACCTCGTCCCAGCCAACGCCGACATACTCTCCAACCTAGACTCCTACTGGCATTACAAGTGGATGCAGGTCTTCTACAACGACGGAATCCAGCCTGAATTCGACCCGCTCACATACCCCATGTACGGAGGCCTCGCACACCTCAACAACCCCTCTTACGCAAGCTCCCTAAATGTCCCCACGTTCGGGCTGGATCAGAAGAACACTCCCATGCTGATGCAAATGACCTACGCCTCACTAGCCCTAACCTTGAAGCCGCTAGGCATCAGCCTCTATGACGTTGCGATGCTCTTCCCAGGCATTCTCGGGGCGTTCAGCGTGGTCTTGATGTACCTCCTGGTGAAGGAGATGTTCTCTGACATGCGGCCTCACAACAACATAGCGGCGTTCGCCGCAGCGTTCATGTTCATGCTCAGCCCAGCCTTGGCGATGAACTCCACAGCCACAAACTGCGAGGACGACTCGTTCGGGATGTTCCTTATGGTCGGCGTCCTGTTCCTCTTCTTCGCCTCATACCACCGCAAGAGCTTCAAGTACTCCGTCTACTGCGGCGTCGCATTGCTGATGCTCAGGCTCGGCTGGGGCGGAGGCCAGTACGCGGTGATGACGTTAGGCATATTCGGAACCTTGTACGCCATAGTACGGTTCCTGCGCAACACGAACGCTATGGAACACCTGCCTTACATAATAATCCCCTTCATGTTCTACCAGCTTTCAGCGTTCATAGTCCACGAGACAGGCGGCATGCCAATATACGTTCCGATGGCCCCGCTCGAACTCTACCCACTAATGTCCACTGTCGGCCTGTCCCTCACCCTCGAATTCCTGAGGGTGCGGTCGAAGGGCATGCAGTTCGTCAACGACGGCACAGTGGAGGGTCAGGTAGTGGACCTGATAGAGCGCAACATCATGGTGTTAGGTGCTATCGCCATACTCCTCGGGGCAGCGAGCCTGGTATTCTACAAGACCCCCTCACAGTGGATTGACTTCACTGTACGAACCGTGCTATCCCCTGAGGTAAAGAGCATAGTCCACCAGACGGTCGCTGAACAGAATCCCATGGCCACATCAGTCGACGAATTCATCTCAGAAGGCTACAACCGCTACGGCATCGCACTACTATTCGGGCTCTTGATGATCCCAGTGATGCTGTACCTCATATACAGGCATGGGAGCGTCGGAGCCCTGTTCCTTCTCACATGGAGCATCCCAATGATGTGGGGGGCCTACAACAAGAGCGCATGGATATTCGCCTCAAGCGCCTCAGTGACTGCATTGGGGGCGACGATAGGCCTGTTCTCCGCAGCCAGGAAGTCGGAGTTGGATGGATTCAGGGTCGTCGGGACCATACTGGTGCTCTGCATACCCCTCCTATACGTTCCCATGATCGGCTCGGCGATGTACCAGAAGTTCGTAGGCTACGTGGTGATGCACATGGGCCCCACAAGCGACATATACTACTGGACTCCAGCCTTGGAATGGCACAGGGACCACACAAAACAAGGAGACGCCATCATAACCTGGTGGGACTATGGCCACTGGCTCACCGCAGTATCCCACCGTCCCGTACTCATCGACAACCTCCAGGCTGACTACCTTGAGATACAGGACGTCGCCCGCTTCTTTGTGAACAAGACATCCGAAGAGGATGCGTTCAAGACCGTGGAAGCCTACAACCAGGCATACAAGAAATACAACCCCGAATGGGGCCTCAACTACGCCATGGTAGACTGGACGATGATAGGCAAGGGAAGCGCCCTACACTACATCGCCACAGGCGACATAGCGAACGTCACACCAGGCTCATGGAAGAACTACGTGCAATGCGGGTTCCTCCCAGACCAAAGCCAGCTTGAGGAGAAGCTCACAGTCGAAAAGGACGGAAGCTTCTCCAAGAACATGAGAATCGCATTCGGATGCCAGAACCAGTTATTCATCCTATTCGACATCTCAGGCGGGCAGCTTAAGGCAGCTAACGTCGTAACAGGATACGGTAACATCATCCCCTGGAGCACATGGTCCGCAGCCAATGACGCCTCCCTCCTCGGAGTCCAACCGCTAATCAGCTCACCAGACGATAAGGTTCCTGGGATACTACAGTGCGCGATAAACTGGCGGAAGCTGCCGGCAGGCAGCATATGCAGGCTACCCCAGTTCACGACCCTAGTGTACGTGCCACAGGAGTTCAACGACTTCATGTTGACTCGACTGTACCTCGGCAAATACCTGCAGGAGTACAAGGACCGCGGATTCTACAACAGGGAGGTAGTCCCGCTGAAACACTTCCGCGAGGTCCCGGACATCAACGGCGACGGAGTAGAAGACGGCGAATTCAGCTGGGGATTCGTCAGAACATACGAGATAAACTACGAAGGATTCCCAACAACGGACGCAGTACTCACGGAACAGCCGGAAAACACTACAACCTAAGGGATTCCCGGGCAGATAGTGTCCCCAGATATCGCCATGACCAGAGCCCTCGAAGCCGCGACTATTATCAACCCGATGAGTGAGTTTATCGCTATACTCTTACCCTGCTTCCGCCCCCCAGGGTCGTCTGCGCTGAACGCGTACTTCGCCCCCCCATAGACGAACATCAAAGTAGCTAAAGCAGTCGCCAGCTCCAAGAGGTCTGGGACTAGGCTGCATATCACTGACGCGATTATCGGGCCGGGTGAGGCTGATGCTGATTGCGTCAGCCACGCTAGACTCACTCCTGCGGTGATGCGTTTCCTTCTCATGTTGCACCTACCCCAACCATGTCAATCACATCCCCAGCGACCCGTATTATAATCAACGCCATGATAGCGGCGATGCACATCCCCACAGCCTGTTTCCTCGCCGCGGGGTCGTCTGCGGTGTACACGTATTTGGCTGCTCCGTAGACGAACATGATGACTGCGATGGAGTTGCCCATGATAGTGAACGAAGTCGTCAGCGAATTAACGAAGGCTATCATCTTAACCAAGTAGGTGGCTGCTGAGGTGGCGGATGAGATAAAGTAAATCACCGCCACTGCACTCAACGTCGCCCGTCCCATTAAGAGTTTCCCCTGTTCCATGTCAAGTCGACAAACCCGTTATCATAGGGCACAATTCCACGTCACCGACTGCGGATATTATCGCAGCCAGGAGGCCCATTATTATCCCCCCGATTATGGCGTGTATGAATATGTCCCGGCCTTGTTTCATCCCAGCCGGGTCCTCTGAGCTGTAAATGTATTTGGCTGCCCCGTATACTAACATTATCACAATCAACGACGGGCCGATAGCCCTAAGCGCATCCCAGAGGCCTCCGATGATGCTGCAAGGGACGGCTTCTATTGGACTTCCCGCGAAGGCTGACGCGGCCAATAAGGCTAACAAAATCCCGGAATAAAACGCAGCTTTTGCTTTCATGATGCTGGTGGTCCTCCGCCTGAGGCGCCTTCCACGACCCCCTCACAGAGGTCCCACCAACCCTGCTTCACCACATTATACATCCCCCACACGAGGATGAAGATAATCCCACCCATAACGGCCGCAATACAGATGCTCTTAGCAGTCTTACGGCCGCCGGGATCCTCAGCAGACCAAATATATTTGACTGCCCCATAAGTGAACATCAACACCATGAGTGTGGGGGCAACGACATTCAAGGCTCCGTAAACCTGGTTTATGATAGAGCATGGGACATCCTTGAAGGGCGAAGTAGCCGCAACCAACACTGGCCAAAACAGCACAGCAACTAAGACCAACCATGGTATCTTCAATTTTGCCATTAAGTCCTATGGACACGTAGTCACAGTTACTAAGGATGTGATAGTCGTAGCAACTATTAGTATAACCCCGCCTATTACTGCGTGTATGCACGTGTCTTTTCCTGCTTTCCTCCCCCCTGGATCGTCTGAAGCGAAAACATACTTAACTCCACCATAAGTGAACATTATGACCATCAATGTACCTCCTATCGTTCCCAATGCACTCATAATAGGTTTCATTACATCACACACTGTCGTCTCTATGTCTGTTGCCGTCGCATACGACGCTAGTAACAGAACGTTTAACGCCGCTAGAATCCAAGTTTTTTTGTCCATACTCAATTTACCTCCGGGAAAAATATACACCGATAATTAATTCGCAACAGACGGTTAAAAACACGCGAAAACCGCCTACCGGCATCTGGGGGATGCTGACGACATCCGGAAAATCCGCCCGCCGAACACCTGACAGGTGAACACATTAAATCTCCAACTCCAACAGCCACTCATGAGCCGACTTAACAGTTATCCTCTTACCCCCCTCTTTTATCCTCATACTCTCATTGGCGGTGACTATGAGACCCTCCCTCAGCTTGTGCTCGTCCATGGCCTCAAGCAGTCCCCTAACCTCCCGCTTCCGTGTTTCCTCGTCTTTGAGGGTGAGTGAGACTTGGATGGCATGGGTTATCTTGAGCCTTTCCTTTATGAGGAAGTCGCACTCGTACCTGCTTTTGTGGTAGAATATGTCCTCATAACGTCTTTTGAGGGCCAGGTAGACTAGGTTCTCCAGGAGACGCCCCCTATCCTCTAAGAAGCGGAAGGACACTGAGCTCGCCAACCCCGTGTCTATGCAGTACGTCTTCTTCTGGTTGGCTAACTGTTTCCTGACTGACTTGTCGTATTTGTTTATCGTGTGTATAAGGTAGGAGTTTTCCGCGTAGGCTATGTATTCGCCCACCGTCTGCGCTGCTATGCCCAGCGTCTTAGCCATGTTCGCAAAGGAGAACGGTTTACCCACATTCGACAGGATAAAGTACAGTAGGTCGAAGACCTCCCGGTTATTCCTTATCTTGTGCGGGTAGACTATGTCCTTCAGGTATATCGTCTGGAAGTAGTTTTTCAGTATCTCATGCTTCAATCCCTTCCCCTTCTCCAAGACCACCCTCGGAAATCCCCCATATTTGAGGTACTCCTCGAAGAGGATGTTCTTCTCCGCCAAGGTTGGTTTTTTTATCTCCTTGAACTCTAAGAACTCCTTGAAGGATAACGGGAATATCACGGTGTGGAAGTATCTGCCTGAAAGCCTTGTGCTTCCCTCCCCCTGCAGCAAAGTGGAGGTCGACCCTGTCAGGACTAGTTTGACCTTCTTTTGGGTGTCGTATACGGTTTTGACCGTCTGAACCCAGTAGTCGTTGTTCTGCACCTCGTCTATGAACACGTAAAGCCGTTTGCAGTCGCCTGCTTTTGTCAGATAATGCTCTATCAGCCCTCCAAGAAAGGACGGGTCCTTCGAGCGGCTCTGAAGCAAGGGGTCGTCAAGGTTGGCAAAGACTATGGCTTCCGGGGGTGTTTTCCCGTCCAAAAGGGTCTTTATGAGTTGGCTCAGCAATGTGGACTTGCCAGTCCTTCTCGCACCCAAAAGAAGCAGGACCTCGGGTGTCCCCATGAACTTCTCCAGTTGGGGGTAGCTCTCTAGCCTGTTTATGCCGCACTCGAATTCCTTGCCAAACCACCAGGGGTTTTGCTTCTCCAATGCCTCCTTCAGGTTGTCTTCCATGGTAGATAATACGAAAGACTAGTATAAAAATCATGAAATATAATCTACGATTTATGATGAAATCATAAGATATGTTCTACGATTATTATGTGCTGTGGAGACGAGGATATTCAATAATTGAATATTCAGTAGGTGAATACATGACGCCACCAAAAATCCTTTCAGTCACCGGGGTCCCCTGCAGCGGGAAGGCCCTTAAAATGGTGTTTTCGTCTATGTAAATTTTAAAAACATTTGTTTTTATTTAAAAACACTCATTATTATATCATGCGGGGAAAAAACGTGAGTATCTGGGATGTAGGCCCCATGAAGCTGCTAACATTCTTCATGGACAACCCCTACGGCGAAGTCTACTTGAGGGAGGCTGCAAAGAAGATTCACCTAAGCCCTTTTGCGGTGAAAAAATACGCTGACATCCTTCTGAAGGAGAGCCTCATAGTCGAGGAGAGGAGGGCTAATCTCAGAAATTTTAAAGCAAACATGGGCAGCCTATTCTTTAGGCATCTGAAGGTAGCCCGTAACTTGGACCTTATCACAAAGTCTAACCTTTTGGGTTATCTGGTCAAACATACCCCAAACGTTTCCTCAATAGTCTTGTTCGGCTCAATGGCGCGCGGAGAAGACGATGGAAGAAGCGACCTAGACCTAGTGGTTATAGGAGCTAAAAAACAAATAAACCTATCAGAGTACGAGGAAAAAGTGGGCCGGGAAATAAACGTGCACGTGTTCAGCTGGGCTGACTGGCAGAAGAAGGCTGCCGAAGACGCCCCCTTCTACAACGAGGTCATAGCTTCTGGCATCCCTCTCCAGGGGGAGATTCCGCAGGTACGATGGAAATAAGGACAATAGAGGACTGCATGGGGGAGAGGCTCCTAAGGAAAATACTTCCAGACAAGGAGAAAAGCCAAAAATCAGTGGAGATAGCAAAGAAAAGATTAGCCGAGACGGAAAAAGCCATAAAACTCGAAATATACCCCTACGCGATACTGGAAGCTTACAACGCCATGTTCCACGCTGCAAGAGCTATCCTCTACCGCGACGGTATACAGGAAAAAAGCCACTACGCCGTCTACATATACCTCAAAGAAAAATACGCGGACAGAATACCGTCAACCACCCTCAACCTGCTCAACATACACCGGACTGAGAGACACGAGACACTCTATGGACTAGAATACGAGCCACACCGGACGGAAGCGCAAACCGCGCTAGAGGACGCGAAAACATTCCTACACCAAATAGAAAAAATATTAAAAGAATAGCGGGTTTTCTATGGTTTCCAAGGTTCTCTCAGTCACTGGAGTCCCGTGCAGCGGGAAGACGACTTTATGCTCTACTTTAGGCGTTGAACTTCAGATTCCAGTCTTGGATTTGACCCGGCTGGTTGATGAGGAGAAGCTTTACAGCGGCATTGACGAGGCCAGGGATACGAAGGTCGTGGACGTTGAAAAGCTGAGGAAGGAAGTCAAGAAGCTGATTAAGGATGACACGATACTTGATGGCCTCCTAAGCCACCACATGGATGTCACTCATATTCTGGTGTTACGTTGTGACCCTAAGGTTTTAGCCGAGAGGATGGCTGCTAGGGGGTATGGCAGAAAAAAGATCATGGAGAATCTGGAGGCTGAGTACGGGGGGGTTATACTCTACGAGAGTCTCAAAAAGTGCGGGAATGTGCTGGAGGTTGACAACATCAACGGCGCGGACTTGGAGGAGATAAAAAAATGGTTCAGGGAAGGGGGTAGGAAGGTAGTCGAGAAAGACTGGACCAATGAATTCGAGAGCGTGCTTAGAGGCCGTTCTCCCATTTGATTGCCCATTTGCCGATGTCTTTGAATGCTTTCACCAGCTCCTGGCCTTTGTTGGTGAGGTTGTATTCGACTCTCGGGGGTATTTCGTTGAATCTCCTCCTGTCTACGAGGCCCCTCTCCTCCAGTTCCCTCAGGCGTTTTGATAGTATCTTGGGGCTGATGTGGCCCATGTTTTCTAGGAGTTCGTTGAATCGTTGGGTGCCGTGGAAGTGCAGCTCTGCGAGTATGATGAGAATCCACTTCTTCGAGGCCAGGAATTCCATGATGTCCACGGACTTCGTCTTTTTGGCCATCCTACAGTTTCCCTTAGGAAACCTGAGTACTTAAATGCGTGAAAGAGGCTTAAATAACCAGGACTATCTTTAGGCTACTGGCGGGGACGAGAATATTAGACCACCTAGATGGAGGGGGATTCAGGCCCACACCCCCTCCAAACCCCGTCTCGCTGGATTTAAACTGCTTTTCACAATCCATACCTCATGAAGACCGTTGTCATGCTCCCAACGTATAACGAGAGGGAGAACGTAAGGACAATAATCCCTGAGATACTGAAGCAGGACAAAGGGATTGAAATCCTGGTGGTTGACGACTCAAGCCCTGACGGCACAGGGGAGATAGTAGACGAACTTGCCAGGGGGAATGGTAGAATCCACATCATCCACAGGAGGGAACGGGGGCGGGGGACTGCGGGACTCGCTGGATTCAAGTGGGCTATCGAGAACGGATACGAAGCCCTCATAGAGATGGATGCTGACTTCAGCCACGACCCGAAGGTTATACCACAGTTCCTGAAAGAGATAATGGAATATGACGTCGTCATCGGCTCAAGATACGTCCCGGGCGGAGCATGCGAGGGATGGAGTCTCACAAGGAGGATAATCAGCTCCGTCGCCAACGCCTACGTGCGGGCCATACTGGGGTTGAAAATCATGGACTGCACCGGAGGCTACAAGATATTCAGGACAGACGTCCTCAGGAGCCTCGATCTGGACAACTACGTCTCAGATAAAAGAATATACGACGGGCCTGAGACACTACTTCGGATTTCGAAGAAGGGCTTCAGGGTGGGGGAGATTCCTATAAAGTTCCGGGAGAGGGCTGCTGGGAAGTCTAAGCTTGATGCGAATAAAATACTAAGGAACCTAATAAACAACCTCAGACTAAAGGTTAAACTCGGAGGAATATGACATGAAAGTCTTTGTTACCGGCGGAGCGGGTTTCATAGGCTCCCACCTTGCTGAACACCACCTGAAGAAGGGCGACGAAGTCACTGTAGTTGACAACCTATCGCGGACAGAGTATAACATACGGTACCTGCAGGAGAACTATCCGAATGTGAAGTTCAGGAGAGGGGATGTCGCAGACAAAAGCACGTTCGATGGGATAATGGAAGACCTTGACGTCGTCTACCACTGCGCCGCGCAGGTGGCTGTGACAACCTCGCTTGAGAATCCGCGCCTCGACTACGACACCAACGCGACAGGCACATTCAACCTATGCGAGGCTGTGAGGCAGTCCGGATGCGACCCTGCGATAGTCCTATGCAGCACCAACAAAGTCTACGGCGACCTAGACCTGCCAGTATCCAAAGGGAAGACGAGATACAGGTACAGCAGGATCAAGGGCATAGATGAATCCTACCCTATCGAATCCAACTGCCCCTACGGCGGCAGCAAGATACTCGCAGAATACATACTCGACACATACCACCACAGCTTCGGGTTGAAGACTGTGAAGCCGAGGATGAGCTGCATCTACGGGACAAGGCAGTTCGGCAACGAAGACCAGGGCTGGGTCGCATGGTTCACGATAGCGGCAGTGACCGGTAAGCCTATCACAATATACGGCGACGGTAAGCAGGTGAGGGACATACTCTACATCACAGACCAGAACGCCGCGTTCGAGACGCTTGCAAAAAAGATTAAGAAGACCAATGGTGGGGCGTATAACCTCGGCGGCGGAGTCGAATACACAACCTCGCTTTACGAGCTACTGGACATAATAGAGGAACTCACAGGAAAACGCTCTAAGGTAAGCTACGGTGACTGGCGGATGGGGGACCAGAAAGTCTACATCAGCGACATAAAGAAGATAAGGAAAGAGACCGGCTGGAAACCGAAAGTCAGCGTCAAAAAAGGAGTAGAGAAAATCGCGAACTGGACGATGGAACACAAGGAGCTGTTCAAATGAGAGCACTTGTCACCGGCTCTGAGGGGTTCATAGGAGGCCACCTAGTTAGGCACCTGAAAGAGGAAGGATACGAAGTCTGGGCTTCAGTGGAGGAACTGGAGTACGGCAAAGGCATTGATGCTGGCCACATATTGAAGTGTGACGTCAGAAGGATGGATGAGGTGAACGACGCAATAGCCCAATCCCAACCTGACGTCATACACCACCTGGCAGCCCAAAGCTACCCGACACTCTCCTGGGGGAAGCCGCAGCTGACCCTAGAGACGAACGCAATCGGGACTGCGAACATCTTCGAATCCATCCTAAAACACGAAATAGACCCGATAGTGGTCGTCGCCTGCTCCTCGGCTGAATACGGGTTCGTGACAGAAAAAGAAGTCCCGGTGAAGGAAACCCACAAGCTCGCACCACTACACCCCTACGGTGTAAGCAAAGTCGCCCAGGACCTACTCACCTACCAATACTACAAGAACAACGGAATCAAAGGAGTGAGGGCGAGGATATTCAACACCACAGGCCCCGGGAAGGTTAAGGACGTCGTCAGCGACTTCTGCATGAGGGCTGCCGAATGTGAGGCAGGGAAGAGGAAGGTTCTGACGCACGGGAACCTCCAGGGCAGGAGGGACATCACGGACGTCCGCGACATGGTAAGGGCGCTTCACGTGTGCGAGAAAGCTAAATACGGAGACGTCTACAACCTCTGCTCCATGAAGGCCTACAAAATACAAAACCTCCTCGATAAGATAGTCGACATGACAGGCGGCAAAATCAACACACAACAAGACCCCCAACTCATGAGGCCCACAGACGAGCCGATCATAATGGGCGACAACCGGAAACTTGTGAAAAAGACCGGCTGGAAGCCGAAGATAAAAATAGACAAGACACTCGAGGACACACTCGACTACTGGCGTGAGAGAGTATAGGAATAATGGATAAGACAGTCAAACGACACATCCTCCTGCTAATATCAATCACCATCCTCGCGAAACTATTGCTCATCGCCTTCCTTGCTGCCATACCAGTCGACTACGTCGGAGGCCTGTTAGGCATACCACCAGACGACCTCTACCACAACCTCCGCGTGATGAACATCACAGAACGCCCGCTAAAGGAGAAACTAGGGTACACGTTTGACTCGCAATGGTACGTGCAGATGTCCCAAAAAGGTTACCCGCCTAAAGGGCCAGGATACGGGAACTTCATCCCCAACCCATTTTACTTCGATAAATCCAATTGTGTTTATTGGTGGCCCTTCCTCTACCCACTGCTAATACGAATATTCAGCCTGTTCATGGACCCTATAATCTCAGGACTCCTTTTGACAAACGCGGCCTCCCTCCTGGCAGTGGCCTTGTTCTATCTCGTGTCCGTAAGGTATGTGAACCCGTCCGACGCATTCAAGGCATCAGTCCTCCTGATGATGTACCCCTTCAACCTCGCAGCATGGACGTGCTCATACACTGAGCCGATATTCCTGGTGTTCGCCCTCCTCGCGTGGATTACCCTCCACAAAGACAAAATCGTCTGGTCCGGGTTTTTCATGATGCTGGCTTCATTGATCAGATTCCCCGGGCTTATGTTATTCCCTATCTTAACTGTCATCTACTTCAGGGGTAACATGAGGGGGGTTGAAAAGTGGACACTACTCAAGCGAGTGATAATACTCAACCTTTTCGCGCTCCCAATACTCTACTGGATGCTCATTCAGGTGCCTGCTAGCACCGGAGTTTCGGTACACCTGTTGAGAACAATCTGCGGCAGATATACTAAGTATTCCCCCCTCCCTTACGCATCAGATGGCGGAATCGTTGGCTTGTTAGCAACCTACATAAACCTGTTAATCTCCTCCAGTACAGTCATGAGCACTTTCGGAGTCGCGTATTTTTTTGCGTATTTTGCTCTCCTGGCTACATACTCTTTGAGAAACCTTGACAAAAGGCTGATGTTGTACTCACTCGGCTTCATGCTATTCCACCTCCTAGTCATAGGTGCTGCGGACTCACTCGGCAGGTATTTGGGCGTTATTTGGCCTTTGTTCATATACTACGGCAGGAGGCTTGATTCAATGGACGTGTTTTTCTTTTCTGCCGTGTTCATGGGGTTGGGTTTGGTTTTATTGGAGTTGCACACTAACATGATACTGGTGTTCTGAAGATGAGGTTCGGTTGGAGGATTCTGGTTGTGGTCGTTTTGGCCTTGCTGCTTCGGAGTGTGAATCTTCAGACTGTCCCCGTGTGGGACTGGGATGAGGGCGGTAACATTGAATATGCGAGGAACATCATGGAGGGGCGGCTGGAGTACTTCGGCCGCCAATACCATTTCATAGCCCACCCGCCGCTCTACTTCATGCTACTGGCCCCGTTGTTTAAGGCATTCGGCGCTACCATCATGGTACTGCGCTCATTCTCGGTCGTGTGTTCTATTGTGGGATTGCTTTTGACATACCTCATAGTAAGGCGGGTTCTTGATGAGGACTCAGCGCTCCTGGCGGCACTCATATACGCCATATCCCCTGAGTTGATATTCTGGGGTAGGCTCGGGTTCGCGAACAACCTCCTCGCAGTACTGGCCTTGGCTTCGATGTACCTGCTTCTGAGATTCCTAGACTCGAAGGACGAGAAGGAACTTCTCTGCGCTGCCGCGCTTGCGGGATTGTGTCCTATAACGGAATATGCTGGCATCGTGTTCCCTGCTACCCTCGCAATCGCCGTCTACTGGCATGCGCCGAAACACCTGCTGAAGAGTCTGGTTGTGTCAGCTGCGCCACTGACAGTCTTCACAGCTATAATGCTCGCATTCGACAGTGAAGGCTTCCTCAAGGACGCAGCCTGGCATTTCGGCATCTACCCTTTAGCAATACCTGCAGTTATCCTCGGAGTACTCCTCTTCAAGAGACTCTCCCCTATGATTCTCCGCCTATTCGACCGCCTATACTGCGGCGTCGGTAAGGAGACGCCAGCCGAGTTAGTGGTCTTCCTCCTCCTGACAGTCTGGTCGATAGTGCCTTTCGAGTTGATCACCTTCTACTCAGGCATCATGCCCTCAGCCATCTTTGGAATATCCCTCATTGGCATATTCCTAATACCGAAGTCGACTTTCAGGGACGTGCTTTTCGCATCCATAGCCTCCTATGGTCTCATCCTGGTCACACTCAACCGGTGGGACCACATCAGCATACCCCTACAACACCTGGTCATATTCGGCTCCGTCTTCCTCATAGCTAAGGTAAAGTCATACATCAGGAACCAAATGCCAGCATACGCGATGGTCCTACTCATACTCCCGCTTGCGGCGACACTCTTAGCTGACGTTGAAGGATTCGCCTTAAAGGGGTTGTGCGAGATCCCTCAGGCCGAGTTCGCAGCACTTAACGACTTCCTTAACCAGAGGACATCCAAGGACGACATCGTAGTCACATACTCGTACCTGGCTCCCGGGTTGAAGGCGACCCCAGCAGTCTTTGAGGTCGTCATGCCATACAACGGATACACATTCGCCTATGTCAAACGCACATACGCAGAAGATGAGGTCAAACAAAACCAGAGCATAAGGAACATAAGATATGCTGTCCTACCATGGGACTTCGTCCACAACTCCAGAAAAAATGGGTTCTGGACTAACGTCACAGCCGAACTGGAGAGATGGCCGCTCGTCTACGAGCTCAACACTACAAGAAAACCCTCAGAAGGGATAGCATCCTCCCTACTAGGCATCCTCGGCCACCCAAGAAGCTGCGAAAGCAGATACGTCGTCTTGGAGAACCCGAGAGGTTGAATAATGTTCTTTATATCTTAGAATCACCAATATACTATGGAGGTGCGAAATATGCCACAAAAATTAACAAGATCTGGATTTGAGGGTGATTACACTGAATCTGATGGGCTTGTTAACCAACCTGGCGGTGACCCTAGTGTGGTTAATGTCTTGCCAGGCCTAAGAAAGGAATTGATGGGGCAGCGGGTCTATGGTAATCCGGGTCTGATGCGAGGTTATGTGTTTAAATCAGGTGACACAGTTAGGGATATTGGATTCCGTATTGAATCTTCCAAAGCCGATGTGCCTCCTGAAGTGAATGAACTACTCAAAAAACCGGGCGTACTTTCCGAAGTAGACTCTCTAACAGTGGAAGGGAAAGTTGACTCTAAACAAAGACCCTACCTAATAGTCTGCGCATCCAACAAGTCTGGATTGACTGAGGAGAAGTTAATACGTTTCGCCGAACTAGTTAATGGCATATACGATAAGCTTCAACCAAAGCAGGCGCAGAAATAGTCAGAGTATGCTCATCAAGTCGTCTAGTCTTGTTATGATATAGTCTGGCTCCTCCTCCGGTTTTGTCGGCTTTTGCCGGCGGCCTCCGCCTGTGAGGTACGCCGTCGCCATCCCGGCTTTTTTGCCGCCGACCACGTCTCTGTCCAACCTGTCCCCGACCATCATACAGTCCTCCGGTTTCGCCTTCAAATTGGTCGCGGCCTTCAGGAACGGGTGGGTTGACGGCTTCTTTTTCTCCTCATCAGATTCTACGACTACAGTGTCGAAGAAGTTCGCTAGGCCGAGCCTAATGAGCTTCTCCCACTGTTTCACAGGCAGGCCGTCCGTCACCACACCCAGCTTATATTTTTTCCTGCGGAGGGCTAGGAGTGTGGGTATCGTGTCAGGGTATGGGATGAGGTGCGTCCTCTTAGCCTCATGGTATGCGACAATCCCTGAGGCGACAATCTTCGGGTCATCCTCCAGTCCGAGGACCCTGAGCATGTCGTCGTAGTGGTGCTGGTAGTTGGGGCCCTCCTTCGAGACTACTTTCTCAAGCGCTTTCGTCGCATCGGCTTCACTGGCCATCATGCCAGAAGCAACCATAGCCCTTATGGCGCTCCTCCTAGCCAACGTCACCTGATGCGTGGTGTCATACAGTGTATCGTCTAGGTCGAAGAGGACAGCAGCCTTCACCATGGTAATTATTTACCTTCAGCCCATTATATGCTGTATGGCCTTGTTGTATGAGAGCACGAACAGGGAGGCGCCTAAGGTCACATTCAGGGAGGCGTTGATTGCCGGCCAGGCGCCGGACATGGGCTTGTACACTCCTGTTCAGGTTCCGATGCTCGGTAAGGGGGTCATCGACTCCTTCCAGGGTATGGCGTACCATCAGATAGCGCATTCTGTTGCGATGGCCTACCTGGAGGGTGAAGTACCCTCCAACGAGGTTGCGAGGATAACAAGGGAGTCCTACGACTTCGACGTGCCGCTCGAGCATGTCTTCGGAAGATGCCATGTCATGCGCCTAGACAGGGGGCCGACCGCGTCGTTCAAGGACTTCGCGGCAAGGATGATGGCACGGCTCATGCAGTATTTCATCAAGAAGGATGGGGGGGAGATACTTATCCTCACTGCGACATCCGGGGACACCGGAAGCGCAGTCGCGAACGCGTTCCACGGCCTAGCCAATATACGGGTCGTCGTATTGTTCCCTGAGGCGGAGGTAACCGACAGGCAGCGGAGGCAGATGACGACATTAGGCGGCAACGTGACCACCATAGCGTTGAAGGGTAAGTTCGACGACTGCCAGGCTCTGGTTAAGAGGGCGTTCGCAGACCGTGAACTCACGCACCTTCACATGTCCTCAGCGAACAGCATAAACTTCGGGCGTGTGATGCCGCAGTCCATCTACTATTTCTTTGCGTACTCCAGATTATGTGAAGACCCTGGAGAAGAGATAGTGTTCAGCGTACCCTCAGGCAACTTCGGCGACCTCATAGGAGGACTCCTGGCGAAGAATATGGGTTTGCCTGTGAAGAAGTTCGTCGTCGCCACCAACGAGAACGACGAATTCCCCAGGTTCATGAAGTCAGGAGCGTACGCCCCCCTGAAACCTTCGAAGGCATGCATCAGCAACGCTATGAACGTCGGCCACCCCAGCAACCTGGCGAGGCTTTTCCACATGTATGGGGGATGGTTGGATGAGGGGGGCGTCGTCAAAGAAAACCCTGACCTTGAGAGGATGCGCTCAGACCTGTGGTCAGTGAGCGTCTCAGACCATGAGACGAGGGAGACGATAGTGGACGCGTACAAAAAGCACAAGCTCATACTGGAGCCACATGGGGCTGTAGGGTGGGCTGGGCTTATGAAGTACCTGGGATTAAAGGACAACGTCCTCTCAGTATCTCTTGAGACTGCGGATCCTGCGAAATTCCCAGAAGAGACAGTCTCACTCCTCGGATTCACGCCAAAGACACCGGAATGTCTCAAAGGCCTTGAAAGTAAAGAAGAGCATATAGTCCGGCTGCCGTCGGACGACTACGACAGCCTGAAGGAGTATCTAAGGGGGATGGGTTGATATTTATCTCGGTACTCTCATACTTTGTTTGATGGGCCTCTTTGGTTCTATTACAGGGCTTTTCAGGAAGGAGCCTGAGAATCTGCTTCTGGAGCTTGCGGCTGAGCTTAAGCTCACATACTACCCCCCTGTGGATGATAAGCCTGCGTTCGCGACCGGCTTATACAGTGGCAGGGGCGTCACACTCGACTGCATGAACGAGAAGGGCTACCACGACATCTGGCATCCCCACTCCCGCGTGGTGGTCTTGGTCGACAGGAACGTAAAGGACACCTATATCGTCTCATACCAGGGACGATTCTACAGCCGCAAACTAGGCGAAGTTAAAGTAGACGACAAAAAATTCAACGACAAGTACGCGCTCCTCTCCAGTGCACCGCACAAGGCTGAGAAGATATTCACAGACGAGGTCCTATCATGGATACTCAGGCTGGAAATGCCGCTGATACTCTCCGAGGGCCATGTGCTGTTCCACCAGGACAAGTTTATCGATGACAAGGAGCGGGTGAAACACATCATCGACGCGCTTGTCTACATAGCCACTATGGCTGAGCGGACAAGGTAACTCTCCCCCTAGTCTCATCCCACACTGGTATTATCTTCGTCAGGTTGTACTCCCTCAGCATCAGCTCCTCGCCTGTTATGAGCTTTTCAGCTTTCACCTTTTTGACAGCAACCAGTAGTTCGCCCAACTCCACTGTAAGGCCGTGTTTGTGCGCTAGTTTCTCAGCCTTCGCTTTTTCGGCATCAGTCAGCTTCACGCTCCTCAGGTGCTCTGTCATCTCCTGCAGCCTCTCGTACGCGTCCTCCGTCACTAAGAGCGGTGCGTATTCATTCAGAATGTCAGCCGAGTATAACGCCCTGGCGACCTCCTCAGTCGCTGCTGCGCCTTTCCTCTTCCTAAGCCACCGTCTTATCAAAAGAGCCAGGAGGAGCGGTATCAGAAGCGATGTCGATGCAACTGC
Source organism: Candidatus Altarchaeota archaeon (assembly GCA_043804895.1). Lineage (GTDB taxonomy): Archaea > Altiarchaeota > Altiarchaeia > IMC4 > SCGC-AAA252-I15 > JAHIYG01. The sequence goes on from JAZDIN010000003.1 coordinate 17,322, forward strand.
CACGACAGCGGGCGTCGGCTTCGGCAGCGCAGCCCATATCGCAGTCGTCGGAGCGTACATCCTCCTCTTCGCGTCCACGGACCACAATCCTTCGACGCTGCTTTCAGCTTCCGCGCTCCCTTTCTCATCTGTCATCGATTTTATCTTCTCTCCGCCCGGCACGTTGTATGTGATGTAAGACTGTAAGCCCATCCCGTTGCTGTCAACTACCTTGAATGTGAAGTTGCTCCCCACCACAGCGTACGCCGGCACGTCTACTATATACAGACTGTCCTGAGTCAAGGGCCTTAATACTCCGTCTATGAGGACGCACGGCGGACACGGTCCCCCGCAGTCGATGGCTTCCTCCCCGTCATCCATCGCTCCATTGTAGCATGAGTCGCACGGTGGGCACGGTCCCCCGCAGTCTACTTCGATTTCGCCTTCGTCCAGGACCCCGTTTATGCAAAGCACAGTGAACTCACCGGGTATTGTCGTGGTCGTTGCCAGGCCTATCAGTGGACAGCAGCAGTATCCTCTCTCAGGGTTTGTTGTGTAACAGTATACGTCCCCCCTGTCGTCGTGAATCCACCTCCACTCACTCTCCTCGCTCCCGCATGTAATGTCTGAAGAGCATGCGGTTTCCTCGCTCAGGTAGTACTTCAGGCACACATCAGGGCAGGCTTCAGCAACTGCCGGTATCGTAGTGGTGGTCTCGTTGGCGAGCGTCGTGGACGTCGAAGTTGTCGTAGTCACGGACCCGTTGATTACGCAGATGTCAGCTATCCCGTCCAAGTCGAAGTCAGCCTTCCCGCAGTCCCAACCTTCACCACTGCTCGTGAAGTCATTGCATATGAAGAAGAATCTTCTCGTGGAGGCGGCCTCATCCTCATCCTCATCCGCAGCCTCCCCGGAAAGGTAGTACACGCCGTTTGAAAGGCCTGCCGTGGACATTCTTCCATCGCAGGTTATCCTATTCCCTGATGATGCGCCCGGAACAGTGGAGGAGCTTATTTGGGAACCGGACGAGTCGGTGAGCTTGACGTTGCACCTCTCGAAATTCCCTGACAAAGCTGTTACGAACGACATGCTGTAGCCCGCCTCCTCACCTGTCCTGTAGAACGGCCGCTCGATTGTGTAGTCCGTCTCCTTTGGCATGGCGTTGACGTTCACCAGCCTTAGGCTGCTTGGGTCGCCGACGTTTCCTGAATCGTCCTCAACAGACGCGCTCACCGGCAGGGTCTCATCATCCAAAACGCCGAAGAAGCGGAGTATGCACTCGCTGGAGGTCACATAGGTGAGGCCGCTTATGTTGAAGTAGCATTGGCTTACTCCTGTGACGTCCGGTGCCGGGACAGCCCTTATGTCGAAGAAGCTGTTGTATGGGAGGTTGACGTTGTCTCCGACGCTCGGCTCTATCTCAAGGTGGTCTACAAGCGGGTTGGACACTCCATATACTATGGAGGTTACCCTAGTCTCCCCCACCTCCGGCTCCCCGTTTTTTAGGTTAGTCACAGTCACAGGATAGCTCCTGTTCTGCGGGGAAGACGCGCCGTCGCAGGTCAAGGTCACATCAAAGCCCCTCAACGGTTTCCCAGGGCCTATGAACTGCGGCTTATGCTGTATCTGCCCCACATTCTGCCCCGACACCCACCTTAGCATCGGGTTCCCGTTTAGCGTGCAGGAGCTTACGTTGTACGGGAAGTAGGAGCTGTTATCTGTGGCGTCTCCGAGGGTGATTATGACAGCCTCATAGGTTGCGGAGCTTCTGAACCTTATCACATAGGAATTGTTTACGTGGAGGCGCTCAAGGTGGGCGTACTGTACCGTCGTTGGGTCTATGTACTTGAGCGGTGTCATATACGGCACCTCAACCGGGTTCACACCACCCCATGTTTTTGCACTGCATCCTCCGATACCCCAGCAGTCCGGGTCAGTGCAATCCACCACCGCATCCGCGTCGTTGTCCACGTTGTCAGTGCACAGCGAAGCACTCGACTCCTTGAGGGCGCATACGGCTTCGCCTGGTCCTATCCTGCCGTAGCAGTTGGGGTCAGCGCAGTCCATCTTCCCGTTCCCGTCGTTGTCTACTCCGTCGTCGCATGAGACTTCAACTTCCTCGCACTTCTGGCTTCCCATGCCGCCGAATTCTCCTATGCACGCCTGGTCGTTGCAGTCGACCTCACTCCCGCCTGTGACATAATCGTAGTCATCATCTAACCCATTCAAGCAGCTGTCCCACCTGTAGCTTTCAAAATCCGGGCAAGGCCCGCAGAACCCGAACTTCTGGAAGCAGTCCTCGTCAGTGCAGTCAGTCCCCCCAGGCCATCCTTCGCCTGCGTCCGCGTCATCGTCTATGGTGTTGTCGCAGAGGTTGGTGTTGGTCGATGGGTCATATTCCCTGGCAGTGCACTCCTGGCTCGGATTGGCTGGGTTCACCATCCCAAAGCAGTCCGGGTCAGCGCAGTCGATGTTAGCCCCAGGCCCAAAGTATTGTTGTTTAGGGTTGTCCAGGTCGTTGTCCATGTTGTCGAAGCACTGTTCAGGCGCGGGTGTGCCGCCCGCAGTGTACGCTTCATTGTATGGGCAGACATATCCTCCGCCCCCCCTCACGTCCCTGCAGTCATAGTCCCTGCAGTCTATGCTGCCGTCATAGTCGTTGTCTTCCCCGTCCCCACACCATGTGGGGTCGTTGTTCTCATACGCCGGACACGGCTGCGTCGCAGACCTGCCGCCCTTACCCCAACACTGCGTAGCATCCCAGCAATCCGTCCCGTCCTCGGCGTCGTTGTTGAATCCGTCAGAGCAGTGGCCCGGATAGTAGCCGCCGCATCCCTCGCAACCGTACTCGCACAAGTCGCGTGGGTTAAAGAAGTTGCCAGGCTTCCCGTTGCAGTTTAAGTCAGCGCAGTCAATCTTCCCGTCAACCTCATTGTCGAAGCAGTCATTGCACGTTTCCTCAGCACCGTACTCGCAGTACGCATTCTGCCTGCCACAGTTAAGGCCTCCTATCTCGCCGTCGCATCCGATGTCCCTGCAGTCTGTCAGGTAGTTGAGGTCGTTGTCCAACCCGTCCGAGCACGGCTTTTCTATGATAGGTGGCATATCCTCATTCTCCTCCCAGTTGGAGGGGGCGTTGGCGCTCACATAGAATGGTATCCCGTCGATGAGCAGGTCCTGGCCGTACTGTACCATGTAAAGGCTGAACGTGTTCCAGCCTGGAGTGACATCACCTGGAGTCAGGTACATGACAAAGTCGATATTGCCGTAGTATCCGTTCACATCCTCGACTGCGTAGCTCGTCTGCGTCGTAGTCTCCTTAGGCGGCTTATGCGAGCCTGGGGCTGCGTAACTCCCCTGGGTTGTGAAGCTGTTCAGCTTTGTAATAGCGAAGGAAATCGGCTTTCCGGTGTCGTACCTGCCTCCGTTGAACCTCACCTTCAACGTGCCTCCAGGCTTCACATACCTAGTGTAATAGTATGTGACTGGATGCCCCCCGAAATTCTTCGTCTCCCAACACAAGCCGTTCCTGCATGAGCCTGTGAACGGGTCACCTGCGAACTTGTGACTTGCGCAACTGTACGTTACCCCCTGACAGTATATGTCGTTGCAGTCCACGTCGCCGTTGCCTTCCATACCGTCCAATCCGTCGTGGCATTCCCCCTCAACGTACATGCCCCTGCTCATAGCAACCGAGAACGCGACGTCGCCAGTGTAATCGCAGTATAAGGTGTTGTTGAAGTACCTCTTCGGTATCCCGAGGAAACACCTTGAAGCAAGGTAAGCATCATCGTCTATACTGTCAAACCTACTCCAAATGTTCCCATGAACGTATACGAGCCTGTTCAAAGGGCTGCCATAAGGAGACGCGCTTGAGAAAACCACCCTACCGCTCCTATCCCATAGGCTGCAGTTCTCCACCTGCCATGGTATATGCTTGTCCACAGGGTCTGACTGCTTCAGCGTGTACGACAACCTCTCAAACGTCCTGTTCCTGGAGGTGGAAAAAGTCTTCTCCACATTCATCCTCGTGAAATCAGAACGCCTCACCACGCACTGCAAGCGGCTCCCAGAGGAGGCAGTGAAATTCAGGAACGTCAAGTTGAAAGTGAACCTGTGCGTCCCAGGTAGGCCGCTCACCTCCGGCTCAAAGACGCCCTCAGGATATATTATCTTATTCCAGGCTCCGGAGGTTATATTCACACCCACGACAGTAACACCCTGGCCAGAGGCGCACCCAGCCTCGAAAGCCACCAATAAGAAAAATGCGAGGAATATGCGCATATATCTGCATAACATCTTAATTGATTAAAAGAACGCGGATAAATACATAACCATGAAAGAAGAAACAAAAGCCCTCCTCTTCTTGCTGATAACAGTAGCGATACTCTCCGCACTCATGATAATCGCCTTCCTAAAGTCAGTATGAAACCCTAACGGCCGCCGCTAATCCGCCGCTTATGCTTCTCCTTTCTCCTAGCGTCCCTGTAGCTTGTACTCCTCTGATGTGGCATAGGATACATAAAGTAAGCAGCGAATAAATAACCTCCACAGCCTATCTTTTAAGTGCCTACACTCTGTAACTAAGGTGTTGGGGAAGAAGCGTCGTCCGAAGCTGGCGCGGGAGTTGGTGTCTGAGTTACTCTCCAAGCAGATAGGTCAGGATATTGTGGGAGACAGGGAACTCTCAGACCATATATTATATACTAAGGCCTCCGGGGGGGTGGTTGCGAAGGCCTTTTCCACGTACCGTTTGCCTACTGTCGGTGAGGTGGATTCGCCTGAGGTTAGGTTCCTGCGGGAGCATGTGAGTGTGGCCGAGTACTCGCATCCGACGCCGCTTGATGGCAGGCAGCTTACGAGGCTCATAAGGGAACATGACGGCGGACTCGATGGGATATTCTGCTTCCTCGAACCTGTCGATAGGGGGGTGTTGGACGCGGCGGCCCAGAAGGGGGTGAAATGGATTGCGTCCTCCGGGACAGGCCATGACAACAAGGACAAGGAGTACGCTGCGAAGAAGGGGATACAGCTCACTAACGCTCCCGGGGCTCTCATGCACACGGTCTCTGAGGCAGCGGTTACTCACGCGCTCAACATAGTGTTGAACATGCCAAAGTGGATTGATGAGACTTACCGTGGATGCCAGACCGGATGTTCGATGGAGCGCGGAAGACACGAGAAACTCCAAGGCAAGACTGTCACAGTAGTCGGCCTCGGACAGGTCGGATTCGAGATAGCAAGGAGAATGATACCGTTCCTACCTGACAAGGACGGGAGAGGCCGGTTACTTTACGTCGATGCGCAGCCTGCCCTGAAATATGAGAAGGAGAAGGTGCTGCAAGAAATCTTGGACTCAACATACAAGGCGCTGAAGATAGCGCACCCGAAGGATGAGATAAAAAGGCCGAAACCTGTCGAGGGCGTGAGTCTGCGGGAGGCGTTGAGGAGAGCTGATGTGATAATACTCGCTCCACCGTTGGTAAGGGATGGGAAATACAAGACTGAAGGAATGGTTGGCAAAAAAGAGCTTTCTTTGGTGAAGGAGACGGCATATCTGGTCAACATCGCAAGGGGGCAGATTGTCGATGAGAGGGCGGTCGCTGACGCGCTCGCAACGGGGAAGATTGCAGGATACGCCACTGACGTCCTCGTCGACGAGTGGAAGCGGCCAGACCACTTGTATAAGGCGGCGAAGAAAGGTGGCACAGTAGTCTACGTGTCAGAGCATGTCGCAAGCAATGACAGGGAGACGAGGATGATGGCGATGACTGGGATAATGCTAAGGAATGCGATAGCATGCATACGCGGGGAAGAGCCGCCGAATCCAATAAACGAGCTTGTTAAAAGGTAACTGCCTTGTTTTTAGTCTCGGAGTCCTTTGTATATGACTTGCCATGGAGTTCAAGCTCGTCACTGATTTAAGGCCTTCCGGCAGCCAGCCTGAGGCTATAGAAAAGCTAGTGGGTGGCCTTAGGAAGGGGCTCAGGCATCAGACTCTCCTTGGAGTCACAGGCAGCGGTAAGACGTTCACTATGGCGAACGTCGTCGCCCAGGTCCGGAGGCCTACGTTGGTGTTGGCTCATAACAAGACGTTGGCTGCGCAGCTTTACAGCGAATTCAAGGAACTATTCCCTGAGAACGCTGTCGAATACTTCGTCAGCTACTACGACTACTACCAGCCTGAGGCGTACCTTCCTGCGACTGACACTTACATCGCGAAGGACGCTGACGTGAACGCTGAGATAGAGAAACTTAAGCACAGGGCGACATCCAGCCTCCTTGACCGGAGGGACGTTCTTGTGGTCGCGACTGTGTCCGCGATATACGGCCTTGGGAGTCCTGAGGAATACAGAAAGAGTACGCTGTACCTCAAGGTCGGGGACAAAATACCCCGGGATGGGCTGATCCGCCTGCTAGTCGACAACCACTACGAGCGAAGCGGGAGCGCAATAGTTGAAGGACAGTTCAGGGTACGCGGCAGCCAGGTTGACGTATTCCCCCCGTACAGCGAGAGGATATACAGGATTAAGGCTGAAAAGAATATTGAGGGGATTAGGGAGATTGATGCGGTAACGAACAAGGTCACCAGCGAGCTTGATGACATACGCATCTACCCTGCAGTCCACTACATCCTCCCTGAGGATATGAAGAAGACCGCATTGGGTTCGATTAGAACTGAGATGAGGCAGCGGCTGAAAGAGCTTGAGAAGTCGGAGAAGATGCTCGAAGCTAACAGACTGAAGCAGAGGACTGAATACGACCTGGAGTTGATTGAGGAGTTGGGTTACTGTAAGGGGATTGAGAACTACAGCCGACACCTTGAGGGGAGGAAGCCTGGCGCGCCGCCTCACACCCTCCTTGACTTCTACCCTGACAACTGGCTTTGCTTCATAGACGAGTCACACATGACGGTACCTCAGATCAGGGGCATGCACAACGGAGACCGAAGCAGGAAGGAGACCCTCGTCTCATACGGGTTCAGGCTACCCTCAGCCTTGGACAACAGGCCGCTCACTTACGGCGAGTTTGAGTCGCACCTCAATCAGGTAATCTACGTGTCAGCCACGCCGGCTGAATACGAGCGGAAGAAATCAAGCCAGATAGCAGAGCAGATAATAAGGCCTACGGGCCTCGTCGACCCTGAGGTTGAGGTGAGGCCGGCAGTGAACCAGGTCGAGGATTTCATAAGGGAGGCTGGGTTGAGGGTTAAGGCAGGCCAGCGCACCCTAGCGACTACTCTGACTAAGAGGATGAGTGAGGAATTGGCGGAATACCTTCACAAGAAGGACTTTAAGGTGAAGTACCTACACAGCGAGATTGAGACTCTAGAGCGGGTGGACCTCCTGCGGGAACTGAGGCTCGGGGACATAGACGTCCTAGTCGGCGTCAACCTCCTGAGGGAGGGACTCGACCTGCCGGAGGTTTCGTTGGTTGCTGTCTTTGACGCCGACAAGGAAGGGTTCCTGCGCTCTGAGACGAGCCTGATACAGACTATCGGCAGGTGCAGCAGGAACGTGGACGGGAAGGTTATCCTTTATGCTGATAATATGACTGGCAGCATCGAATCCGCAGTCCGGGAGACGAAGCGGCGGAGGAACATGCAGCTTCAATACAACAGGGAACATGACATAACCCCGAAGACGATAATGAAGAAGGTGCACGACCGCATCGTGGAGAAAAAGACAGAGGACATAAATGTGGAAGTCTACGAGAAGATGCCTTTGGACGAGATAAAACGGTTGATGAAGGAGGCTGCGGAAAGGATGGACTTCGAGCAGGCGATTAAGCTGAGGGACATGCTCAGGGGGATGGAAGATGGCGGCTGAGGAGATTTTCGTGAAGGGTGCGAGGGAGCACAACCTCAAGAACATCGACGTCAGAATACCCCGGGACAAGCTCGTAGTAATCACAGGACTCTCCGGGAGCGGGAAATCCTCGCTCGCATTCGACACACTATACGCAGAAGGGCAGAGAAGGTATGTCGAATCGTTGAGCGCTTATGCTAGACAGTTCCTCGGACTCATGGAGAAGCCTGACGTCGACTACATCGAAGGCCTCTCCCCTGCAGTGAGCATAGAGCAGAAGACGACGAGCAAGAATCCGAGAAGCACTGTCGGTACCGTGACTGAAGTATACGATTACGTGCGCCTGCTTTACGCGAGGATAGGCATCCCCCACTGCCCGAAGTGCGGGAAGAACATCACCATACAGTCGAAGCACCAGATAACCGAGCAGATAATAAAGATGGGTGCCAAGAAGGCTCTGGTGATGTCGCCGGTAGTCCGCGACCGGAAGGGCGAGTACCACACCCAACTGAAGGAATTCTTCCAGGACGGATACACCGAAGCTGTGATAGACGGCAAAAGGGTCAGCATAGAAAACAACATAAGGCTCGGGAAATACTACAAGCATTCGATAAGCATCATAATAGACGAAGTCGACCTGAAGCCGGCCAACAGGCAGCGTATACTGGAAGACGTCGAGACTGCCCTCCAGCTTTCGAAAGGCCTCGTGGAGGTGGAATCATCAGGGAAGAAGACGATGTTCTCCCAGAGGCTCGGCTGCCCTGACTGCGGGATAAGCTTGGACGAGCTGCAGCCGAGGATGTTCAGCTTCAACAGCCCCCACGGCGCATGCCCGACATGCCAGGGTCTTGGAGTCAGGCTGGAACTGGACCCGGACCTGATAATGCCGGACAAGGGGAAGACAGTCGACGGTGGCGCGGTCGCTGTTTGGGGGTCTGCCATAGACGCTTTCTACCGCCGTTCCTTCAAGATTGTCGCAGCCAACCTTGGAATAGACGCCGAAAGGCCGCTTTCGGGGTGGAGCAAGGATGAGTTGAACGTGCTCCTCTTTGGCGCAGGGGATAAGCAGTTCCATTTCAAGCACATATCGCATGACGGTGACGGGCGGTGGGAGTACAGGGGCACATGGGAGGGTGTAGTGCCTAACCTGACGAGGCGCCACCGCGAGACCAAGAGCGAAGGAATGAGGGAGTGGATACAAAGCTTCATGAGCACGATACCGTGCAACGAATGCAAGGGCAAGCGCCTGAAACCAGAGGTGCTGGCAGTAACAGTCGGCGGCAAGAACATATCGGAACTGACTGAACTGTCCGTGAAAGACGCGATGAACTTCCTTAAAAAGATGAAGCTCAACGATCAGGAGAAACAAATCGGCAACCAGGTCCTCAAGGAGATAAACTCCAGGTTAACATTCATGCGCAACGTAGGCCTCGACTACCTCACACTCGACAGGCAGGCATCCACGCTCTCTGGGGGGGAAAGCCAGAGGATTAGGCTCGCCACACAGATAGGAAGCCAGCTGGTAGGAGTCATGTACATACTGGACGAGCCGTCCATCGGCCTCCACCAAAAGGACAACAAACGCCTCCTTGCAACCCTCAAAAGCCTCAGGGACCTCGGGAACACGGTCATCGTAGTCGAACACGACATGGAGATGATAAACTCAGCAGACCATATCATAGACCTCGGCCCCGGAGCCGGAGTCCAGGGCGGGCACCTCGTCGCAGAAGGAACCCCCAATGATGTGAGGAACAGCAGGAAGTCAGTCACAGGAAAGTACATGAGAGGAGACCTGAAAATCAAGGTTCCCTCAGAGAGGCGGGCAGGCAACGGCATGGCACTCACACTATTCGGCGCGAAAGAACACAACCTCAAGGACGTAGACGCTAGATTCCCTCTCGGGAAATTCATCTGCATATCCGGAGTATCAGGTTCTGGAAAAAGCACGCTCATAAACGAGACCCTCGCCAAAGCATTGACGAAGGCGCTGTACAGCAGCAAGGAGAAGCCGGGCGCCTACAGGAAGATAGAAGGCCTAGTGAACATCGACAAGGTCGTCGTCATAGACCAATCTCCGATAGGCAGGACCCCGAGGAGCAACCCTGCCACATACACGGGGCTCTTCACGCCCATTAGGGAGCTTTACAGCCAGATTCACGAGTCGAGGGTGCGGGGGTACCAGCCGGGGAGGTTCAGCTTCAACGTGCCTGGAGGCAGGTGCGAGAAATGTCAGGGGGATGGGATACTCAAGATAGAGATGAACTTCCTCCCAGACATCTACATCCCCTGCAGCGAATGCGAAGGGAAAAGGTACACTCCGGAGACGCTTGAGATAAAATATAAGGGCCGGAGCATCGCAGACGTCCTGGACATGACAGTGGATGAGGCGCTAATCTTCTTCGAGAAGATACCAAAGATACACCGTAAGCTGAAACTCCTCTCAGACGTCGGCCTCGGTTACATAAGGCTCGGCCAGCCCGCGACGACGCTCTCGGGCGGGGAGGCGCAGAGGGTGAAGCTCACGCTCGAGCTTTCGAAGACGAGCACAGGCAGGACGTTATACCTACTCGACGAGCCGACTACGGGATTGCACAGCCACGACGTGAAGAAACTCCTGGAGGTGCTGAACCTCCTCGTCGACAAAGGGAACACAGTCGTTGTGATAGAACACAACCTCGACGTCCTAAAGACCGCAGACCACATCATAGACCTCGGCCCAGACGGTGGAGAAGACGGCGGATGGATAATAGCGGAGGGCACCCCTGAGGAGCTAACAAAAAACAAGAAAAGCTACACAGGAGAATACCTGAAAAAGGTGCTTAACTGACTATACTTATAGCCCTATTGGCCAGATACTATTATGGCAAAGGATTTTAACGTTGTCATCGAAGAGGGAGAAGACGGTTACCTGATATCCGAAGTCGTTGAACTCCCAGGATGCCACACACAAGCCAAATCACTGGACGAACTCATGAAGAGGACTAAATGTGCTATCTCTTTATATCTGAAACCCTGAATCTACCCTTATGGATGACAGAATCAGTTCCTCAATAGGCAACGCCCCAAAGAAACCGGGAGTGTATCTCTGGAAGGGCGCGGGCGGCAGAATCCTCTACATCGGGAAGGCCGACAATCTGAGGGAGCGTTTGAGGAACTACCTCAACCCCCAGGACGTTAAGACGTTGAAGATGATCGAAGCATCCGAGACTCTGGATACCATCACAACCAAGTCCGAGTCCGAGGCCTTGATTCTCGAGGACGCGTTGGTGAAGCAGAATCAACCGAGATACAACGTCAGCTTACGCGACGACAAGAGATACCCCTATATCCGAGTCACAGTCGGTGAAGAATATCCTCGCATACAGGTGGCCAGGCGCGTGCAACTTGACGGCTCAAGGTATTTCGGCCCATACACTGATTCACCTTCCGTCAGGAGGGTTCTGAGGATGGTCGGCGAATATTTCGGGGTGCGGCAGTGCAACTACAACCTCAAAAAGGTGAAGCGGCCGTGCATCGACTACTCCATTGGAAAATGCTCCGCACCGTGTAAGATGATAGAGAAGGCGGAGTATGTGGGCCGCGTTGAACAGGCCTGCGGGTTCCTGTCAGGAGACCGGAAGGCGTTGGAATCCAGGCTGAAGGAGCAGATAAAATCCTTCACCCGCCGGATGGAGTATGAGAAGGCGATGAAAGTCCGCGACATACTCCTGTCCTTGAACTCCCTATCGCAGCGGCAGAACATCTCCTCAGCAAAGCTTAAGGACATGGACGTCCTCGGATACGGATTCCTCGGCAGGAAGGCTAACATCACACAACTTACGGTCCGGGGCCACGGGGTTGTGGCAGTCCTACATCACCCGCTGAAAGGAGAATACGCTGACAACCCAACTGAGTCGATGAAGGCGTTCATAAAACAGCATTACACCACTAAAGACCTCACGCCGAAACTGATTGTCACCTCAGCCAAACCAACAGACAGTGGGCTCCTCGAGTCAGCACTCTCTACAATCGCAGGGTCGAAGGTCTCCATCAACACAGCCACACGTGGCCAGAAGCGGAGGCTCTCTGAGATGGCTGTTGAAAACAGCATACACCAGCTGAGGCAGGAGGAGCTCAAAAGGCAAGTACCCAATCCTCTTGAACTCCTCAAAGAAGTATTCCGGATGCCTCACAATCCCCAAAGGATAGAATGCTACGACATCAGCAACCTAGGCCGAAAGAACACGGTCGGTGGAATGGTCGTGTTCACAGACGGCCGGCCTGACAAGAGCCAGTATAGGATGTTCTCCGTCAGGGGCGTAGGCCAGGATGACCCGAAAAACATGGCCGAGATGGTCGAGCGCAGGTTCACACACCTGGAATGGAAGACCCCTGACATGGTTGTCTTGGACGGTGGGAAGGCTCAGCTCACAGCGGCGCTGAAGCATGTCCCACACGGCGTGACCACAATTGCTATCGCAAAAAACCTTGAAGAGATTCACCTACCCAACCGGAAGCAGCCACTCAGATTGCAGCCGAACAACCCCGCCCTACACCTGCTACAGCAGGTTCGAGACGAAGCCCACAGGTTCGCGAGAAAATACCACGTGAAAAAGAGGAGTAAGGGCTTTTTTATCCCTCTGGATTAAATATACCATTTGATGGCTGATGTGGGCGCTTCGTTTCAGGAGGCCAAATCATTTTATGATAAAAGGCAGTACTCTAGCGCCGAGAAAAAATATCGGGAAGTCCTGTCACAGGATCCCGGCAATCTTGAGGCTTTGACGCAGATAGGACGGATACTCCGGTTCTGCGAAAAATTCGATGAGTCACTGGCTACATTCAACAAATTACTCAGCCTCGACCCGCGGAACACTAACGCCATGTATGAAATTGGGTTTATACTCCTCGAGAAAAAGGACTTGGATGGTGCGCTGGCGAACCAGATGAAAGTGATTGAAATCGACCCAAACTACACGCTCGCATATAAGGAGGCTGCCCTAATACTAAGGGCGAAAAAAGACCTAGAAGGCGCAATCAACATACTACGCAGAGGCCTTGAGAGACGCCCCAATGAGGCTGTACTATATTATGAGATGGGATTAATCCTCTTAGACAAAAAAGACCTGGATGGAGCCATCACCAACTACCTCAAGGCAGTGGAGTTGAAGCCAGACTACACTGCAGTATATAGCGAACTGGCAGTCTCGTACGAGAAAAAAGAGGATTTGTCGAACGCCCTAAAATATGCAGAAGAAGCTTACAAGACGTTCCCGCACGAAAAGCAGCGGAAAGTCTACTACAAGCTCAAACGCCGACTTAACAAGAAACCTTCACATGACGTCGTAGACTCGAGTGAATACTACCAACAGGGGTTAATATTCAAAAAAGACGAGAAATACGACGAAGCCATAAGCAACTTCAACAAGGCAATAGAACTCGAAAACGACTACATAGATGCCTATCTAGCAAGGGGAGAGGCGTATTCGGCGAAAAAAGACTATATCAAGTCATTGGAGGACTACAATAAGGTAATACAACTCGATCCCCTCTGCGAGGAAGCATACTACCGGATGGGAGTTGGTTACTCTGCACTCAACAACCCAAAGGCTATGGACTCATTCGACAAAGCCCTGCAGCTTGTCCCAGACGACGACCGCGCCCTCGCTGACCGCGGTAGAGCCATACGCGATCACGTGAATCCAGAAAAAGCCCTCCCATATTTTAACGCAGCTATCCGCCTCAACCCAAAAACGTCAAGTCACTACACAGCCCGTGGGAAAGCTTATGAGATGATGAACAAAATCGACGATTCTATGGCCGACTTCGAGACAGCGCTGAAACTGAACCCAAAAAACAAGTTTGCCGCGGACACATTATCTAAGCTTAAGGCGAAGAAGACAGAGAAGAATAAAGTAGAAGGGTACATATAATCATCAGACAATATGTGCCGGATAAGGTTCACCAATCGCCCGAGCTTTTAGTTTTAAGTAAAAGGCAGTCTCAGGAGGGTTCCAGAACTTGAGGCGTGGATATTTGAGTGGACCGTATTTATCTGCGTCCTGACAATCATTCTACATGCGTTTTCCGCATATCCTGGTCGCGGTCATCGCGGTGGTGTTGGTGTGCGGGTGCGAGTTCGATTTTGAGAACTCCCAGCTTGCGAACACGGTCGAAGCAGCCATAAAGTCGAAGGACCCATCGAAGTGCAAAACACTCACAGACCCGATGGACAAAGACAACTGCTACCAGCTCGTCTCAGTCGGACTCAAAGACGCCGCATCCTGCAAGAGCATAAGGAACAAGACTATCACTGACACATGCTACAAGGGCGTCGCAATAGTCAACAAAGACTACTCCCCATGCGACAAAATCAAAGACCAGAAGGAGAAGGCCATGTGCATGGCCCAGGTGGCAACAGGCCAGGCAGGCGACGCAGTCAACGCCATAGGCAACGCCACAGAGGAGCAGATACAGGCAGCCCAACCCTACATCGACAAAATAAAGGAACTGATAGGGAAATACACGTAGATATTTCTACTCTCATGTCGTATTCTATTCCGTGGTCTCTTGGGTTTTGGATGACATCTACAAGCCTGGTGAGCGGGAGCGTCTCGTCGGCGAGTTGAGGGGCCGTGTCGAGGATTTCAAGGCTTACCGGTCGAAACTCGGCGACTGCCTTTCCACTGAAGAGTTCTTGCATATTCTAAAGGAGGATGAGGAGTTGACTAAGGTCGCATCCAGGCTTTCAGCCTACGCTGGGTTGTTGTCTTCTGAGGACACGTCTGACTCGAAAAGGCTCAGCCATGAGGCTAGGATATCGCAGTTTTGCGCTGAAGCAGGTAATGAGACCATGTTCTTCGGCCTCTGGTTCCGTGATTTGAGTGATGAGAAGGCTGGGGAGTACATACGCGCATCAGGGCCGTATCATTACATGCTAGAGCGGGTTCGTGCTTTCAGAAGGCACACGCTCCGCGAGAACGAGGAGCGCATTATCAACTTGAAGGATTTGACAGGCTCCGAAGCGCTGACTAGACTATACGACCTCATAACAAACAGGTTCACGTTTAAGGTCGAAGGGAGGATGGTATCATTCGACGAGGCGGCTAGGCTGAAGATGAGCCCGAAGAGGAGCCTGAGGCTGAGCGCACACAACGCGGTCCTGGAAAAGTACGCATGTGAAGAAGCCGTGCTCGGGGAGATTTACTGTAACGTCATCAGGGACTGGGCTAACGAGAACGTGCGGCTTCGGAACTTTACAACTCCTATCGCGCCTGTGAACCTAGGCAACGACCTCCCTGACAAGGTAGTTGAGGCGATGCTGAAAGCCATAAAAGACAACAGAAAAATCTTCCACAGGTACTTCAGAGTAAAGGCTAAGGCGTGCGGCCTCGGCAAGTTGGACCGCTACGACATCTACATACCCTACCACAAGAAGGAGAGGAAATACTCGTTCATAGAGTGCAAGAAAATCCTCCTCAGTACATACAAGTCATTCGACGAATCCGTCTACTTGATGGGAAGGAGGATGTTCGACGAAAAGCACGTTCACTCTGAGCTTCGAAAGAACAAGCAGAGGGGCGCATTCTGCAGCAGTGTCAACAAAGGATTCACACCCTACATAATGCTAAACCACGTCGGCAGACTAGACGACCTCTATGCAATGATGCACGAGTTCGGCCACGGGGTGCACAGCATCGCCGCAGGCGGCCAGACGGAGCTGACCTACCAAGCAGGCCTCCCGTTGGCTGAGACTGCATCCATATTCTCAGAGATGCTGTTAACTGAGCGCCTCTTAGAGGAACTTCCAGGTGAAGAGAAGCCGGCAATCCTCCTCAGGATGCTCGACAGCCAGTATGGTTCCATACTACGGCAAGCTTACTTCACACTGTTCGAACTGGAGGCGCACAGGATGGTTGGTGAGGGGGCTTCAGCCGACTCATTAGACGCATTCTACTTGAAGAGCCTTAAGGAGCAGTTCGGCAGGATTGTGGAAGTACCGGAAATATTCCAGGAGGAGTGGAAGTGCATACAACACATCTACCACAGTCCGTTCTACTGCTACTGCTACGCGTTCGGCAACCTGCTAGTCCTCGCACTCTACGGGATGTACAAAAAGGAAGGTCGTGACTTCACGCCAAAATACCTGAAAATACTATCCTACGGCGGCTCAGAAAGCCCCACCAAGATACTCGAAGAAGCTGGAGTGGACTTCAACAAACCAGGATTCTGGAAGCAAGGGCTGGCATCAATACAACAGGAAATCAAGAGACTGGAGAAGATTATCCAAGATAGAGCAGAAGGGTAATATATGTATCCCTCCACAACCCAAAGGTTATGGTCTTCTGCTCTATCAGGATAATACCACAGCCTCTAGGCTGTGGTAATTATTTAAGTATGCGGGCGTAAGGGATAACGATGAGGAAAACAGTCTCAATCATAGTCCTGGCGGTCCTCCTACCCGGCCTAGTTGATGCGATGTCGACCGCATTTTACACTCGCATATGCAGCGAAACCGACAGCGGATTAGACTACCCGATGGCAGGCACCACAAAGGACGCCACCGGCAACTATTCTGACCTGTGCATGGACTCCGTGAAACTGGTGGAATGGTACTGCGACAACGGCAGGGCCACGTTCGCCATGCACGCATGCCCTCACGGATGTGTCTGGGGGAGGTGCGTGAGCTCCAACCCGAACATGATGTCAGGGCCCTACGAGTGCGATGACAGTGACGGAGGCGTCGTGCTATCAGTTAAGGGCTTCCTGGACGACGTAAGGGTGGACAAGTGCATAACCACGACGCGTCTGAGGGAATGGTACTGCTGGGACAACACGCCGAAGTCAACGACCCGCTTCTGCGGCGGCAGGTGCGAAGACGGCGCATGTAAGACGACAACCACAACAACTACCTCAACGACCTTACCAACCCTCCAGGCGTTTACTACTCCCACGACTGCATCAACGACGTCCACCACGACCCTGCAGGCCTACTGCATCGAATCTGACTGGGGGAGGGCACCAGAAGACAAAGGTGTCACAAAAATTGGGAACACCGTGCGAACCGACGATTGCGTAGGCTACAAGAGAATCCGGGAGTGGTACTGTAGCGAGAACAGGTTGCGTTTCGCATACTTCAAATGCCCCAACATCTGCTTGGACGGGGCGTGCAAATAAACTGGTGAATCATGATTCGCACGATTCTCGCCCTGGTCCTGGCATGTCTGGTCCTAGGCTGCATGGAATCCAAACAGGAAACAGGCCCACAACACGTCTGCCCGGGAGGCCAGGTCGTAGCGTCAGCCGAACTCTGCCCTGAAACCCAGACTACGACCACGCTGGCATTTCAGCCGACAATCACATCAACATCAACCTCAGCGACATCAACAACATCCACTACCTCCACGACTATGACAGTAATCACCACGACAACCCTCTGCGAACACTCAATCAAAGGCTACCTCATACTCACAGACCAGGACGAACGCTGCTACCAAAACTACCGTTTCAGGCTCGACAGCCAGAAATGGAACTGCGAAGACAGGCGGGCAGGCTGCATGCTCAACATAATAGTCACAAGGCCCAACGGCGACGCCGTTGCGGTGAGCGCCCACCGGACCCAAGACGGCGTAGGAACAACCATCGATGGTCTTTCACTTGAGATACCCTGGACAAGAGAAGAGAACGGGATGTTCATAGCTGCGCTGAGGGTGACCTAACGGTAAGGAGAGCGTATATATACTCCCCTGACAATAACGTCAAACAAACACTAAACTGAGGTGAAATATGATGAATAATACTTTGAAAATAGTCTCACTCATTGCATTCATTCTGTTCGTGAGCGGATGCATGAGCGTAACAGAAACAACGACAACACAGGAAACAAACACTAAGACGACAATGGCCAAGGAGACTGCGACGACCCAAGCCAAGGCCAGCCCGACGACCACGGTGAAGCCGTCAGGCGGCATAGTCAACAAGTTGACAAACCTGGCTTCGGCCATGTCAGCAGGCGTCGCATACAAGTGCACGTACTCCTACAACAACGTACAGAGCGAAGGCTGGGTGAAAGGAGAGAAATACTACTTCAAGACGACAATGCCAGAAACCACAGGATACGCCGTAAGCGACGGAGTGTGGATGTACTCCTGGGAGGAAGGCCAGAACAAGGGATACAAGTTCAACATAGAAGAGATGAAGAAGCAGGCCAACAGCCAACAGCAAGGATACCAGGACATGAAGCAGGTGTCCTCATCGGCCAACAACGTCGTCTGCATCCCGGAAGTCGCCTCAGACAGCAAGTTCACCCCCCCCTCAGGCATACAATTCCAGGACATGGGTGAACTCCTGAAACAGATGCAGAACGCCCAAAAAGGAGGCCAAATGCCTGATTTATCGGCATACCAGTAAAAGAAACAGGGACAAAAAACCCGCCCAACATTGGGCGGGTATTAACTTCTTTTAACATTCCTCTATTGCATCGTGATGTTTAGAAGTTCCACTTGTTCAAACCCGCCCAAGGTCATATTCTCCCTGACTACGCCTATCCCAGGCGCATAATACTTTAATGTTACTTTACCTGGCTCTAGGGGCGTCCACTCTTCCGTTACAAGGCAGTTGCTGAATGAGCCATAGGGTGTTGTGACAGTCTCACCAACCTTGACCACTTTTGCATAGTCTTCTGCTTCACCCTTGTAATACTCCTGCTGATATGTGTCGCCAACCATAGGGTTGACTCTCATGATAATCCCCTGTTTGGCGCCGTCCACTCCAGCCTCCCATGAGCCCTTTGTGCTTACTACTCTCCCATTTTTATACTCCTTGGAATCTTCACCGAAGTACCAGACGTTGCCTTCATTGTCCTGAGCATACCAGTCAAGGGTGTCCTCCTCGATTTTTCCGTTGAATTTGACGGTATCCCTGACTACTGTGCAGGTCACGTTTAGTATCTCCTTTGTCTGATTGGTCACATAAGTCTCTATAACACCCTTACCGTCTTCAGTAACCTCAGAGTATATCATCTTTGTACCTGGTTTAAGTGGGAAGTAGGGGTTGTCTATTTTATCGACGAAGTTAGGCGTAATACCTGTCACGTGTGGTATGGTGGAGGATACGGTTGATGCAACAACAGTTGTGGAAGGAATTGGAGGAACCGTGGTAAAACTTGTCGGCGTAGTCGTTGTTGAAGAGTCTGTTGTCACAACAGCGATTTCAGGTGTCGGAGGCGTAGAGGGAGTCTGTATGCAGCCGGATACTGCAAGCAGCATCAGAATCGAACCAATAAACAAACCGAGTTTCCGCATTTTTACCCTCTTATCTACGTCAGTTAATAAATATCGAGATTTCAACTGACAAGTTAATCTCTATCGGAGCTTGCATCCACCCTCGCGCGAGGGTGTTTTTGGCAAAGTATATAATGGGTGTTTTTTCTTGATTAATGTGGTTTTTCGGGTGTTTTTATCGAGGGTTCAGCAGAGCCTTTATGCGGAGGATGTGGCTGAGAGCCGTCTGCTCTCAGACACACGCCAGAGACTACTGTCTCTGCCGTGTGAATGCCCCTAATGCTGAACCCGAGAGGATACCACAGCCTTCAGGCTGTGGTATTTATTGCCAGTTGGCTTATATACTTAGGCTTATTTTCACTGTAAAAAATGGCTCGAAAGAACACTAAGGAATCGGTCGAAGAGAAGGTTGAGGAACAGGATGATGATGTTAAGAAGCCAGAACCGGCCGCTCCAGCGCAGCCTACAGCAGCCTCTGAGGAGGAGTTCACTCCTGAGGATGAATCCCGCTACGCGTTCCCGATGGCCCCCATCGTTCGCCTGATAAAGCAGGAGATGGACGAGGATAAGATGATAAGGCGGCGCGTGAAGGAGGGCATGAACGAGTGGCTTGAGAGCCTCTGCCGCAAGGTCGCGAAGAAGATGAACCAGAGCGAATACACTATGGTGGAAATCGACGACTTCAAGACCGCAATCGAAGCCTATGAGATGGTAGACCACGTGGAACAGGAACGCCAGAGGATAGTGGCCACCCTAGAAAAGATTAAACAAGACTGCGACTCGCTGATAATGGACGTGAACAGGAAATTCATATCCCCCGAATAGCCGGGGATTCTTTCTCCCACCACTGGTACATCCTGGGAGTTATGTGGTATACTATAACTGCCAGGGCTATCCCTGCTATGACATCGATGAAGTAGTGCCTCCTCAGATATACCGTGGAGACCCAGGACAGGACTATCAGCGGAGCTAACGCATACCCCCACTTCCTTGAAAACTTAAGGGCGTATAACAACACCAGAAGCGATAGGGCGACGTGCACGCTTGGGAACCTTAGAACTATACATTGGATATTGTCATGCTGGTTGAGGGAATTTGAACTCACCATAGGTGTCTTCCGCTATCGATTTGCTGTCTTTTCTTTTTTTCACCCTCCTCCGTATCATCATACATCATCATCTCTAATAACACTCTATGTGCCTGCCTAAGCCCATTGGATCTTGTTGGCCCAACAAACCCTTTCATGGCCGTCGTTTTAGCATCATCTAAAAACTGTTCTGCTTTACTCTCGTCCCCTCCTTTTGCATACTGTTTTATTAGCCTGCTTGCACCTAATTTGACTGCCACGCCTATATCATCATATGTGGGCTTCTCTTCAGCTTTTGTTCTCTCCATCTCGTCTCTCATCCTGTTTATCACCACTTGTCTGCTCTTCCTGAACACGACATAGACTCCGTTCACCACCTTTGCCCACCAACTGTTGGCTTCTATCTTGTCGCGTAGGCTTGCCATGTCGTACAAGTCCTCTGCGGGTGTCTGATCCGTGTTTGTTGGTTCGTAGACTGCGATTTTCCCTGCCTTACCGAACAAGCCTGCCTTTAGTAGTGCTTCTTCCTTGAGTGCGGCTGCTCTAATCAGTATGCGTCTTTCTGGTTCAACTTCCACATATCCTGTCATCGAAGGCGGGCTTGGGAGGTAGCCTTTGATTTGGAATTTCTGCATCTCATTCTCCCTCTGTATGAGATCATCTAAGGCTTCAGCTGCTGGGATGTAGAACTTTTGGGCTGCTTCGCGTGTGCGGTACCATGGTAGGGTCTCCTTGAGGAATTCAAACCAGGAGGTATCTCCTAGTTTTATATACGCCGTGCCTTTGAGGTAATCAGCCCTTTTGTGGTTGTACCATCCTAAATATGGGTCGTCGTATTCTCTCTGGCTTTCCACGTACTCCCCATCTTCAGCCCAACGCGCGGCATTATCCCTCCTGTCCGCCAGCATCACCACACCTAGGGTTGCTACTGAGATTGGTAGGCCTACGGCAGCCAGCAACCCTACGAAGGGAACCCCAGCTGCAGCCAACCCTCCTGCTACTATGGAGGCTCCTACCCCCCCTCTAGTCCAGTCAAGGAATCTCTTCCTGCTTCCGTTTTTGACGCTGGCTATCCTTGATTCCTCGTTCAGGTCTAACATCGTGTTTGCTATGCCTAACATCGCCAGGCCGTCACCATCCTCCCTCATCTGGTCCATACTTGCTGTGTACTTTCGGTATCCTCCGTAGCCCCAGCCGAACCTGTGGAAGAGATACTCCTCAAATCTTTCGAATCTTATGGGTGGCCATTCGAACCCTCTCCAGACGTCCTTCCACTCTTTTGGTTTTTCTGATGTCATATACTCTGGGTTCTCTCCGATTGAGGCTATTAGGGCTGCATAATAGTGCTTTTGTGCTTTGTACAACCTCTCCTTCCTCTTCTCCCTATCCGTTTGTGATTCTGCAATAGCTACGTTCGTCCTGGCTATCGCCCTGGCTGTGAAGACTCTAGGGTCCATCTCAGACGTCCGTTCTTCCCCGAATGGGATAAGTTTCTTGGCCTCGCCGTAGGCCTTGATGAACTTGGTTTCCGCGCCGTCTTTACCCTCAAGATTGCCCTGGTATTCGCATATGAGGCCGTCCACGAAGTTCATCATGAACGCCTCCATCTCTATTCTCTTCTCCTTTCCCCATTCCTCTGAATCTGGGGAAAACCTCCCTACTCCATAGCGTCTGGCAGTCAGGCGTAATGCCGCATCCCTTGTCGAAGCCAGTTTGGCTATCATGGAGTCCATATCATCCTGATTGTATGTGCCTTCTACTGAATACATCCTGTGTATCTCGTATTCCTCGGAGTCTTGGAGTTTGTTGCTTCTGAGTATCTTCCCCACTTCTGCAGCGTCGTAGTTTCCGCTATTCCTCATCTCCATCAGCTGCTTGTGTGCTGTCTGGTATCTGGCTGTGGCCAGGATGAATTCACGGGCGTATGCGTTCTCCATGATGTGCATTATGGCTTTTGTGTAGTCCGGATTCTTGGAGGTTATCTCAACGCCAGGCCATATGACTGTCTCTTCTCTGGCGCCGACCTCCCCCTTCGTTAGTTCCCTGAGACTTATGGTCCCGTTTTCTATCCCGGTTGTGATTGTACTGTACGTTGTATCCTTGGTTATGAGGGGCCCGCTAGTGTCCTCGTTCAGAGCCTTCCGGACTGCCTCCTCGCGCATCCTCATCTGGTTGTTGACGCTCGTATCGACTGATACGAAGAACGCGCACATCTGATCTACGAATTCTCTCTTCTGTACTTCTGTGAATGGGCCTTCCCTAACCTCATGGTGGTTCCCTATCCTCCTCAAGTCTGCAGTATCTCCGCTGGCAGGTTTGAATGGCTTGTCGCCGAATAATGCTTCATACATTTGCGTCTTCAAGTCCTTCCAGTCCTTGTTTGCTGTCGCCCACCCGTCTTTTGCCGAGCCCCAGTTTGTATACAGTTCCTCCTTTGATACGTCATAGGGGTTATCTTTCATGTAATGCTGACGTATATTCTTAAATTGCGGGCTGAACATTCTGAGTATCTGTAAGGCTCTCTTCCTCCCCTCCTCGTCCTCCAATCCTATCGGTGTCGCCTCTAATGCCGACACCTTTATGGCCTTAATCACTTTGGCTGGGTGGTAGGTGAAGCCGACAGTCTTTAGTTCAAGACTACTTGCCTCCCCTTCTCTGAACTCATCGTCGACCATGGTGCGGATAACTTCTGACGAACTCTGTTCTATGTTCAGAACAGTGTATACTAATGTCTCAATCAGCGGGGATTTCTCATCTGTGTATGCTCCTATCTTCTTGAGTATCTCCTTTACCCCTTTTTGGTCTTTGATAGCGTCAACTTTTTTCTTCACCTGCACTTTGAATGTGGCGTCTTCTGCTTCTGGGCTGGCTATGAAGTTGTACCCCGTGGAGTTTATCACAGCCTGCCATATATCTTGTTTCTCCTCCTCGGTCAGGTGGAGGATGGCGTCTGCGTAAAGCCTTATCCTCCCCTCCTCCCTTCTGCGGTCATCTTCAGTCTGGCTTTTCTCCCAGTGAACTTTAAGTTTCCTTTCCTTGTCGTCCCTCAGCATCAGCGTCTCGTAGCCTAGGATGTTGTTTCCTATGTAGTTTCCTGCATATACCCCACTCTGCTCCTCCAACTGCGTTTCTGTGAGGGCGTTCCTCCATCTGAGTCTCATGTCAGGGTCGTCGGACAGATAAGATGCTCTTAAAACTATTTGCATGTATATCATGACACCCTCTCGTTCGTCTGCCATTAGCTTGCTTTTCGCCAGCCTAAGCATTAGGCTGTGTCTGTCTAGGTCTGTCTTCTTCATGACCTCTTCGGTAACGTCCTCTCTCCGTATGCTGCTTGCGTCTGTTATCTCTTCCTCTTTTGCCCTACCTTTGTTCACTGCATCCAAAACCCCCTTAACAGTCTTGGCTGCCATTATGGTGCCCCTTGCGTCTAATCCCAGCTCATTCAGCGCACCTTCTGTGAGGTCTGTTTTATCTATCTCATCTGCACTACCAAGCATAAAAAGTTCTTTTTTCTCCTCATCGGAACCTTTGGTCTTCTCCCTCCGGTGTCTGTTCACAGCATACAGGGCTCTCTTCTTGAACTCCTCATCGCCTGACTTGATTTTGTCCAGGACAAGCTTTACTATCCTGTCCTCTAGTTTCTCATGGTCTAACAGTAGTTCCTTCAGCATGTCTGCAGTGAGGAACCTTTCTTCTATCTTGTCTGCGCTTTTGACTTCCCTATCTTTGTTCACCGCTTCAAGGGCTTTTTTTCTGAATTCCTCGTCGCCTGACTTGATTTTATCTAATATGGATTTTTTGTCTAACAGTAAGTCCTTCAGCACACCTGTGGTGAGGTACTCCTCTTTTATCGAGTCTGCGCTTTCGATTTTCCTATCTTCGTTCACCTCTTCAAGGACTTTCTTATTGAACTCACTGTCGCCAGACTTGATCTTCTCTATTATGAACTTCTTCTGGTCATCTTCTTTTGCGTCTATTATTGCGAGCTCATCTAGGTTGTATGTTGTTCCTTCGCCAATTATGTCCAGCGTTCTCCTCACTAACCCGTTTGTTCCTCTGATTTTGCTGAGCGCTACGTCTGCTCTCACTGCTTGTGTGTCTGCTAGGACTTCGTCTGTCATATCGTCCTCTATTATCTGGCTGACGCGCGCAAGGTTCTCCCCGTTGTACCTACTTCTGGCTTTGGTTTTCCTGTTCACAGCCCCTAACAGGGCTTTTGAAAGCTTTTCGTCATATAGGCGGGCCTCTAATTCGCTGCGGCTTACGCCCGCCGCGTTGGCTACATCCAGCTTCAGTGCCCCGTACTCGTCCCTTATATCGTCGTCGGTAATCTGTTCAAGGTTTTTCAGTTGCGGAAGCCTACCCCTCCCCATGTTCAATACTCTGAGCAAGTTCCTCCTCTGCCCCTCATATAGCAGTTCTATCTCAGAAATCCTTGGAGTCCCGAGCAACACCTCTGTTTCTGCGTCATCCAAAACGTCGGCTATGCGGATGCCCCCATTGTACTGCGTGTAGCCTTCTATGTACTGGTCCCCGCTTTTCCTTAGCTGCCCCATCAGGTTCACGAGCATGCTAGGTACGCCCTGCGGTTGGAAGTCCTTCATCTCCTCATCTCTTATGCGGTCGCCATAGTTGAGTACGCGTGCATATAGGGGGTCGCATCCTTGCTCTATTATGATTTTGTTCCCTAACCTGTCGAATAGGGCACGATTCAACTCGAAGAGGTGCCCTGACACAGTGTCCATGTCAAACTCTCTTGGTATCAGGTCTCTTGAAGTGTTTACCATCTCGTGGGCGAGCCACCTTATTATGGCCCATTTATCCATCCTAGAACCAGGACCTTGGCTGTTTGGCCTGCCGTATTTATCCAAGGAATCCTGAAAGTCATGTACCCTCCTTATACGATACGGCTCCACTAATTTCTTGTCGCTAGTCTGTATCTCAGGGACTGCTGTTCCGTGGAATCTCCTCCACCAGTGGTCATATATGTCAGTGAACAGTATGAACGGGTTGTGGTACGGTGTTTCCTTGCCTGTTGTCATAAAGTGTTCATGGTGACTGAATGATACCTGGTATGCGAATTCACCTAGAACTGCCATGAAACTATCCTGAACCTTATCACCCTTTACTATTGCAGTGCCCTCCTCTCCGAGCTTTCCTATAACGTAATCTCTACTAAGACGTACTTCATTACCCCCCTGTACGAGAGCCTTGAAAATGCTTTTCCTCTTTTCTTTGTCTGCCTCAACAGGGAAGCTGATAGTGTTATCTAAGACTTTCTGCATAGTATTATTCGCTATATCCGCGTCTATGAGGCCACGTTCTTTTAATTTCTTAATCCCCTGAAGCTGTTCCTCCCTTGTTGCTCCTGTTTCACCTGCAAGGAAGTTTACAATCTCCCTGGACAGAAAGCTTTTGAGTTGATCTGACTGGGCTCGCCTTTTTGAGCTTCCATTCTCATTAAACGCTTGCATTATCTGTAACGCGGTATTAACGTTGAATTCAAGGTTCGTGCCCTTCTTCTTAGCTCTTTTTATCATGACTCCATCTTGGCGTAATGTGAGCCTTAGAACGCTTTCGGCAGTCTCGCCCTCGAACAGGGTCAACTTACTTAAGTCTACGACATGGCCGAGTATGCTTTCTACAACCCCTGTGACTTTTCTGACGTCAACTTTAGAAATCTCCTCCCCTCGTCTTTCCCCCTGTCCTCCACCTTGGATGTAGCCTTCCTGCATCCTTATGGTCTCGAACATCCCCCTAATCGCTTGTACAAAAGACATCATCCCACCTTTATGTTCTGCCCCCTTTATGTCACAGATTAACGTGGGTTCGCCGGTTCCTACTAACTTTCTTGTTTTAGGGTCTAATGATGGTTTCTTTACTACGTACTCAGTCTCTACCTTACCGTCCTCCTCCTCAAATTCAACCTTCTCGACTTTCACTACTGGCGGCGTGAGTATCTCCTCGACGGCACCAATTTTGCGGCCAAATCGGTATGTCACAAGCTCTCGACTTGTGAAATCATACTCCTGTTCCGGCTCTTCACGTGCTCCTAAATCAACGCCCGGCCTTACAGTGCCTATGGGCATGCCTATCGATTCGCCTAATACTCTTCTAATATTGCGTCTGGTGATATCCTCATCTTCAGCGTCTTCAATAGTTATCCCTGCAGTTTTAAGATTGTCGTATTCTCTCATCAACGCTTCTACTGCTTTGTCCTTGTCTTTCTCATCTATCCTTTTACTGCTCTCTGTCAAAGAGAATAAACCAAACACCTCTTTCTTCAGGTCCGCTTCGTCCTTACTTCCCTTCCTCCCAGCTTTGAACTTCTTTAGTAATAGGCCAATCAGAGTCTCTAGGTCGTCTGAGTTTATCCCTGCTACCTTATCCTTTTCTTCTGGTGGTTTTCCGGACATTTTTCTCCCTGTTTGTTATTACCTGTTGTTTTTTTGCTTATATACTTGTGTTTTAGGGTTGTGGGCTGGTTCTTTGGGGTTTTTTGGCACAATCTAAAAATCATGTTAAACATTGTTCAAGCACTCTTCTTGTATTTTAACCTTACCACACTATTCTCCTACCATGGATTACAACAGATACGACTACGACCGCCTCCTGGAGCGGGTCTGGGCCGGCCTCCCTGAGAAGCTGAAGAAGCACGACAGGTTCGAGGTACCTGAGGCCGACGCCTTCATAGAAGGCAACGTCACCATAATCCGCAACTTCAACGACATCGCACTCAAATTCAACCGCGGGGGAGACCACATACTCAAGTTCCTATCCAAGGAACTGGCAGCGCCAGGGACGATTGACGGGTCAAGGGCCATAGTCCAAAGGAAGCTGAAGAAGCAGGTGGTGGACGAGAAGATTAAGGCCTACGCGAGCGAATTCGTCATATGCCACGAGTGCGGGAGGCCAGACACTAAGTTGAGCGAGCTGGAGGGGCAGAAGGTGTACAAGTGCGAGGCCTGCGGGGCATGGTGGCCGATGCGCAGGATAAAATAGGATGTTCTCAGTGAAGGTACATCGGACGGGCGGGGAGGTATTGGTCGCATGCTGCGACGCAGGAATACTCGGGACAAGATTATCTGACGGCACCCTCCAAGTTCATGTTAGCGAGGGGTTCTACGGCGGCGAAATAGTCAGCGAGGAAGATTTCCTGAAGCTGCTGAACGAATCTACAACAGCGAACCTCCTCGGCGACAAGGTGGTCGATACTGCGCTGAAACGAGGCCTCGTCGAAAAGTCCGGAATCATTGACGTATGCGGAGTGAAACACGCGCAACTCTACACGGTCTGATAAACCGCAGCCTGAAGGCTGCGGAATTTCAAATACGCTTGAAATGCAAAACAGCGACAAACATGGGGTGAGAGCGAGTAGCCTCGCGTATTTGTAATGAAAAACATCGAACTGCCAAGGAAGGTGCTAGTCGGCGACGACGCAGTCTACGAGGTGGACGATGTCGTTTCAGAGCTCGGCCTCCTGGGGAAGCCTCTCATACTATGCGACGAGACTACTAAGGCCGTTGCAGGGGAAATTGTCTCGGTCGAGTTGGACACGCCCTCTACAATCATCGGCGAGCTTACTGATGCTGAACTTGATTCAATGCGTAGGAAGATTTCAACTGACAGGATACACTACGTCGTCGGAGTCGGCGGCGGAAAGATACTAGACACAGGAAAGATAATCGCGTTCGAGAATAGGCTGCCGTTCATAAGCATACCAACGGCCGCCTCCCACGACGGGATAGCCTCGCCACAGGCCTCCCTCAAACTGGACAGGTCAACGTCGGTCCAAGTCCACTGTCCGCTGGGGGTGATAGCTGACACAAAGATAATATCCAAGGCTCCGAGGAAGCTGCTTGCAGCCGGATGCGGGGATGCCATCTCCAACTACACAGCGGTCCTGGACTGGCAGCTAGCCCACAATGAGAAATGCGAATACTACGGAGACTACGCTGCTGCGCTCTCCGGGATGAGCGCGGAGATAGTCATGAAGAGCGCGGTGAAAATCTACGAAAACATAAGCGTCCTCGTCGAAGCGCTCATAGCAAGCGGAGTCGCCATAGGCATAGCAGGCTCCTCAAGGCCGTGCAGCGGCTCGGAGCACATGTTCAGCCACACGCTCGACAAGATATGCGAGAAACCAGCATTACACGGGGAACAGTGCGGCGTAGGCGCGATACTCATGGCCTACCTACACAACGTCGAGTGGAGGAGGGTTAGGAACGCGCTCAAAAAATGCGAGGCCCCGACGACCGCGAAGGAGATGGGAATCCCGGACGAGAAGGTAATCGAAGCACTAATTGGGGCTCACAAGGTCAGGGACCGCTACACCATACTCAGAGACGGCCTCACCGAGGAGAAGGCTAGGGAGGCCGCGAAGGAGACGGGGGTGGTAGTGTGATAAGAGAACTATCTGAGAAAAAAGGGAAATTGCATTTCACTCTCATAGACCCTGACAAGCAGAGTCCAGAGGAAGCTGGGAAACTCGCAGCCGCGGCGGAGCGTTCTGGCTCGGACGCAATCATGATAGGCGGAAGCACCGCAGGCCATAAGGTCACGGACGAAGTCACAGTGGCTGTGAAGAAAGCGTGTAAGTTGCCAACGATACTCTTCCCTGGCGCGTCCCAGGGGTTGTCTCCGAATGCTGACTACATATTCTGGATGATGCTCATGAACTCCAACAACAGGAGGTTCCTCGTAGGCGAGCAGGTGAAGGCCGCGCCGCTGCTTGCGAAGACGAAAGTGAAGCCGATACCGATGGGGTATATAGTAGTCAGCACAAGCAGTAAGCCCACGACTGTGGAGAGGATAGGGGAAGTTGACAAGATAACGTCGTCTGATGTTGGTAAGGTCGTCGCCTACGCGCTCACAGCGCAATACTACGGGATGGAATGCGTCTACCTCGAGGCCGGAAGCGGAGCGGAGAAGCCGGTGCCAGCGAACATGATAACGGCAGTAAAGAAGGCGGTGACTATTCCTATAATCGTCGGCGGCGGAATCAGGGACGGGAAGGAAGCAGCCGAAATAGCCAACGCAGGGGCTGATGCCATTGTCACCGGGACGATTGTGGAGAAGGACCCGACAAAGCTGAAGAGCATCATCGACTCAATCAAAAGATGATAGCGGTCATAGACTACGGCGCAGGAAACATCAGAAGCGTAGTGAACGGGCTGAAGAAGGTCGGCGGTGAAGCAAAGGTCGTCGACGACCCTCGGCTTCTGAAGGATGCTAATGGAATAATACTTCCGGGAGTCGGAAGCTTCGGGGACGCGATGACTAAGCTGGAGAAGTTCAAGCCGAAACTGGTGGAGTCATTCGAATCCGGCGTACCATACCTTGGAATATGCCTCGGATTGCAGGTGCTGTTCGAATCCAGCGAAGAGAGTCCGGGCATAGAAGGCATTGGCATTTTCAAAGGCGGGTGCAGGAGGTTCACAGGCAACCTGAAGGTGCCGCACATGGGATGGAATACTATCGAGAAGACGGCCGACACGCCTCTTCTTGAAGGAATCGCCGACGGCGACTTTTTCTACTTCGTCCACAGCTACCATGTAGTGCCTAACGACGGGGGCATCATCGCCGCGGAAACCGAATACGGCCTCAGATTCCCCTCCGTAATCAGCAAAGGCAACATACATGCCACACAATTCCACCCCGAAAAAAGCGGAGAAAAAGGACTGCAAATATTAAGCAACTTCACTGACTGCGTCAAGAGATAGCTGTCGCAGATGCTGAGTTAGGCTTGCTATCTACCTGTATTCTCTCCAGGTGCCTGCTCAGGTGGGTAGTCAAATCTTTTCAATATTCTTTCCACCCTTGCCAAATCTTTACGGTTAGCATCACTGCGAAACAACGGTAGGTGAGTCATGGCGCTGTTAAGGCCGTTCAGTAGACTCCTCTTCCATATCTCCGGGTCCATACCAGTTAGGTACTCTAAATTCCTGATATTTTTCGTATCGAGTGATTCTACCACATCATATATCTCCTCATTTATAGAACTGTCTCCAGTCAAATCAGATGTTTTAGCAACTCCAAATTCAAGGGACCTTCCGAGGCCTAAGAAACCCGTTCTACGACTTCTGATGAAAACGACGGTGTTAGGTCTGTCCTCGCCAATTGAAAACTTAGGTTCGCCTCCAGCATATTCCACTTCGGTCGCGCTTCCAGATTCTGGAGGACTTGTTGGGGCTTGGGTGGATAATGCTATGGGAATCCACTCAGACTTGTACACTGTCAAAGCTGGGTCTGCTAGTACGGAAGCCATAGTATTCACTGTAGGAACCCTGCAGAATCTATCTATCACTTTAGCGCGGGCACTCATATCCTTCACCGCGCCCCCTATTTGGGATAGCGCGTTGTCTAAATCTCCCGTATCCAATAAATCTGAATTCCTATCCTGTCTTTGCACCATTTTAAGCGTCCCTCCTTCTAATCTCCTCATCTAACATCTTTGCAAAGCGTCTGATAGCGTCATCCATCTCCTTATCCAATTCAGTGCCAGTCTTCCGAGCTGGGTTGTCCATGGTAAATAACCCGCATTACAGGAATATAAATACTGTCCCGGGTGGCAGGTTAAGCCTTCAGTATCCTTATCGCCAGGTGTGCCGCGTTTGCTCCGTTGTCTATGCCGACTGTGGCGACTGGCACCCCTGGAGGCATTTGCATCGTCGATAGGAGGGCGTCTAGGCCTTTGAGTTTCACGTTCACTGGGACTCCGATTACTGGTTTCTTCGTCTTTGATGCGACGACTCCAGGCAGTGCTGCGCTTAGGCCTGCGACGCAGATGAACACCCTAGCATCCGATGATTTCACTAATTTGCCGAGTCTGTCCGGCTCCCTGTGGGCGCTGCAATACTCAAGAGCATAGGATATTTTATTCTCCTTCAGAACGTCCTCAGCCTTCTTGACCACGGCCTCATCCGACTTGCTGCCTGCGATTATTAATACATCGGCCATAATAGAATATCCGAATATGACGATAAAAGTTGCGTTGATAGGGTTGGGGAAGATGGGTCGCGTATCGGCTAAGAGGATACTAGAGTCAGGCGATAGCCAGGTCGTCGCTGCATTCGACCTTGAGAACGTCGGAGCAGACGTCGGCGCGCTCGCTGGGGTTGGGGGGATTGGAGTGAAAGTCACTCACCCGTCGGAGCTGGCGAATGTTCTTAAGAGTGTGAAGCCTGACGTCGCAATAGACTTCACATCAGCCAAAGCGTGCATTGAGAACGCGAAGACCGTTGCAGCCGCTGGAGTGAACATGGTAATCGGCAGTACGGGATTCACTGATGAGGAAGTTGGGCAGTTGAAGGACACCCTGAAGAGTGTCGGGGTAGTGTTCAGCCCTAACATGAGCGTCGGAGTCAACGTGTTCTGGAAGATAATCGGTGAGGCGGCGCGGAACCTGAAAGGGTACGACATCGAGGTCATCGAGGCCCACCACAGGTTCAAGAAGGACGCTCCATCCGGGACTGCGATGAAGGCTGTGAAGGTATTGGCCGAAGCTGTTGGCGCAGACTTGAAGAAGGATGTCGTGTACGCGCGGCACGGTGACTGTAAGCGGAGGGATGGGGAAATCGGAGTCCAGAGCATCCGCGCGGGGGACATCGTCGGCGAACACACTGTCATGTTCAGCACAATCGGGGAACGATTCGAGGTGAGACATGTCGCCCACAGCAGGGACTCGTTCTCCTCAGGCATACCTTCTGCGGTGAGGTTCATCAAAGGGAGGAAGGGATTCTACGACATGGCCGACGTGTTGGGTCTGAGATGAAAATCGTCGGAGTCAACGGAAGCCACAGGCCGGGCGGGAACACCGGCTATATGGTCGCGAAGGCCCTTGAAGTCTGCGCTGAGAAAGGTTTCGACGTCGAGCAGGTTGACCTCGCTGGAAAGGACATAGGATATTGCACTGTCTGCGACGGGTGCAGGGGAAAATACACGTGCACGGTCGAAGACGACGTGATGGACATACTCGACAAACTCGCGGCCGCGGATGCTATCATAGTCGGAAGCCCCACATACTTCGGCGGAATCACTGGCAGACTACGGACGCTGTTTGACAGGACTCTCCCTTTACGTCGCAACGGTATGATGCTCTCTGGGAAAATAGGGGCCGCCCTCGCGGTCGGGGGGAGCAGGAACGGCGGCCAGGAGCATACCGTGCAACAAATACACTTGTGGATGCTCATACAGGAGATGACAGTCGTCGGCGACATGAAGACCGCCCACTTCGGAGGAATATGCGCGGCCTACAAGCCCGGAACCGTGCCCGAAGACAAGGCCGGGATGGAGACGGTAACCAACACAGCAGAGAACGTGTGCAAGAGACTCAAAAAATAATGATGAAACGCGGTAAAACCTACAGTATCATCCTTGAAAAGGATGAGGATGGTTCCATAATCGCGGAGGTCGCCGGTTTGGCTGGTTGCCACAGCTGGGGTGAGACCAAAGTCGAGGCCTTGAGAAACATCAGGGAAGCGCTTGAACTTTACCTGATGTATGATGGGCTTTCGTTTGCTACACTAGCTCGGTGAATTCTTCGACCGTCAGTCCCGCGCCGTCTATTATCGCATCTAACGTCCCAGTGTCTATTGACTGGTGTAATGGGACTACGACCTGTGCGAATGGTTTGTCCCTGCGCATTATAACATGGGATGACCGTTGGCGTCTAACGTAGAAACCTGTTCTCGTCAGTGCGCGGACAACCTTCTGCCCTGGTAGGCCTCTCGGAATCTTCAATGTGCCGAAACCTCCACATTGAGTATCCTCTTGCCTACCTCCTGTGGAACGGTTATATTGTCCTCAATTAAGCATTCTATGTAATCGCTGATGGCTTCCTTCATGTTCTTCAAAGCCTCCTGGCTCGTCTTACCCTGTGAAACACACCCGCGCAGGATTGGGCAGATTGCCACATACCCGGATTCACGGCCTTTCTCGACAACTACTGTGTACTTCATAAGCGACGAAACCGCCCTCCTTTGGGGGGGCGGTTAATGTATGCATCTACTATTGCGGTTTCAAGCTTATATGGCGGAGGCTTTGCCTCCGACATATGTGCTAGCGCATAGCGCTAGCCCACATCAAACCAGCGGCTTTAGCCGCTGGTCGTTGATAACGTATCCCCATTACTACCTTCGTTTACAGATATAAAACTTCACCTGATGTATGATGGGCTTTCGTTGAGCATCTCCTGCTGACGTTCGGCGGTCTTCTTGTAGGTGTTTATCATCTTGCTCATCTGGCCTATCTGCTCTTCTGTTTGTTTGGCTTTCTTCTGCAGTTCTGCCATGTTGACTTTCACGTCGAGTATGCCTGTGAGCACTTTGAGGACTGCTTCCGCGCTTTTGGCGTCGATTATCTGGCCGTGTGTTTCGCCCATGAGGCAGACGGCCTCCAGTTTCCTGGGTATGGATAGTCCGAGTAGTAGTCCGCTTGCTCCGAATATTGCGCCGCCTCCCTTGAATATGATGCCGTACTTCTCAAGCTCTGTGACGAGGCTCGTGGATGTGGCTGCTCCGAATACGCGGGGGTTCTGGGTTATTGAGCCTGTGCCGAGGCCTCCGAGCGTGTAGACTCTTTTCACATTGAATTCCTGCGCGAGGTCTAGGGTCTTTTCAGCGAGCTGGTATTGGCTGTCCGGGGTTATGCCCTGGAAGTCGCCGAGGAGGAATATGAGGTCCTTCGACCCCTTCCAATAGTAGAGTTCCATGTTCACGAGTTTTATCGTGCCGTCGTCCAGTATGTTCACCTGCGGCGGCAGAAAGGGTGAAATCAACTCAGCGAACTTCACGGCCTTCAGCTCGTCCTTCATGTGGTCTCCTGCGAGTTTGCCGACGAGGCCTATCCCAGGGAGGCCTTCTATCATTATCGCATCCTTCAGTTGAGGCCTTTCCGTAACATTGACGATGACGTCATCCACTTGCCATCTCCTCCTTCATCATCCTCCTGTATCTTCCGTAGGGGTCCTGCGGGGAGTATCTTGCAGGCTCAACGTGCTTCGTCCTGCCGTTGCATTTGGCGCACGTCTCCTTGAGTGTGTAGAGCCCGCATTCAACGCATTTGAGTATCTTCACTTTGCCTCAAGTTCCCTGTGGAATTCTCCGACTCCGCGGTTGTTTTTTATGTTCTCTATGCCCTGGTCCGCAGCGTTTCTCAGAGCCTTCTCCGCGGTCTTGTAATCCGATGCCGTGACCTTTATCCTGTAGATGGGTGCTGATATGTACGTGAGCTCGAGGTCGCAGTCCTTGGGTTTGTGTTTTGTTATCTCCGCTAAGGCTGCCTTGACTGCTTTGACCCCGTCAGGTTCGAAGCTTCTGATGTCAACGTAGCCTGTGACTTCCACGCTAGGCGGTTTGATGCTTTTGGCTACGAGTTCGACCAGCTTCTTCCTCCACTTCTCGTTGATGTCAAGCTTGTCAGCGACTGAATTATCCACAGCTATCGCCTCAAGGCCGGCGTAGATTGAGTCGTAACCTGACATCGCCTTAGAGACTGAGCCTAACACCTCGATTGTGTTCAGCTTCAGCTCGGAGGCCAACATCTCAAGGAGTTTTACCGCCCGCTGCTTCTGTTTCACCTGCTGGAGCTTTATCTTCCTCTGAGCGTCGTTGACTCTCCTTAGGGAGAGGTCTATGTGGCCGCGGCTTGGGTCGGTCCTCAGGACGAGGAGGACGACCTTCTGACCTTCCTTCACGTAGTCCCTGATGTTGCGGACCCATTTCAGGCTTATCTCTGTGAGGTGGA
Source organism: Candidatus Altarchaeota archaeon (assembly GCA_043804895.1). Taxonomy (GTDB): domain Archaea; phylum Altiarchaeota; class Altiarchaeia; order IMC4; family SCGC-AAA252-I15; genus JAHIYG01. The sequence continues at coordinate 52,205 of JAZDIN010000003.1, forward strand.
GCATCCCGGTCTTGCCCTCGTATTCGTCCAGGTTTATGAACGCTCCCTGGTTGAATATGCTCTTCACTGTGCCGATAATCAGCTCCCCCGGCTCCGGATAGTCGTTTGATGCCATTTTATTTATAAGGAATATGCTACTATTACTAGCATCAGCAGGTTAAAAAATAACGGCCGCAGCCTGAGGGCTGCGGAATTCCAAATACGCTCAAAATGCCAACTAGTCAAACAAACAAAGGAGGTGCACGCGGGTAGAAAGATTGCTCGCGTATTTGTAATGGGTACAGAGAGAGTTCACGTGTTCACCGCTATGGTCGAGCACAAGCCGGGTGTCATGCAGAGGATTTCCTCGCTTTTCGCAAGGCGTAAGTTCAACATAGAGAGCATCACCGTCGGTGCAACCGACCACCCTGAGGTCGCTAGGATGACGATTGTGACCCGAGGCGACGACAAGGTGTTGGAGCAGATCCAGAAGCAGATGAACAAGCTGGTGAACGTCATAAAGGTTACTGACATGTCACCTGAGGAGGCTGTGTGTCGGGAGCTTTGCATCGTGAAGGTCAACACCCCCACAGAGAAGCACAAGACTCAGGTGATACAGTATGCGAACGTTTTCAGGGGCAACGTCGTGGACGTGAGCCCGAAGAGCCTGGCTGTGGAGATAATCGGCGACACGAAGAAGATTAACGCGTTCCTTAACCTGATGAGGGTTTTCGGCATAAAGGAGATAGCCAGGACCGGGGCTACCGCGATACAGAGGGGTTGACGGCAAATGCGCTGGTCCTATCGACTATTCCGGGTGAATGGGATATCCATAGAACTCCATCTGACATTCATACTGTTCTTCATGCTGATATTCATGTCCTCAGGGTGGCCTGGGTTCATGTTCTTCATACTCATCTTCGCGACTGTGCTCGCCCATGAGCTGATACACTCATTGACTGCGGTGCTCCACGGGATTAGGGTGCCTAAGATAATGCTTCTACCTATCGGAGGCCTCGCGAGCATCGAGATGCCTGACGACCCGATTCTTGAGCTTAAGGTTTCAATCGTTGGGCCGCTCTTCAACTTCATGTTAGCTGGCGTGGGCTTACTGATGTTCTCGGCTTTGAACTCCAGTTTCGTCGGCTACGGTACTGTAGTCGATTGGGTGTTCTCCGGCTCGTTCGGGATGGACAGCGTCTCGGCTGTGTTGAGCGTTATAGTCTCGATAAACCTCACACTCGGCTTATTCAACATGCTACCTGCCTTCCCGATGGACGGCGGCAGGGTCTTCAGGAGCATCCTCGCGTTCTGGATGGACTATGTGAAAGCCACGAAGATTGCGACCCTGGTAGGTCAGCTGATATTCTCCGCCCTCGCGTTCATAGGGATACTGACGTTCAACATATGGTGGGTTATAATAGGCATGTTCCTGTCCTATGCAGGCGGGAGCGAACTCAAGTACGTTAACCTGAAGGCGCTCGTCAGCGGCGTGAAGCTTAGGGACATCGCAGTGCCGGGGCTGATTTACGTTAACTCCTCCCTCTCCTGGGGCGACTTCCTCTCAACAGTCTATCGGAGAGGCCGCAGCCTCTACCTGACTGTGGACTCATCAGGCGTCGTGAAGGGCGTCTTGGACTTGGCTGAGTTGCGGTCCGCCGACCTTAACAGGCCTGTCGGCGATGCCCCGGCAACTGAATATTCTGTGTTGGACGGCGGCTTAATGGTGTCAGGCATACTGAAGGTTCTCCTATCCCAGAAGCTTGTGCTAGTGTCAGATGGTGGAAGGCTACTCGGCTATGTCACACCCGAGACATTAGCTGACTCAGCAGCGTATATGAGCCTTTCCAGGACACTCCGCTAAGGGTTATTTAATCATATAGCCCCATAAGTACATTGATTATGGATTGGGGTGAAGGCAGGCGGCTGCAGACTGTTCTACTCATATTAGCTGTCCTAGCTCCGACCACCACATCGGCAGTGGATAAAGGCTTGTGTGAACGTGCCATCAGGCTTGTGTGGCCTGTCCCGATGACCGGAGTCACTGATAGCGGGACTGGGTTGGCTAAGAAGGGAAGCGACTTGGCTGAGGACGCGATACCCTCCATATTCGATGGCGGCGACCCAGACTACCACCCCGGCCATGACTTGAACATCCCAGACAGCGAGCAAGTCTCAGCAGTGTTCAGCGGAACAGTAGAAACCGAAGTAGAACCGTCTGACGACGACCCGGGCACGTACCAGAAGGGTCGCTATATAACGCTCACCTCCACTGACGGAAGGTTTAAAGCAATCTACAGCCACCTGTTAAACACAATAAACACGAAGGCTAAGGATAAAATTGACGTCAATGCCGGGGACACCATAGGGCGGGCCGGCGGCGGACAGCAAAACGATACCTTCCGCGGGGACAGCAGTGGTCCGAGACTGTATTTTGAGCTTTGGGACACTACTAGTAATAAAATCATTGACCCGTACACGTGCGTCCCGAACACGTGCAGGTTCTGGTACATCAACTCAGGGTCCATGACAAGGGAGCAGTGCGTTCCGGACTTCTACAACACAGCATCCTGTGAGATGGGTGTTGATGGTGATAACTATGAATTGCCTTCGTATGCGTGCACAGACGACGACGGCTACTCTGATGACAAGTATTACGCCCAGGTTAATGTGAAAAAGGATGGTACGCTGGACCTCTCCTGCGAGGACGTAGACGATACCATGTACTATGACACAAAATGCAAGTGCGAGATTTATAACGAGGAAATCTACCCGTTTTTCGCTCTAAACGATGCCCCCAAGAAGGAACTCAACTGCTTCCTCAAGTTCATAAGGGTCTATTACGACGGCACCTGGGAATGTGGGGCCATTGATGAGGATGCGGTCGTTTACCCCTCACCCCTCTCTGAAATCCCAGCGGATTGCACGCACATAGTCTCCCTTGGGATATCAGACCAGACTAACGCCACCAACCAGGGTTACACGCTCCTGCAGCAGATAACTGCAGCTAAAAGCACAGAAATAGAAGACTTCGTCATAGTCGGCAGCGAATACACGATACTGGGCGTTAATGACAGGAGATTAATAGACGACGTGATAAGCAAAGGAAAGGATCCGGGCCTCACATTCTACTACACAGACTATATTCTGGCGCGCTCATGCGACCTCGCAGGCCAGACGATGATATCAACCGACTGCAAGGACAAGCCGCTTTCACTGAACGTTCAACAGAACGAAAGCAAAAACTACAATAAACGGGTGAGCGACGGCGGATTCGAGGAATGCCAGTACGACCTATTCGACGCCGGCAAATACTACGATACGCCAGGCCTCTACATTTCGACGTTCTGGCTTTCCAGGCTGGCGGCGATGAAGGGGTCCACATACCATTATTGACAAGATGATTAACGGAAAGAACGTTAAGCGGGCGGGATACTGGGGCGCCATCAGAATCGCTGCTGTACTCATTGTATTGTCCCTCGCACTCTACCCTGCGGATGCTAAAGACCTCAAAGAATACGGGCACGACACCGAAGATTATTTGAACGCGTGGAACAACGAGACTGTCGCCAGGATGATGGGCTGCGACAACTGTTCGAAAGGTGACGACACGTGCAGCCTCGGCTCAGCAATCGCAGCGGTAATGGAGAGGGAAAATCCTGGTGTTGATGTCTGCGGCTACGTGAGGAGGCCTGCAGACTATTACGGGTACTTGGACGCGGATGACCACCGTGCCTTAGAGAATAACCTTTACACGAGACACGACGGCGTATACGACACCAAATTAGACTACGAGAGCGGCATACCGGACATTAAGGCTATTGTGAACGACTCAGTGCAGTCGATTGTCACCAACGTCAGCGCCTACTTCGTAAGGGAGTCGGAGTGGAGGGGGATACCATACTGGCTTCACATCCAAGACCCAGGGCCGGCCGGGGACGAGGTGGACATGCAAAATTGGGTGATGCCGTGCGCACGAAGCGAGGAGACAGGCGACCCCACCGACGTCGAGTACTATTGCAGGTGGAATTGGAACAACGAGAACGAGGTTTGCAGGGAGAGGGTGAAGATTGATGAAGACAAATGCGAGTGCGACGACAACCCAACCTGGCATATGGAAGACAGGTATGGTAATCCCATAGCCGATGAGGACAAAAGCAAGTGCGTGCTAAACGAAGCAGAGCAGAGCGAGTACGACGTCAACTATGAAATAGACAAAAACAGCGCCAACTTCCTCGTCCGCACATGCTACGAGGAGCCTAGCATCCAGCAGCCAGGCTGCGAAGGCTGCGTAAAAGGGCCGTGGGATGACAAAGAGTACTTAGACCTAACCGACTGCGAATGCCCACTATGTACAGGGCTCCTGCCCCCAGATGGGTGTCTGAAGGACCCTGACGACCCCTCCAGCGTTTGCATCCCAACGTCAGACTGTAAAATGAAGGATTGCACAGACGAAATGTGCAGGGGCAACACGGAAACCTGCTCAACTGAGGACTGCGAGCACCTCAGGTGGGAGGAGAATACCCCATGTTTCGAGGGCGGCGGCCCGTATGGTTCAGTCCCTGACGAATGCGACGAAGAGGGCTGCTGGTGCTGCTGGAAGTGCAACCCAGCCGCGCAGGGAACCCACGATGACGTGGAGAACTACTGCGCCCCAGGGGGGGCAATAGTGAAGGAGGATTTCGGAGACTTCGCGGTGTTCACCTACGATGACTACCCGGTGCGGCTTCCAAACGGATACGACCTCAACGACGACATACTAATCTACGACCCTGAGGAAAACACTTACACCCTCCCTGGCACAATGCCAGACGTCCTGTCCGGCGATGATAACGACCTCGTGCGCGACAGGTACTGGAAGCACAACGCGACTGACACTGAATTCTACGGTACGCGCCCAGGATACTGCAACAACGAAACCCCAAACCACGACTGCATAGAAGACCCCAACGAAAGGGATGTCATGGACCGGCCGGCGAGCAGGCAACACGACCCATGCAAGGAGTGCTTGGAGAAAGAGGACTCGGACGACCCGTTCTGCCCCAACGAATGCTTCAACTACGATTTAAGGTACTACAGGCAGTTCAACCTGGACAGCGTATGGGTTAACGTGTTCAAGATAGTGCCTGAAGTGCACTACCCGTTGACCCCACCTCCGGAGGAGAAGATACCTGACACGAACATAGAATGCCTTAACACGGCCGAGGGAAGGTACGAATGCAAAGATTTGATTGAACTACACCAGCGGGGGTGTGCTGTAACATGGGATGTTTGGCATTATGTCGATGATTGTGTTCCAGGGCTTGACTGCGTGTACGAGCACCCGGAGTTTTGGAACTGGTTACACAATCGCTTTGAAAGGTATTGTTGTCCTCCGAAAACAGAATACCGGGATGGCTGCTGCAGGGACTTGGAGACCCACTTGTGCATCTTAACCGGGTATGAGTGCCCGATAGAGGCGAGAGGCGAATACCTCTACGGAGTCGGCGAGGCGGGGTGTAGACTCGACACCAGCATCACGAACTGGCTTGAAAATCTCTTCGAGGGCGGAGGCTTTTTACTTCAAACCGACTGTGCCGATTACTATAATCCGTTGGGGAAATACCCTCTCAACATAGAAGAACAAAGGTGCAGATAACATGAATGTCAGAAGAAATGGAAGGGGGGACGGCACGGCTAAAAAAATAGCAATAGCGTTGATGCTGTTGTCAGTCGTGGTGACCGTGTCCGGGGAAGACCATAAATGCGGCCAATCAGACCCGATCAGGCACTGCTGCCCTATAGGATACAAGTATGACCTCACATACAAGTGCTGTCTGCCGAAGGAAATTGCTGTCAGGTCTGTGGAGATGTACGAGACAATAGATTTGCCGCCTATTATAATTGATCCCACTGCAGGTTGGTCGTATTCTGGCTATTTTGGCGGTGACAACTGCATGGGGTACTGCGAAGCCAAGATGAGAGAGACAAAACCGCCCTTCACACCTGATGATGAGAAGATTAAGTGCGGCTACGGGGAAGGCGGATGCAGGACAAAGGACAGGACTGGTATATCTGACGTGGACGAGTGCGAACCCGGACTCGTTTGCTCGAGGAACCCCGGCAGCAATGACCCACTCGACTCCGCATGCTGTAGGCCAGGCCAGACGTGGAATGGGAGGGAGTGCGTCAGAATGGACGAGGACAGGCTCACCCCATGGCGCGCCTCATGGACTGTGAGTAAAGGAACAGACGCCACAAAACCAGACATCCTAAGCATCGGAGGAGGCGGTCCAATAAAAATCTACACCGTAGGCGGGGGCGTCCTCCCAAACAAGACTGAGGCAGCCACCGGAGGAGGCTGCGAGAGAGACTTAAGATTCATGGGAGAAAACGAGGGATGCGATAGCGTTGAAGGCACCTGCCTCTACTGCGACGGCTCATGGCCCTACCGCTGCCCCCCAAGCCCCATATGGTTCGAAGCACGGAACCTCGGCAAAGAATACCAGACCGGGGGGCAGATAGCGGTCTGCAACGGCCCATTCGACGGCGTCGACGCCACAGTACAGCCTAATGAGGGCATAGAATTGGACCTGCCCAAAACCCTCGAATGCATAGGCGAAAGCTGCAACTGCGGCCGCGTCATGAGAAGCGCGGGAGAGAGCGGGGACGTCGGTGTGGGGGACAAGGAGGATGGCAAAATAGATGACAGTCCTGGTTTAACCGGCGATCACAAATGCGACGAATACCATGGGACCGCATCCTGTAATGATATGGAGGAGACGAGTTGCGTGAGGGGGACTAACAGTTCAGGCACTGGACACAAATGCAACCAACTACTGTGGGGTCATGGGTTGTTTGACCCGGACCCCATGACTCTCATAGTCAACAGCACCCCTGTTTCGCCGCTCATGGTCAATGTCGCCGGGGATACGGTGCCCCGCGTGAACCCGCCTGATGCGTGCGGGAGGATACAGCGGAAGGAAGTCGTCGACTACCCGTACGGAGGACGCCCAGACAATTGGTTCGACTACACAGTGACTGAATACGACAAAGACGGCGACCTGCTCTCCACGACACCCTACAACAACGTCGAGAAGGGTTTGAGGGAGAACGTCCTCAAACCCCCTGCTGACCCGACCACAGTCCTCAACGACAACGTCCAGGAGCACAGCCTCAGCGATGAGTCAAAGAAACTCAAGATTGACGTCAACTACACGATACGGAACGAGTTGAGGAGGCAGCCTATAGTGGAACAGTGCAGCTGGATAGGTTGCAGCAGAATCGAGGAGCTGGTGATAAACTACACGCAAACGATCTGCCTGGAGCGGTGCGACGGAAGCTGGGATTGCGACTCAGAGGTTAAAACCGACGGTGATATACCGTGCTGCTGCTCAGACGAAACTGACCCCGCGAGCTTCCCCTGCACCCCACTATTACCCATTAATGAACGTTGGTGTTGCGGCAGCCTGGAATGCGGCCCAGCGTGTGGAGGAACACCATGTTTCCCCAAGTTTCTGAAAGTGAAGGAGAAGCATGACTGCAACTGCGAGTACGCGTGTTGGGGTTGCTGGCACATGGGCGGGGAGACGTTAGACTACCCTGTTACGAAGACTAACCCAGACACCGAAGAGGAGGAGATTGTGTATGAG
>JAZDIN010000004.1:0-141108 GCA_043804895.1 Candidatus Altarchaeota archaeon
GCTGGGTTTGGTTTAAATAAGGGTTTGGGGGGGTCTTGGGGGTTGGGCTATAGTATGGCGTATTTTGGGTAGGCTGTGTTTGGGGGTGGGGGTGTCTTGTCCTTTATCATGCCTTTTAGGTGCGTTTTCAGTGCTGTGCGGATGTTCTTTTTTGTTTCGCGTTTTGTGGAGCCGGTTGCGACGCAGCCTGTGAGGTCTGGGGAATATGCGGAGTATCCGCTTCCTGTCTTCTCGTAGACGATGAGGAACTTATACATTGCCTTCACCTTTCTTCTTTTTGTTGCGTCTTTTCTTTAGGATGTAGATTACGGCTATTAGTATTATTAGGGCGAGTAGTGCGAGGGCTAGTAGGCCTATGACGGGTATTGCTATAAGGGCTGCTATTAGGCCGATTTTCAATGCGTCTTCGGTGCTTATTTCCGGTATTAGTCCTCCGGTGCATGCTCCGTTTTTGGGTTCGTATCCGTCTTTGCAGAAGCATTCGCTGCCAACCAGTTCCGCGTTCTTTTGGCATGGAGTGTACTTTGTTTTCGGCGGCGGCTTCACCGTCACCTTCGCTGAGAACTGTTTGAACGTGGTCTTTTTGGCCACGTAGTCTTTTATGTCCGAGGTCTTCGCTGATGCCTGCGCGAGGGGCACGTCTTGGGCGTACTGTATTACCGTCACCTCGGTGCTGTCGGGGTGGTTGAGTGCTGATGCTGCGAGTATGTACGTCCAGGCGAGTAGGGCGTCCATGTCAGATTTCACTTTAGGCTGCCTGTAGGAGACCACTACCTTAGCGGCGGTGACGTTCACCTGGGATTCTGTTATCCCGGCTTCTGTGAGGCTTTGGGTTATCGCGTCAGCCTTGAAGCCGTAGTCCGCGTTCTCCAAGTCGACGCTGTCCGCGGCAGCGAACCCCACCAACAGCATTATAATGACCGCTTCGGTTTTCATTTGAATATCCCCGCGCTCTGCTGCCTCTCCAGGCAGTCGTCCACCAGCTTCTGCGTCTCAGGGTTCCCGGTGTTTAAATCGTACTGCTCCAGTAAATCCGCGCAGTACCTGTATTTGCTCGCCCTGATGGCCTCGTCAACGACCACCTGGGTGGCGGTGTCTATCATCGCGCTCTGGGCGTAGGCGATGTCACGGCCTGACCATTCGGTGACGACTGAGGTGGCCCTTAGGACGGCGTCGAGGTTCTTTATCACCTGCGCTTGCCTCTCGTCTATCTTCCCGTCCTGGATTAGCTGGTCCACCTTCTTCCTCACATCCAAATGCTCCTGCGTGTTCTTTATGTAGTCGAGGTAGTAGTCGACGGCCTTCATGGTGTTCTTCGCTATTGTTGACTCCACGAGCCCCCCTTCCACAGCCTGCTCCAGAAGGTCGGCGGTCTTCCCCCACAGGAATTCCGCGCTGCTTTTGAGGAACTCCTTCTCGATGTCCAAGCTCTCCCCGTTCCTAACCTCCTCCAGCTTCTTTATGTCGTCCTTGTTGTCGGACGACACGAGGTCGAAGACGTCCCTGAACACCTCATCCCAGCAGAATCCATCGTAGCATATCCTCTTCGCAGGGCACATCCTCCCGCACACGCCGCAGTTGAGCCTGTCCCTTAGGATGCTGACTTCGCACCCGTTGTTGTTGTTTTTGTCGCAGTTGCCGAGTCCTAGCTTGCAGGAGCAGACGTCGCCTAGAATTTCGCTCCTGTCCCACTCTGCGGTCCCGTGGCATTCGCCGTTCACCGGGAACACCATATTCTCATCCACCGAGGAGCAGAAACCGTAAGGGTAGTTCTCGACATAACCGTCAGCGCACTCGCACACACAATCCCCGCTCCCGCCGCTCTTGTAATTGTACGCGGGCCCCAGGTCCTTGCAGTACGTCTTACAGTCCTCCGCGACGCACCTAGTGTGTGTGCTGTACCCGTACTTGGGGTTGCTGATCCAGTCTGTGAGAGCTTTGTATCCGCCTTCGCACCCGCAGAAGCAGTGCTCCTCCTCGGATGAGCCGTCCCAGACCGCATGCAAACCCCATTGGTTCTTGCAGTGGGCTGTGCAGATTTCCCTGTTCCTATCCTTAGTGCTCTTAACACTATAATTGTTGCCCTCAGTGGCAGCCTCCTGCGCCATCTCCTGGTCTAATTCATGGGGGCATTTGCTGTCCGGCTCCACGCACGCGTACAATCTTGAGACCGGGCAGAAGGGGTTGCATTTCTTCCCGTCGAAGCCAGTGTAATCCACAGGCTCATAGCAGCTCCTCGTGGTCCTGCAGAAACAGTGCTCCTCATACGTGTAACTGCCGCCAACCTGGCCGCAGTCTGACTGCACGCACCCCACACCCGACATCCTCTTCCACGTGAACCCGGGGGGACACTCAACGGCAGCCGCAGTCTGGGACAGAAACGCGAAAACCAGGCAGAATATTAACAGACCCCTCACCAACAACACCACAGAGATAATTGGTAGAGGAAGTAAATAAGAGTGTTGCACGTTCGACGGCGTTCTCATAGCCTCAGAAGTCACCTTTGCTCTGAAAGTATCCTCTCCGGCAGGTGTATGTCAGACACGATGCCCGAGAAATTCGGAACAACCACGTGCAAGCCCTCTTCGTTGCTTATAAGAATCGTCTCCGGGGAACTGCCCCTGGACTTCGAAAGGTATATGAGGTCCTCAGGCAGCTTGCAGCCTCCTGGGTTGCACACTATCACGGCATCCAGGCGATTTTTAACCCTGAACTTTTTGATGACGTCAGGTATGGACAGGTCCCCGAAAGCGTGGGTCATCGTATCCTCAGTGCTATCCCCCTGGCAGAACAAGACAATCTGGTCTTTCAAGTCCAGGTTAACGTTTCTCCCCAACTCCGGACAGTAAAGGCCCCTGATAGACAGCGTATTTGCCTCAATAAAAGTCGGAATGTCAAACGGCTCATACTCGCCAGGCTTCAGCATACCCTTCCGAAGGACTATGCTCGAATCCGCCCCACCCGCCCGGAGTTTTTCCACAGCATATAATACCGCGCAGGGCGAGGATATATAGCGCCAGGAGCCGGCTGGCAGGAAACCGCACAAACCCCCCAAAAGCTATATAAACGCTAAAAACCTAGAGTACAGACACAAACGCCGATGTAGCTCAGACTGGTCCAGAGCGCCAGACTCATAAGCGAGCCCCTTCCGTTTTAAAAAAAAGAAAGGTGCTTCACACCCAAAGAAAAATGAGTTCTTTGGAAGGCGCTCCAAGAACCAAAAGCTTGGAGCTTCAGGATACACTCGCGGAGTTATCTGGAAGCCGCGTGTTCAAGTCACGCCATCGGCAAATCGAGATATCAATTTCGGGGCTTTTTTTATCTCAGCTTATTCTCCCCCGTCATCTGATAAGAGGATCAATGTTCGAGTTTCAGCATTGTCTTTTTGACTTTAAGTGTTGGGGCATTTGATTGATTGTCGCAGGTATTGGGGGGAATCGCGTCAGAAGCCTGTGACTTTCGCCGCTAGAGCTGAAGAAAATGCTAGAAGGAGCGTGAGTGACGGCATGGAGCAGCCGAGAGATGACTGTTGATCACTGTCTTTGCCGCTAATTGTGGGTGATGTCCCCTGAGGACTCGCTTGTGCCGCCGTACTGGCTGGTGGCTTCTGTGATACTGTCGTGAAGTCTGCGTCCGCTTTAATGAGGTATATGATGACCCTTGACGCCAGGTTTTGTTCAGGTTTCCCCAAATTGGCCCCCATATACTCGCTGTAGGATATGAGGAGGCCGTTTTCGCCGTTAAAGTAGTAGTTGTAGTTTAGTTGTGTGGTTCTATCAGAGCCTGTCGAAGTCATCGAGAATATGATGACGTCATTGAAGTGTTTTTGGTTATATTGGGGGTCGCCCATATCCAGAGGTCCCCTGGTCTGTAATGTTGCGGGGATGTATCCTACATCCGTGTGAACCATTATTGTGTCTCCCGGTTTCAGCGTCTGCGAGATGTCAAGCCAGAAGTCTCCTGCTTGATCGGTCTGGGGATATGATAAAACCTTGGATTCCAAGTTTGTCCCGTACGTTGCCTCCGTGCTGTCGCGCCTGACGGCCGCACCTCCTGCACCGGCTGACTGCACCGTATACGTCATGAAGACTGTGGCTGCGCCGGCATTGCTTGAGCCATAACCGTGGTATGTAAATGATGCGTTTGGCTTAAGCCACAATGGAGGTGCAGCATCAACAAAACCAATGAACAAAAACAGAAACACACCCACAAATAGGACATATCCCCTCATAAAAAGAGATTGAAAACGGTTGAATATAAAGGAGTGGCAAAAACGTATTTATATCCTTGTTGATAAAATACGTTCCTGTGGGTAGGTTATTATTTGGCGTGTTGGTATTGGTCCTCATTTGCGGTTGCATCGGCGGAGAAACAAACACAACCCCTGGGACGTTGGAGAACAATTTAGTGCCCACAACAACGCTGGTAGCACCAACAACCACGGTTGCTACAACATCCTCCACGACTATCGCAACATCATCGACAACTACCACCACGACCGCTACAACCTCGACAACTACGACCTCAACAACAATCGCAGGGGCGGTTGGAAGCCGCTGCCAGACCTACAAAGACTGCCAGAAGGGCCTCCTATGCAAGGACTCGGTCTGCACGGCACCACCAGCCTACACACAGTACTTCATGAAAATAGAACTCCAGAAGATGAAAGCAGGTATGCCGCCCGGACCCAACAACATACCCGTCGCATCCACTACATTCAGGGTGGGGGACGGTATGAATGTGAATCTAACCCCCAAACCTGGCGTATTTGGGACTGTATACTCAGACGTCAATGACGCAGTCACAGGGGAAAAGACGATGCCCTCCCAAAAAGTTAAAATATCAGCTGCTCAACAGAGTCAACGTGGCTGGGGCTTTGAGGCTCCAAACCATGCCGGAAAATACGAGCTGAACATCTACTTTAACGACAAACTAATTGATACGATACCCTTTGAAGTGATTGGGTAAGGGAGGTTATTTGAGCGCCTGCCTGCATTGTGTGCGGAATTTGGTACTGACGGAGTAGTCTATGTTGCATTCCTCCAAGGGCGCCGATATATCAATTCTCAGAAAAGTATCCTTTTTCGAACACTTTGTTCGAGGCCCGCCATCGGCAAACACAAAAGGTTCAAGTCATTGGAATAACTTCTCTAGGATGTATCCCAGGTTAGACTTGTAGTTTTCGTCGTTTCCGACGTAGTGGACTTCTCCAGCCCTCGCCTTTATCGCCTGTTTTGTTAGTTTGTGCTTGTTTATGCATGAACGTATATCATCTATGTCTCGGTCGTTCAAGCGACCAATCTTGGAGGCTACGATGTCGATTGGATGGAGCGCATAGAGTCGTATGTTGGTGAATTCATGCTTGTGTGGAATCCTCTTTTCAGTCCAGTCCGGAGGGAGTTGTTAGCTGAAGACCATGCCACCGTGGAATAGGTCGATTTTATAGCCGTGACTTAAGCTTTTCAGAGTATTCCTGAACGTTTCCATGTGTTTGGTTTCGACGTCGAAGTCTATGTCAATGGTCGAATCCTTCAAGTCCAGGAGCGTCATGGCAGTGCCACCGACTGCCGTTAACTCAACTGGTTCCTTAAGCTCCTTGTCTACGAGTTCCAGGAACTCCATCAGACTCTTGGCGTTAAGCGGCATTGTATCTCCTCAACGTGAACTCCAGATCGTGGGCTGTTGTTCGGGTTTCGACACCCCAACCGCCCGCTATCGTGTCTGATGATGCTCTTTCGTGGAAGACGTTAAATAATGCCAGACCCGAAGCTAATGCAGTTCTCTTGTCGTCATCTCTTGTCAGAGTCTTGACCGTCTCCATAAGGTAGCCAATGAGGTTTATCCTCCCATATTTTAGTCCTAGGTAGAGAAGTAGTCTGCTGTTAATCTGGTTTTTGGCTATTAAGACTGCTGCTGCGTCGGTTAGTCTGGCGTCATCCTTTAGGAGGCATGCTATAATCGCTGTTTCGACACTCAGGTCTTGGATTTTTTCCGATTGTTTTGTCGTGAATGCTGAATAACCGAATCTCTCCAAGGTTTGGTGGAGTGAGCTGCTGTTGATCTTCCTCAAGTCGACCTCCGCAATATCAGATATCCTAACCCCTGAGAGGGTTCGCCAGAAGGATGAGGGGTTTTCGAGGACAATCTTGTCGATTAACATCTCCTTGACAGGGTTGTATCCCTGATCTTCAAGTTGCGCCCTGAATTCCTTTTCAGTGAGTAGGAGCGGGTAAATTGTCTTGTTGTACTTCTTTGAGATCTTCTTGATGCCCTTGAAGATTATGTCAGCTTCCTTGTCTGAATCCAGGATGAGTAATAATTCCGTTGTGTTGAGCTTTCTGTTCTTCCCAGGGTCGATGAGGGCTGTCGACTTTAGGCTGCTGAACCTCAGTGACTCAATGTCTCTGATGGGTTGATTGTCTGCGTTTTCAAGAAACTCTTTCTTCCGCATCAGCTCCATACTCGCCATCTCGTCTATCGTCAGAGGATTAGTCAGCTTCAGGAAGACGGGAGAAGTCATACCTACCTTTTCAATCCTGATGATGCCCTCTTCCTTGAGCTTCTGGCATTTGTCATATATGTTCTTGTAGTATGCAGTATACCCTAACTCCCTTATAATCCTAACTAACTCGCTTATGGAGTGGCCTCTATCTAGCCTCCTAGATAGGGCATACAAAGCCCTATAGGTTGTAGAATCCATGCTATTTCTTATTTGTAGTAATAATACTATAGATTTATAGTTTAAATACTATAACATCTTCTATAAACCATCATTTTTACGAACGCTTTGTTCCAGGCCCGCCAACTGGCATTGGGTTAGAGATACCTTTAGGGGCCTACCCTGAGGAGGGTTTTTAGGAGAGTAACAATACATCAACTAAACGCCTTTTTCTTTCGTGCCAGGAAGTATGCGCCGACGTTTATGGCTCCCTCATCTATGGTCTCAAATCCTGTTTCAGAGAAAAGCTGCCGCCATTCCTTTCTTGAAGTAAGGTGTAGACACAGCATATTGGCAACAAGGAAGGTGTAGATGTTCGGGACAAAAACAACCAGGAGGAATCTACCTCCGGGCTTCAGAACACGATTCAGTTCCTTCAAAGCAGTTGCTTTATTTGTTAGGTGGTCCAGCGCGTATGTGCTTACTGCCGAGTCAAACGTACCGTCTTTTAGATGGATGTCAGTAACGTCACCCTTAACGATTTCTACTCTGTCTTGTATTCCCGCCAGTTTAATATTATCCTCAAACAGTTTCATACCCCCACCCTTGATGTAGGATGCGTCAAACCTGTCAAATGCGACTATCCTCCCTTTTTTCAGCACCTTGCTTAAGGCGATGGTCGTCCTCCCAGACCCGCAGCAGGCATCCAGAGTATAGTCTTCATCAGACGAAAACAGGTCAGTGAAAGGCAGCGTAAGATAATCCACTGACTTGCTGGCGCGCCAAATGAAATTGCCGGCAAAGAGGTGTATTGAAATAATCAGCAGAAATACACCGGATAATTCCATCAGTGAAGCGCCACTAAGCAACCATATCCCCAGCATAAGACATAGTAAGGCTGCAATCCAGTAAGCGTTCATCCACACTCGGCTCCAGCCAAAATCAAACCCGCCTTGTTTATCCTTCATTTCCACCCATTGTATAATACTAAGGCAAAGATGTAAAAAGGAGAGCCAGTGGATTAGGTGGCAGGCTGTAGAGGGGACTCCTCAGTGTTCTGGTTTTTTTGTTTGGGAGATGATGTAATTTTTGAATTCCCCCCACCTGACTCTGTTTCGCTCCCCTATTCTGTCGCATTCCTTGCTAGTCTTTTGTTTTTTTGTCTTGAGTATGTGCGAGATGATAGTGGAGTCGAGTTTCCTCCGGTCCTGCTTTGCCAGCGGTATCATCTCATCCTGGCTTAGGGGGGATTCGAAGTATATCCTGCTTTTCAGGTATTTGTCGCGCACTCTCGCCTCGGCCAGGGTTGTCTTGTATTCGCCCACCCTGCCCTGCGTCTTGTCATGGCATATGTTCGCCCCAGAATCCAAATCCTTTCTCAGGAACGGATACGCCCGGCAGACGAGCGGCCTTTGAGGGTATATGTCGCATTTTAGCTTGTCGTTGAGGAAGCAGCACCCCCACACCCATGACCCGTCCCTTCTGAGGGGTGTTCTTGTTATGGTGATGCTTGCTTCAGTCTTCCCTGTCGTCACGTTCTTTAGCGTCCTTGCCACATTGAGATGCGGCGTCAACCCCAGCGTGTTAATGTTTTCTATGTCCTCTTTCGCGAGTATGAAGCCGTACGCTATTGAAGAAACTTTGTTGTTTTTCTTGAACTCCGCCTCGTTTGCGCCGGAGATCACCTTGAAGCCGGGGTGTCCGCGGCTGAAAATGTACTCCGGGAACAGGCTGACGCAGCATCCGCCGCAGCCTTTGCATTTGAATCTCTTCAACTTAGCCACACCAACGTATTAGGCGTCGTGGTAATAAAACAGGATTCTATTCGGATAGTCATCTGTTGATGTGTACGACTTTGGCTGGGGGGAATCCGTTGAAGCATGTGGATGATGCGTGGGTGTAGGCTCCGATGTTCTCGGAGTAGACGAGGTCGTTTATTTGCAGTTCCGGCAGTTCAGCGCTTAACGTTATTGTGTCGAATGCGTCGCATGTGGGGCCGAATACCGCCGATATCTCTCTCTTCCCGCCTTTGAACGCCTTGATCGGGTAGTTGCAGTGGTCGAACACCTGGCCGGAGTATGTGTGATATACTCCGTCGTTGATGTAGTAGCAGGTCTTCCCGTCGCGGAAGGCTTTGCCTATAACCTTCGAGACTGAAGTGCATGCGTTGGCTACCATGAACCTCCCTGGTTCCGCGAGTATTTCAGTGTCGGCGGTGAAGAGCCGCCTAATCTCGGAGTTCAGTTTCTTCGCAAGCAGCTTAAACGACTTCACCTTCGGATCGTATTTCACAGGGAAGCCGCCGCCGATGTCGAGTATCTTAATCCTCTGCCCCGCCCTCGTCTCAGCCTCCCTTATGATGTTGGCGGAAAGCTGCAGCGCCTGGATGTAGTTCTCGAAGTTCGTGCACTGGCTTCCTACGTGGAAGCTCAACCCCTCAACGACGAGGCCCATGTCGAACGCCGCAAGTATGAGGTCCACCGCTTCGCCTGGGTGTGCCCCGAATTTCGGGGAGAGCTCGACCATGGAGCCGGTGTTCGGGACCCTGAGCCTGAGGGCGATTCCGGTGTTTGGGGCGTGCCTTTTAATCTTCTTCAACTCCTCGATGTTGTCGAATGTGACCAGGGGCTTGTACTTGTCGAGCGCTTCCAGCGTCTCGATGGGTTTTATCGTGTTCGCGTATATTATCTTGTCCCATATCCACTGCTGCCTTTGCCGGGCTGGCATGCGTTTTATGTTCTCGTAGACTATCATGAACTCCGGCATGGACGCAACGTCGAAGCTTGAGCCCATGTCGAAGAGCGTCTTCACAATAGCTGGGTCAGGATTAGCCTTGACTGCGTAATACGCCTGAACGAGCGGCAGGTACTTTCTGAATTCCCTGTAGTTGCTTCTTATCCTCTCGTGGTCGATTACGAATATGGGGGTCCCGTGTTCCCTTGCCAGATCCTTAAGAAGACTCCGCTTAGCGCGGCCGGCATGGTACACTCCGTTGCCCTCCCCGTTGCTTGTATCCTCAGCCTTCATTTCCCTATTATTGCCCGTCACTGCACGAACAGGAAGTTCTTGAACTGCCATACATCTTCTGGGTCATATTCGTTTGCCTGGTTCTCCTTGAAGTACACCAGCCTGTTCTTCAGCGGAGTCCAATCGGACGCTCCTGAATGGAATCTGCCCAAGTACGGCTTCGCTATCTTAAGCACGTAGTCGTGGGGGAGGTCGTCAGGAAGGCAGAACCCCTTCTTCGGATTCTCAATCATCCACATTACCGCCGCTATGACGCCCAACGCAACCTGTATTGTCGTCGCATTCTCCCCTGGAGCGAGCTTCCTCGACTCCTCTATTGAGAGTATGCTGCCGCACCACCATGAATTGTACGGGTGGCCCATGAGGAGTGCGCCGAGTATGTCCGCGCCGGAGGTTATCTCCGCATCGTCCATGACCCTCAGCCTCGACTGCATCTCGTAGTTGTTGCACCGAAGCTCATGCAACGACACGATGGTCGCATCACAGGGCATGTAGGCGTAATGCACCGTCGGCCTGTAAACGGCTTGGCCCCCCTCCCAGACAGTCCACCTGTCGGAGATTCCGAACGCCTCCCCGTGCCTTATCACCATCCCCACAATTTCCTGGTTGGGTATCCATGAGCGAACCCACGTGTTCATCCCCATCTGGGCTAGCATAATCTGGTTCTTCGGCCCGGTCTGGGGAGCGTGTGCGAGCCTCGGGAGCTCATTCTCGTGCGTGCCCCAACCCATCTCCGCAGGGGCGGTGCCCTCCTCCCTGAGGCCTTCGATGCTCCATGTGCCGACGAATTCATCAACCTCCTTCGGTTTGTCTGATATTTGGGTGTCCCGTTCAGAGCAGTGGATGACTTTCACCCCCACCTCCATTGCGAGTTCCGGGAACCTCCGCTCCTTGATGAGCGTTCTCATCCTGTCTGGGTCTTTCACCTTCCCGTCCTTTACCATCCTTTCCGCTATGTCGATGAGCCCCTGTTTTGCGAAATGGGAGATGAGGCCTGGGTTGGCGCCGTGGTCTACGACGAAGGTAGTCGCGTCCTTCCAGTCTTTTGTGAGCTCCCTCAGCTTCATCTGCCTGAAGTAGAGCGACTTCTCATAGGGTGTTGCGGTGAACCTCTCACCGTACGAGTCCCACACTTCCACGGAGGTGTTGGCGTAAAGCACCTCATGGTCGTGACACCACTTGACTATCTCACAGCAGTCTATGTTCCAGGCGAGGTCTATGAGTAGTCCGCCGGGGGACAAATGTTTGGAAAGTTCAGTGTCAAGGTTCTTGGGGGTTATCTTCCGCCTGTAGAATCTGAGGCCCTTCCTCGTCCACGGCTTCAGCTCCTTCGCTTTGTCCTTGAAGTCTAGTATCGTGACATTTTGGAGGGGCACCTTCACGTGCTTGAGGAGTATGGGCAGCGCGCACTTGGACACTGCACCGTAGCCGATTATCAGGACCTTGTTCTTGAACCCTATCGTTTTAACTTTTCTTACCATCTGTTGTCAAGGTTATGTGTCTTGAGGATTAATAACGTGTCTTGTCATCCCTTGTGCTGTGCTGCTGGTGGCTCGTGACCGTGGGTGAGGTACTCCTCCTTGAACATCTCCAACATTAGGAACGAATATGAGAGCAGGAGTGGGCCGACTACGATGCCGAGGACTCCGAAGTAGCTGACTCCGATGAAGAATCCTATGAGGGACACGAGTGGGTGCATCCTCGAGACCTTCAACTGGATGAACGGCCTCATTAGGCTGTCGGCGTTGGTGAGTATGGCTCCCCAGACGAGTATGCCGACTCCGGCGTAGATGTTGCCTGAGAGTATCTTCAGTATGCCTGCTGGGCCCCATATCATGGGGGTGCCGAAGAAGGGTAGCATGGATAATACGGACCCTACGAACCCCCAGAAAACCGGGTCCGGGATTCCGAAGAAGTGGAAGCCGGCCGCAAGGAGGGCGCCGTGTCCTATCCCCACAGCCACCTGACCTATGATGGTGCTTTTGGTGACGCTTGACACCTCCTGTGCGAGCCTCATCGTGTTCTTCTCGTTGAACGGGGATATGGATGCAGCTATCTTTCGGAGGTTGTGGTGGTTCACAAGCATGTAGTAGAAGATGAAGTACATTATGGTGATGTTGACGATGGTGTGGGTGAATCCAAGTATCATGGAGAATATCTGGTCGCGTATTAACTCCCCGATTTTCGGCAGCTGCCCCTTTAGCATGTCCCCGAGGTTGATGCCAGGGAACAGGCTGTTCGCCGCATCAAGCGACTTCGTCAGGGCGTCGACGTTGGATACCGCTGTTTTGACTTCGTTTACGAGGAGGCCCATCAAGTAGAGGAACGGGAGCGTTATCAGGAATATGGAGAACACTATCACTGAGAGCGCGGAGAATGTTTTCCCCAGCCTCCATTTTTCAGTGAGCCTGATATAGAGGGGCTTGAAGAGGGTGTAGAGGATTATCGCCCCGAACAGCCCGTTGACGTACGGAATCGCGGCCCAGATGAGGAACGCCACCAGAGCAACAATCAAGGCGGACGCATACGTCCGTTTCAAGTCCATGCAATCACCCATTACGTTATTATACTATGGACCGCACGACTAAAAGGCAACCTTATATACCCTCCTGCCAAATTATTCTCAGCAGGTGTGCCATGAAAGCTAAGAAAAGTCCAAAGGAGAACAACCCGCCGCTGAAGCCGAAGACGCTGGTGAGCATATACAAGGAGCTGGCCTTCGGAGACGATGTGCGCATAATAAAGGCGAAAGTCCCAAGCTACGACAAGAGGGAGAGCTCAATAATCTCAGACGGCCTTTGGGTCGGCGTCCCGACCGGTAAGGACAGATGGGGCGTGTGGATCTACAGGTACGACAAAAAAGGAGGCCTCACGAAGCTGAAGGACAGGTGAGGTTTCAGCCGACCCTGAAGTAGTCGTCTTCGACGCGGATTACGTCTTCAAGTTCGGTAGTGCTTACTTCGACTATCCTCGCATTCTCCAGCGCCTCCACCCTGTGTCTGACGCCTGGTTTTATTGTGACTGAGCTTCCTTCAGGCAGTATTTTTTCCTCTGAGCCTAATGTCAGCTTAACCCGGCCGGAGAGGACGTACATGGTCTCCTTCTTCTTCTCATGGTATTGTAGGCTGAGCCTGCACCCCCTCTTGACTTCCAGCAGCTTGCCAACGTACTCGCCCTCTAAGGCGAAGTGGACCTCGCGGCCCCAAGGCTTCTCAACGACCCTGACCCTGTTCAAATCCATTGGAATATATTAGGGGGAGGGAAAATAAGAGCCCGAACGGGGCGAATAAGTATAGGGTTATGTGTGGGGATTCTTTGTTTAGGCTAAATTCTCTGTCTACTACTCGTCGTTAATGTGGGTGGTTTAAACGTTAATGAGATGTCAAGGAGGAGTTGGAATGTTGCCTGGCTGAAAAAATACTTTAATGGTCTAATCGGGTAATACTCTAAGAGGTTTGAAATTGGATTTGTCAGCTTTTGGATGGGATAATGAGTTTGAAAACAGTTTCCAGCTTTTTAGGGAGATGGGACTTTTACCTGCTCGGATCATTGAACCTAACCGGCTTTTTTATAAGTTAATCTCCGAAAAAGGTGAAGTAAATGGGAAATTATCCGGAAAATTCATTTACGACTGTCATTCCAAAGCTGATTTCCCTACAGTAGGGGATTGGATTGCGTTCAAACCAGACGTTCATAAGGGATTTGTCTCTATTTCGGGGATGCTAGATAGGAGAAGCAAGTTCTCGCGAAAAGTCGCGGGCAAAACCTCACAGGAGCAGGTTATCGCAGCAAACATCGACACGATCTTTGTCGTGAGCGGACTGGATAGGGATTTTAACCTAAGACGGCTCGAACGGTACATAGCCCTCGCAGCTGACAGTAACGCAGAACTAGTCTTTATCTTAAACAAGGCGGATCTATGCAAGGATTTACGGAAAGTGACTTCAGAGGTTGAGGGACTGTTAAAAGATGCAAAGGTATACGTGTTAAGTGCTCTGAATAATGAGGGTATGGCTCAGCTTACACCCCACCTCAAGGCCGGTAAAACAGTTGTTTTTTTAGGCTCTTCTGGAGCGGGCAAATCGACAATCATCAATCGCTTGTTGGGCGAAGAAAGGCAGAAAACGGGGGATGTCAGTACCCATGATGGGCGGGGAATGCATATTACAACCTCCAGAAGCCTCATATTATTGCCAAGCGGCGCCATAGTAATCGACACACCGGGTTTAAGAGAACTGCAGCTTCTATGTAGCGGTGAAGGCCTAAAGAACGCATTCTCAGACATCGAACAGTACGCTAGCGAATGTAAGTACAAAACTTGCACGCACACGAATGAGCAAGGATGCGCTGTCTTATTGGCAGTGTCTGAGGGCCGGATAACTGAGGGGAGATTGATTAACTATCACAAATTAAAGCGGGAAATAACGTACAATCTTTCCCGGCATGAGAAACAATTCAAGAATAAGCGAGGGAAACGCTGGAAGACCGTAAGTAAACAATCGAAACTCCTCAAAAAAGACAAAGGAAGTATCCAAGAGGAATGGTTGGGGGCTGTCGACTATTGACCAGATCCGTGTACCCTATTTCCCCATCCCCAAATCCCCATGATTTTAAAGTCCTACGACCTACTCAGAAAGAGCATATGACTACAGGCGCAGGGGAGGTAGTCATACAGAGTATCCCCACTTAAACTAAACATACTGTCCAACACCTAATCGGGGCGACCTATTAAAGGTTTAGCGACTGGACTTTTAGGGTGACTTTATCGTCACTTTTGCATTCGTTTATCTCAATCGTGATATGCGTGAGCTCGTGAACCTTCTTTAATCTTTCCTTGTAGTATTTGACAGAGTATTTCCTGGCTGTTACGACAGAGATTATGCTGGCGTATTTTTCATCTGCCACCTGTAATAGGTGCAAATCGCAGACTTTTGAGTCTCCATCGGATTCTATTATCTCTTTGATGTCATTTGATAAAGAAGAAACCATCTTGTGATCTAGCAATATACTCGCGGAGTCCCTCAATAGCAATGCCGACCATCGGGCTATTAAAAAAGCGCCAACCAGCCCCATAACAGGGTCCAGCCAGTTAAGGTTATAATACTTTGCCCCGAGCAAGGCTGTTATGGCGAATACGGACGTCAATGAATCCGCGATTACGTGAAGGTATGCAGAACGGAAGTTCAAATCGTCATGGTTGTGATGCTCATGAGTATAGGGTGTTGATCCCCTATTGAGTATGGCTATGCATACAAGGTTGACTATAAGGCCGATTATTGCCACGGCAATTGCCTCGTTGTAGATAATGTTCAAGGGGTGTATAAGTCGTTCGACTGAAGTATAAGCCATTATCACCGCAACCAATCCAAGAATTAAGGCGCTAGAATAGGCTCCAAGTATCTCGATTTTCCATGTACCAAATGTGAAGCGAGCATTTTCAGATTGTTTCCTAGCCACTGTGTAAGCTATAACCGATATGCCTAATGCAAACGCATGGGTTCCCATATGCCAACCATCAGCCAATAAAGCCATGGAGTGAGTAAGCCATCCAAACAGAATTTCGGCAATCATCATCAGGAACGTGATTGCCACCACGATTAACGCCACCTTCTCCAGACTTTTCTTGTCCCTATTGAAAGAATGATGATGCTGCCACTCCATTAAATGACTATGGTGCATAACAACAACTTTGAATCAAATAAAATAAATCATGTATCGCATCGATATGCTTACCTACATCACCTCTTCTCAGCCACGCCACGCACAAATGAAAGAATTCTATTCTTAGTTTGGCCTGTTTCTATGTGTGTGAACCCAGCTTTCTCGAGCATTGAGGGTAGTTCCCTAATATCGTTATGTTCCATTGTATGGCCAAGTAGGAAAGCGACAATGAGTCTGCCACGTACGTTCTTCGGTGGTTCAAAATCTGCTATAAAGATATTCCCTCCAGGTTTCAGGACCCGATAAATTTCGGTAAATGCCTTCTGCTTAAGTTCGTCGCCGGGCAGGTGATGGATCATCAGGCAGCTGAGGACGATGTCGAAGTAGCTGTCTGGGAAGGTCAAACCTTCCACAACACCAACCTGAAAAGCTACATCTAAGCCAACTTTAATAGCTTTTTCTTTGGCGACCCCTATCATCTGGGGTGAAGCGTCGACGCCGTGGACTTCCCCACTTGGGCCAACTTTGTGTTTGGCTGCAATTGTAAGGGTTCCTGTGCCGCAACCCACGTCGAGTACTTTGATTCCGGCAGATAGTTCGACCTTTTCAATCGCAGCCTCCGCTGTACTCATCTTCTCGCCGATTAGCCGAAGAAAAAGCGAGTTGAACGAGTCATACATATTAGCCCACTTTATGATCACCCCCTTTGTCTTTGGTGTCTTGGCGAAATTGGGGTTATTCATGTCTGTGTATCTCCTCATTCAGGTTAAGTCTATCTAATCTCCATTTCCCACTCTATGGTTATTAGATATTACACTATAAACAAGGAAGTTCAAAGTCATGAAAAATGTGCCCCCCCCTCTAGGTAGCGTAGTCACATAGAGTATCCCCCACCTAAAACGAACAGATTCTTCTAGTCCCGATCGGAGTTATACTTTCATCTTCTTGAAGGCGTATGTTCCTATGGCTATCATCAGCGCCGAGAATAGGGTTAACGCAGCGAAATCCAATATCATCGGGAATGCTGAGACGCCAAGCAGCGCGCCCCTGAGGCCGTCGACTGCATAAGTCGCGGGGTCCAACATGGTGAGCGGGGCCAGCCAGGGTGGCAGGTTGTCTATAGGGTAGAGGGCTCCGGAGAGGAAGAACATTGGGAATATCACGAAGCTTATCACCAGTTGGAATCCTTCGGGGCTTTCCATCTGCGACCCGATGATGAGGCCTACGCTGACCATGCCGGCGGTCGTCATGAGCATGAACGCCAACGCTATGGGGACTGACACGACATTCATATGTAGGCCGCTCATCATCCCTGTCGCGGACAGTATGAACCCGATGGTGAGGAGGATGACGGCCTGTATCACCGTCTCGGTTGAGCCGCCGACGACCTTCCCTATGAAGATTGACGTCCTGGACATGGGAGAGACGAGGACTTCCTTCAGGAAGTCCACCTTCTTGTCCCAGATTATGTACACACCGAAGAAGATGGATGAGAAAAGGACCGCCTGCACCAGCACGCCAGGGTAGATGAACGTCTGGTAGTCCATTCCGTTGACTGATACGAATGAGCCTATCCCGCCGCCGAGGAGCACGAACCAGAGCAACGGGTTTATGACCGAGGACACGGCCCTCGACTTCTCCCTCATGAACACCTTGGACTCCCTGTACCAGAGCGCGTAAATCCCCTTAAGCTGTATCATAATCCGTCATCCTCCGTTGTGCAGTTCATCCCTTATCGCCCTCCCAGTGTATTTCATGAAGACGTCGTCAAGGTTCGGGGAGCGCACCTCCACCGACTCGACCCTGCCGGCCGCGGCAAGAACATCCTGCAGGTGTAAGCCGGCGTCCTCGACAGTGAGGCTGTATCCGCCCTCGAACTTCTTCACGTCAGCGACGTAGTCTAATGCCTCCAGGGCTTTCACATTCAACTTCTTTGCTTTAAGCTTTATTATGTCTCCGCCGAGGTTCCTCTTCAACCTCTTCGGAGAGTCCAACACTGCGACCTTCCCGTGGTCTATTATCGCCAGCCTGTCGCACAGCCTGTCGGCCTCCTCCATGTAGTGGGTGGTGATTACGACTGTGATTTTCTCCTTCTTCGCTAGATCTGTTATGAACTCCCAGACGCGGTCCCTCGACTGCGGGTCCAATCCGATGGTCGGCTCATCAAGTAGCATGACCTTCGGGTGGTGTATCAGTCCCCTTGCGATTTCCAGGCGCCTTCGCATGCCGCCGGAATATTTTTTAACGATGTCGTCCTTCCTGCCTGTGAGTTCGACAAGCTCCAATGCGTCGGCAATCCTCTCCTCGCTCAACCTCCCTGGCATCCCGTAAAGCCACCCGTGCAATTTCAGGTTCTCGTATCCTGTGAGAAGCTCGTCTGAGCTTGGCTCCTGGAAGACTATCCCGATGGACTCCCTCACCCTCGATGGCTCTTTGACTATGTCGAACCCGTTAACCAACGCAGTCCCTGAAGTCGGAGGAATAAGCGTCGTCAGCATGAGAAGGGCTGTGGTCTTTCCCGCGCCATTCGGACCCAAGAGGCCGAATATCTCGCCCTCCCTGACCTTAAGGTTGAGGTCGTCGACAGCCGTTATCCCCCCGTACCTCTTCGACAGGCTGACCGTCTCTATAGCGCGCATGGAAGCCACTCACCAGATTAGAACCGACTGATTAATAAGTCTGCCCTCAGATAGTGCAAACAAATGGCGAGTCACAGGGAAAGATGAGAGTGTTCGACAGGGACAGGTTTGTCGTCTTCAGCATATCCCTGACCCTTTTCATGCTGCAGGTACTCTACACGAGGATATTCTCAGTTGCCTTCTGGTACCACCACGTCGCCTTTGTCGTCAGCTTGAGCCTTCTCGGCCTTGGAGCAGGCGGAATGTTCTACCTGCTATTCCGTGAGAGGCTAGGTGCGGGAGTACTGCGGTGGTTGACGCCCCTACTCCCAGCCACCATACTCTTCGGCTTAGAGTTCGTCACCAACACCCCGCTCAACCAAGTGCAACCGTTCCGAGACGCCTACATGAACTGGGCGTTATACTGTCTCCCAATCTCGCTGACATATGTTATCGGAGGCATGTGCCTCACCAACATATACTCAAAGAAGCCGGATGGGATTGGGCCCTTGTATGCGGCTGACATGGCAGGCGCCTGTTTGGCGTGCGTTGCAGTCGTTCTAGCTCTGCCGGTTCTGGGGGGGGAGAACGCGGTGGCTTTCACGTCAATGATAGCATGCGCGCCTGCCCTGGCAGTGTTCCAGGGTTCGAGGAAGGTGATGTGCATTTTCGCCGCCTTCATGATAGTGACAGCCTTCCTGATGGGAAGCGGCGGTTTTGGACTGCAACACCTCAAGGTCCCCATCGGGAAGGAGACGCTACTTGACACTAGATGGAACGTGTTCTCAAGAGTCGATTTGACTACTAAGGGCTATGTCTTCTGGAGCCCCGCCGACGGTTACAGGGACTTGAACGACAACATACCGAGCTTTGGATTGAGGATTGATGACGCGTCAAGGTCAACTATCCTCAGGAACGTCTCGGACCTCTCGTTCTTCGAATACGACCTGCCTTACGTGGGCTACAACCTTGGAGGGGGTAAGAGAACGGCGTTGGTGATTGGCTCCGGCGGTGGGGTCGACGTCCTCGCAGCCTCGCACTTCAACTACACCGACATAACGGCTGTGGAGATAAACCCAGTCATAGTCGATTACGTGCGTGAGATGAACCCCGCAATCTACGACAACCCGAAGGTGACGCTGGAAGTCGACAACGGACGGAGCTTCATCATGCGGACCCCCCGGAAGTTCGACCTGATAGGCCTCACTTTCGTCACAACCTATGCTGCGATGAACTCAGGCTCCTACTCGCTCTCAGAGAACTTCGTCTACACTGCCGAGGCGATGGCGGACTACCTGGACCACCTCACGCCAGGAGGCGTGGTCTCCATCAGCCGCACATCCAGCTTAGGCGGAGCATTCAACGAAAGGTCGCGTCACCTGAGGATTATCGTCGAGACGCTTGGAGGAAGGGACATCGAACATCCTGAGGCTAATGTTATTATAGTGAACCACGGAGGGGCTGACACGATACTCGTGAAGGGGGAGCCTTTCACAAAAGACGAGCTAGAGGAACTGGAGGCGAGGGCTGGCAGGCTCGGGTTCAATGTGACGGCAGGGGACGACATATCGAAAGAGTTGGCAAACCTAGACCCTTACCTTCCGACCGACGACAGTCCGTTCTTCTTCAACTCGTGGATTGGAGACAGGCTGCTCTTGTCCCTATTGAAGGCGTCGACTCTGCTTTTTACATTATCCATCCTGGCCCCCCTAATCCTCAAGAGGGGATTAAGGGTTGTGGAGAACGCGCGGTTCATACTTTACTTCCTCACGATAGGAGCAGGTTATATGCTGCTTGAGATTCCGCTTGTGCAGAGGTTCTCGCTCCTTTTGGGTTCGCCCACCCTCTCATTCACTGTGATACTTTTCACGCTCCTTGCGTCAACTGGGTTGGGGAGCCTCAAGTCCGAGAAGATGGAGGGGAGAGCTGGTAGGGTTTTCGCATCCCTGGTTGCGCTCATAACACTCTACTGCCTCTTTTTGCCGTGGGTTGTGAGGGAGCTCTCAATCCTCCCACTTCCAGGAAGGATACTCGCAACAGCAACCCTACTCTCCCCCCTCGGTTTCCTTTTGGGTTTCTTCTTCCCTGCAGGGATTAGGCGGGCGGGTGGGAAAACAGACCTGGTGGCTTGGATGTGGGGCGTTAACGCGACCGCTTCGGTCATCGGAGCCAACGCCGCACCATACATCGCGATACAACACGGGTTCACTTCAGTTATGGCACTGGCGATCCCAGTGTATACGATAGCCTACCTTATGCTTGGAAGGAAGACACTACTTTGAACTACCGAATCGTTCGTCCACGAATTCGCGGACGCTCCTGTCTTCGTGCGAGTCTTGGTAGAACGGCTTCTTCAGCCACTAAGCGAAATCACTTAGCGCGCCAGCTTTTGATAAGCTTTCCGCCCGCTAGGAGGGGCGAAATCTGGGCTTGATGGACTTCCTGGAACTCCTTTTCCATATACTTAACTACGGGTTGCGGAAGCCTATAAATGTGATTTTTATACGCTAAATCTATTATCTAATTCAATGGAAGGGGGTTCCTACATCTATTGGACGGTTGAAGCAGATGAGTACTCTAGGGGGAATCCTATCCTACAGTTGTTGCTGTTGCTTAGGCTGCGAGCGTAGATTCGTCTAACATTCTACGGCTCGCATGTGATAAGATGCCAAGATTCTATTTTACACACGGGAGGTATGCGACATCAACGACCAGCGGCCTTAGCCGCTGGTTTGATAAGCATGAAACCGCAATATTAGATGCATACATTAACCGCCCACCCAAAGGGGGGCGGTTTCATCGCTTATGAATCAGTTCTGGTACGACAGGAATGTCGAACCTAAGGGGAAGCCGAAGAGGATTCAGGTTTTTGACACCACGTTAAGGGATGGAGAGCAGACGCCGGGAGTCAACTTCACTGCCGAGGATAAGAAGGAGGTAGCCTCGGCCCTGTCGAAGCTGGGGGTGGACTTTATCGAAGCCGGATTCCCAATCTCAAGCGAGGGGGAGTTCAAGGCAGTTAAGGGGATAAAGGAGCTGGGACTCAAAAGCAGGATAGTCGGCCTCGCCCGCTGCGTCGGGAAGGACATGGACGCGGCGTTGGACGCTGGCGTAGACATGGTCCACATTTTCATAGGCACTTCGCCGATTCATAGGGAGTATAAGCTGAAGATGACGAGGGAGGAGATTCTGAAGAGGGCGCAGGAGAGCATACAGTATGTGAGGGACCACGGGGGTAAGGTGCACTTCAGCCCTGAGGACGCGTGCAGGACTGAGCTCGACTTCCTGAAGGAGGTGTGCGTGATGGCTGAGTCGAATAAGGTGGAACACATCAACATCCCGGACACAGTTGGCGTTATGACTCCTGCTGCGATGGGATGGCTCATCGCGGAGCTGAAGGGGGTTGTGAAGGTTCCTCTTGCAGTTCACTGCCACAACGACTTCGGGATGGCAGCAGCGAACACGATAACGGCGGTGATGTCCGGTGCGGTGATACCGCACGTCACAGTCAACGGCCTCGGGGAGAGGGCGGGCAACGCCGACCTAGAGCAGGTCGTCCTCGGGTGTAAGCTAATACACGGTGTGGAATCGAACGTGAACACGAAGAGAATATGGGAGACCTCAAGGCTCGTGGAACGGTTGAGCGGCATTAAGGTGATGCCGAACTTCCCGATAGTCGGAGGCAACGCGTTCGCCCACGAGAGCGGAGTCCACGTCCACGGAGTCCTCGCGAAGGCCGCCACCTACGAGGCCATCAAGCCTGAGATTGTGGGTGCGAAGAGGAAGCTCGTCCTCGGGAAGCTCGTCGGCAAACACGGAGTCAAGGACAAGCTGAACGCGATGGGGTTGAAGGTCACTGAAGAGCAGGCGAGGGACATAACACAGAAAGTGAAGGACCTAGGAGACAAGGGCAAGAGAGTCACAGAGGAAGACCTGGCCGCGATAGCAGAGGACATGGTCGGAAAAGGCTCGAAGAAGGAGAGATTGGTAGAGCTGAAGGATATGACATTGCACATGGAGTACGGAGTGAACCCGACAGCCACAGTCGCGCTCCTTGTAAAGGGCAGGGAGAAGTATGCTAGGGCCGTGGGCGTCGGCCCCGTGGATGCGACGTTGAACGCGATAAGGGCCGCCCTCGGAGACAAGGACATACAGTTGGACGACTACCACCTCGACGCCATATCAGGAGGGTCAAATGCCCTCGCAGACGTGTCAATCAAAGTCAGCAAAAACGGGAAAAGCACCATGGCCCGGGGAGTACACGAAGACGTCGTAATGGCATCAGTACTCGCGTTCATCAACGGAGTCAACAGGATAATGAGAAAATAGACTGTCAGTATTTCCTGGGTCCTGACAGCATCTCGTCTGACACCCAGTAGGTTCTGGCTTCCATGTCAGGTTGTTGTTCAAGGATTTTTGCTTTCTCCAGCCGGTCCACAACGTCTATTATCTCCTTGGGGGTGTGCGGGAGGTCTTCGTTTTCTGAGGGGTTCTGCCAGTAGAGGTGCATGCACAGTCTTTCCAGGTGTCTTTGCCTTATGGTGTGCCACAGGTTCAGGCGGTGTCCGCTTAAAGTCTCTATGATCTTCACCATTATATCCTTAGTTTCGGCAGTGCCTCTCACCTCCTCGCTTAGTATCTTGCCTAGGGTCTCCTGCGCAAGGTTTTCAAGGTTCTCGTCTCCTGGGAACTTTTTCGTCAGCGCGTAGTATCCTCGCGTGCCGACTGGGATTATTAGTCCCTGTTTCTTTAGGGATTGTACCACGTTGTTAACTTTGCTCTCGTCTATCCCCAGGTCTTGTGCCACTTCCTTGTTTATGCCCTCGCGTTTCATTATGCCCTGCCCGACGAGGAGCACGTTAGATATGACCTTGAGGACCGCCCTGGCGGCATAGGGGTTAGGGAACCGTGATATGCGTTCCTCGATCTCCGCCTCTCTGTCCTCCAGGGCAGGGTGTAGGACCATTGCCGGGTTCGGAACAGTAATTTCGTACATGTCCTTCAGTATGTGTACGTCGCGGTGGTCTTCATAAGACCTTGGCTTTTCCTTCAGGATGTGCGGGCTGATGGCGTCAGTCTCATGGTCTGCCTCCAGCAGTATACCAACGTGGCGTAGCTCGCGCAGCAAATCCCTCACGTAAGGGTTCATGACATCTTTTGTCTCCGGCAACCCTGGACAACCATTCGTCAGGCAGTCGGTGACGAGGTCATCTCTACCTACCGTGTGGTTCGGCTTGTTAGAGATTATGTTGATTATTAGACGGGCTGCCTCGAGTTTATCGTCCTTGACATTAAGCAGCAACCTCTCTAGCCTCATTTTATTAACATTCTCGTTAGTCTGGTCCCATGAGGTTGTCTTACCATCGTCTGATTTTATGTCTCTGAGGAGGCATCCATCAGATACGCTTGGGCTTGTTTCAGGGTCGGTTACTACACCAAGCCGAGACAATTCCCTGAGGTCTGCCTTTATCCCTTCGATACGACCAGCTTCGGTGTCTGGGTATATGACCCCAAGTACCGGGTGTTTTGAGCAGAGTTCTGCCAATTTCTTTATCTCCAGGTGGCCGGTGAAGTGGCTTACAGCTTTTGCCAGCTCCTCCTCCACGTAGCTTAACCTCCTGTTGTTTATGGTTTCCGCGTTAACGTAGCGTTGGAAAGCGTGGAACGGGTGGGGGAAATCCGGTTGGGGGCGTCTCTTGTACGGGTTCGCAAAGACCTTCCCGTCCATGAGTATCATGTCCTTTTGCATGAGTTCCTTCCTTGTCATCTTGTGCGTTGATGATGCTGTGGTTGATGGTGTTGTGCTGACTTCTCCCTCGTCTTCTTCCTCGGGGTCTTTCCCGAGTATTCTTGTATACTCAACATAACTGATCGAGCCTTCTTTGTTAAGCTTTCCCACAACGACCATTGTCTTGTTCACGTCCTTCAGGTGTCTTGAGTCGATCAGCATCGTCGGGGGAAGCGAACCAGTCTGCCCGTAAAGTTTCTCTGCCCCGATTCTGTTAAGATTTTTGAGAGCATCAATGCTTGCGAGTCCCCTGTGTTTTCCGGAGCCGACCTTTCTGAGATAGTCTTCGACAAGACCCCACACCTTACTGCTCTTGCGCTCCCATGTGTCGAGAGTCTGGATCTCGTCTAGTGCCTCCTTCCTCGTTAAAAAGTCTATGAGTATAGGCTGTTTCGCTATCGCCCTGAAGTATTCTGTCGTGTCTATGCCCCTCTTCTTCAGGTCTTTGGCGTCGATCTTCTGCAGCTTCCTTATGCGCATGTTGACGTTTAGCGTCCCGTACGATTCGGTAAGTGCTCCGAAGTCGCTGGGTCTCCCAAGGAACACAGCCCTTAGTATGGACTCCTTTGTTGCATCTTCTCCTAGTTCAACGTCCGGCAGTTTTGAAAGGACTTCAGACATCTCCTCCGCTAGTTTCACCCCCCTGTCTATCCTCCCGAGGTCTGTGCATTCATCGATGTTTTTCGTGTTCTGGAGTATGTGTGTTAGGAATCCCATCTGGAAGTCGGATTCGCCGACGCCCCCCATTCTTTTGACTGCGGGAATGATCTTCTTTTCGATGTCCCTCGCCGCCGTTTTGCCTGTCATGAAAATCCTGAAGTTGTTGTTCCATTTCGCCAGATCTAACATCCTAAGGTATGCGTCCTCCCCGAGTTCTTTGCCTAAGTTGAGGGTCCAAATTCTTAGCACCCCCTCTATCACCCTCTCCGCTTCAACCACGTCCACCTGTGGGGGGAGTGGTTTTGCTGGGATTTCTTCAGTGGTGGCGCCTTCACCTACTGTGAGAGTCTTATCTTCTGCAGGCTCGGCGGGAGCGGGCTTCGGAGGCTCGACCATGCCGATTATGACATCAAGCTGGTAGACTATGTCTTCTAAGATAGGCCTTGAGATTCGTTTATGTTCTTCCAGGTCATCTCTGTATTTTTGTTTTGGGATGAGTTCAGGGTCTATGCGGGGCTCTGATGATTTAAGATCCTTTTCTAATTGTTCTAATTGTGGGCTTAGAAAATGCCAGGCCGCTGTTTTTTGTCTTTTCTTTCGTGTGTCTGCTGTTAGGAACTCTAGTTGGTCTTGTTTGTCTTGCGGGATGAAGTTGGGGTGTAGGTAGGTGTCGACTGATTCGCCGCCTCCTTTAGTCAGGTATGAGGTGGCTAGGATAAACTCGGCATATGCCCAGTCTCCCGCGTTGATGTGGTCTATCAGCCTCTGGGTCCTCTCCGAGTCACGGGACAGTGTCTTCCACTCTGGGAGTTTTTCTTTTTTTATTAGTTCGGCGCCGGCGGCGGCTCTGAAAGGCCCTTCCTCCTGCCTGAGGAGTGATGACAAATTCTCTAGGGTTGTTTTTTCTAGCCCCGCAACTACAGATAGTGTGTTGAACTCATCCTCCCTGCCGTCGGCTTTAAGCCAGAATGCGTCCTCAAGTACTGCCGTGGACTTCCCGTGCAGCTTCACGATTTCCGTGTGGTGTTCTCTGAGGAACTCGTCTGCGGAGGGGATGCTTCCCCTGTCAGCCCAGTTATAGTACCAGCCGGCCAATCCGAGGTCGCAGTTTTGAGGTAGTGTGTCCTCGAACTTCCTCTCCCCTTCGGATATGCCATGTAAGGCCGCCATTTTTTCCCCCATATTTTGTGGCGTCATATCGGTCAATGCTTCTCTGAGATGTGTGAAGTATTCGCCGTCAAGCAGTTGGAACCTGCCGACCTCTCGGATGTCCTGTGCGAATTGGCCTAGGTTGAGGACTCCCTTGATGACTTCGATTCTGCCCGCACCTACCACAGCCGATCTTAGCGTTTGGAGGGCTCTGACGACCGTCTCGGGCTTAGTGCCGCTGTGATTCTCTTTGAACTGTTTGATGAACTGTTGCGCTTCGCCGGTTGATGCGAAAAGCTTCGGGTTGTCGGACCAGATTCTGGAGAATTCCTCCCTGACTCCTCTGTCAAAGTCGCCAAACATCATATTCACTACCCTCGGCCTCTCCTCAGGGTGTATGCCCTCTGCCTCCCAGGAGCGGTCTCTTGCCTTTGTCAAGTCTGTGATGGTATTTTCCTGGTTCGCTAGTAAGGGCGTAAGGTGTTCGACGCCGGTGACCTTCAGTATGCTGTTGACTTCCCGGAGTGTGTTATCTCTTTTGGCTTCATCGTCTGAAATCGTTAGGATAACCTGGGCTTTCACACTCTCGTCGCCGCCTTTACCGAGCCTCCTCAATGCCTCCTCTGCAAGCTGCCACCGATTCTTTGGACCTGACCAGCGGGAGAGTTTTTCAAGATTTTCCGGTGTGAAAAAGTCTCTGTGCTCCCCCCCGACTAGGAGGCCCAGTATGCCACCCAGTTTACCTGCATTTTTCAGGGCGTGTAGGTGGTCTATTGTCCTTGGTTCCTCTTCGATGAGGTTACTGACAGTGTCGGAGGTGATTGCAGAGGTGTGTTCCGAGAGTAGGTTCAGATATTTCGCAGCCGACCCCTTCGAGGTCTCCTCAGCCCTCAGCAGGAGGGATGTAGTCCCTTCTGATGCTAGTAATGCACGCCTGTCAGGTTCAGAGTCCATGAACAGGTCGAAGTAATCTTGCACGTATGGTCTTTTGACCATCTCTTTCAGCGTGTCCCTGTAGTCTGGATTGGTTAAACATGAGAAATATTTTAGAGCGTATTCTGCCTCCCTGCTGGAACCCTCTGGCATGTTCTCTGGCTGCTTTAGTTTAGTCCGGCCCTGGGCCGACCTTAATAGGCGGTCCATCAACGGGCCCAGTATCTCCGGCTCCGCCTCCACTGTTTGCAGGAAGGCTTTACCAGTCTCTGATGTGGGTATGAGATACTCCTGCGCCCTCTCAATCCTATAGAAGCCTAATACGGTCTTGGGTGTGTCAGGCCCCATCCTTTCCAGCTGGTCCAAGTATTCTTGTGTTACCACCATGTCAAGACGGTCCATCCTATCCAGGGGTATCCTGTCAAGGGACTGGACATAGTCCACCATAAATTGTCTTTCAACGTTCCCCTTCTTTGAGATTAGCTCGTATATCTCCGCCGGTATGTCCTTTTTTTCGCCTGGCTGGTCTTCTTTAACGAATAGTGTATTGATGTCTATGGATTCATCCCCTAAACCAGTGCCGCCGGTAACTCCCTCTGTCCAATATGCTGCTGAGAGTGGCTGATTCTCCCTGTTGAGCTTTATTACCCGGTCTATGAACTCGTTGAAGTGGTAGTTCATAGAAAGGCTCACCCTGCCCTCCTGGACCTTAGCCAGCTTCTTGTCGACTTCCCTTTCTATGAGTCTCATACCGTCCAGGTTTTTTATATTCGTGGTGGCGGCTGGGAGTTTAGTCACAGCACCGTTTATCTCCTTAATCCATTTTAGCATCTGCTCCATCGAGTCTATGCTCCCCCACTGGTCCAACTCCTCCAGGGACAGGAGGAACGCGTTATTCGCTTCTTTCGCGTCTCCGAGTTGTTTTATGAAATTTGGGCTTTCTGGCTCGCCAGCGTTTACCGCGGATATTGCTTCTCTGAGCGAGGTCACAGGAGCTGAACTCCGTAGGACATAATGGAATTGTTCACGCATCTTTGTCATGTTGTCCGTTAGGCTGCCTAGAGCAATGACCGAATCATATGCCACGTCGACAACGGCTGTGGAGTACAGCGTCTGTTGTTCGGGCTTAAGGGACAACACCCCCTTAACAACATCCATGAACTTCGCCGGGTTGATTTCCGATAGGGTATCCGGATGGAAAAAATCTTCGGGTTTGACTTCGGCTTCTGATTCTATCCCCTTAGTCCGTTCCAACACACCCTCGCGTACCGTCTCGAATGGTACGCCGGCCTTCAGCTTGGAGGCCATCTCCTCCATCACCTCTATCGCCGATTTGACGGTATCGGAGTCCCTTATTTTCGTCATACCGGCCCTAACGGTCTCCCTGGCGGTTATGTCCTCTTCTTTGATTGAACGTTCGATGATCTTATCGCTTTTCCAGTATTTCGTTCTTTTCCTCAGGTCCTTTAAGACGTGGTTGATTTCTTCACCGCCTTCAATCCTCTGGACGAATTCTTTTATCTCCCCGATAGCTGCTAGCACTATTATGTATCGTTCAACGCGGTCGTATGTTTCCTTCATTTGGGAGGAGTGCGTTCTAACTGCTGCGCTATACCCAAAGGCATCTGTCAGATGTTTCTGGGCCGCGTCAATGTCCTCAAACCCGATGGACGAAAGCGCCTGCTCCCGTAGGTCAGGTTTTAGGCGTAGGATGTAGGAGGGGTCGAATGACACTATTTTTCCGAGGACTGTCTTATCGTCTTGGGTGATGCTTGGCTCAGCGATTCTGAAGAGTAGGGACATGAATCTCCTCCTTGACGTTTCATCAGATTTTTCATGAGAAGTTAACGTATCGGAATAGGTCAGATTCACCCACCGGATTACGTGGTGGTTGGCTTTGTTTGCTATTTCCAGAGCACTGTCCTTTGTGTATGATTTATTGGTTTCCTGGTCTACTAGCACCCGCTCTTCACCGAATTTTACCCCGCGCATCAGGAGGGCATATTCTGCCTGGATGAAAGACAACACCCTCCGCCTCATCTGCTTCTCATCCAACACGTCCACTGTAGGCCCCTCGCCCCCACCAAATGAGACGGAGATTGGCATATTATCGCCACCTTCGTGTTCACGTAATTTAATGGTTGACAACAGCGTCTGCTCAGCCAGGCCTTTCTGCCTCGACTCTAATTGGGCAAGGTTGTCGATTGTCTCCTGCCTCGCGGCTGTAGCAAATTTAGGTTTCATGTGTTCAGGTATGGCAGCCAGCGACCTCACATAGGTTGGCATGAAAGGGAGCCCGCTGTTTTCTAGTATCAGTCCAAGGACTTCTGGTCGGCACAATCTGTCATCTACAGTCAACGCTGGTTGGCTGGAGGTGTCTATCTTAACAGCCGACTCCCAAAGTGCCTTAGCAACAAGTGGTGTCATCCTGTCAGAAAGTAACACGCCCATAAGGCTTGACATGTTCTCCTGGGCTTCTTTCAGGGTTACTGCCTCCCCATGGTCCTTTAAACGTTCTCCCATACCGTCCAGACCACGCTTTATTGACTTGACATAGTCTTCAGTGTCAGGGGGTAAGGGGGAGTCGACAAGGGCATCGGTTAGATTAGAGGCCCACCCTATCATTTTTAGTATGGGGACACCCATCCCCCATGCATTCAGCTGCCTGGAGACTTTTAAAATCTCCTTATTTGCAGCATCCAGTATTTTAAGCTTTTTCTGGAACGTCTTCGTCCCAGCTTCCTCGCCCGCAACATCAGTTAAACAGGCAGCCCATTTTTTCAAGATCTCCTCTTCACCCATATTCGAGGCGATTGTCCCGCCAAGATCTAGCACAGCCAAGGATGCATTTGTCAAGCTCCCCGCAGAATTTATTCCTACACCGAATAGCAGGGTTGTATAGAACTTTTTCTCCCCTTCCGCTAATTTTCCCTCATTCAGTAATTCGGACATGCGGGTAATAACACCCTTCCTCAAATCAAATACCTGACTGGGGTTTAGTGCCTCTTCGCTCTGGTTTGACCAGAATTCGGATGGGCTTACCTCCTGACCAGCGTCATACTTGCCTTTTACTTCCCGCATTTTTTTGACAATACCGTGACCTGTCCGTTCAAAACGGAATCCGGCCCTCACCGCATCCAGTGCCTTACCTGCCCCATCTTGACTGAAACCAATCGCTTTCAAAGTATCAACTGCCTCGTCTTCTTTCAGAAGGAGTAGAGAGTATGCTGATGGCGCAAACCTAAGCTCATCACCCATGAAAGTCGTGTCCAAGAGTAAATTGAACAACTGCTTGTCAGGTAGGCCCTTGGTTTTTGCACCCAATTCGAGTATTTCACCAACTATCACCTCGGACATTTTCTTGTCCATTTTTTCGGAGGCGAGGGAGTCGCTGAAACGCCATAAAAGCCATTTCAGATATTTTGGATTGCTCTGCTCAACTGCCTTGAGTACCTGGTCAAGTTTGACATCTGAATATTTTTCCTTAACCTGAAATTCGCCTTTTTTCACATAAACCGGTAGCGTGCCCTTAACCGGCCCATCTGCTTTTTCGAATACCTTCTGGATGTAGTCTATTATTCTTTTTCTTGTTTCCATGACTCCATCCATCAGTGGGGGGAGCCCTCCGCCATCACCCCAATGGTAGTACTTTGTAGGGCCTAGTGGCATGTGTTAGTATACGCAGGACAGCTTAATATCGGGGGACATTGTTTATCCGTTCTTTTATTTTTACAGTCGTATATTCTCCCTGAAGATGAGGTCTGACAGGATAAAGAGGGGCGTGGAGAGGACTCCGAACAGGGCACTCCTTTATGCCACGGGCGTTAGTAGGAGGAGTATGGGTAAGCCGTTCATAGGCATAGCCTCGTCTTACACTGACCTTGTTCCAGGCCATGTTGACATGCGGCAGCTTGAGAGGTTCATAGAGCGCGGAGTCGAAGCCGGCGGAGGAACCCCTTTCATATTCGGCGTTCCGGCAATCTGCGATGGGATAGCGATGGGCCACCAGGGGATGAAGTATTCTCTGCCGTCTAGGGAACTGATAGCTGATGAGGTCGAGTCGATGGCTGGAGCCAACGCGTTGGACGGGCTCGTCCTACTCACAAACTGCGACAAGGTAACGCCTGGGATGCTGATGGCTGCAGCGCGATTGGACATACCCTGCATTGTGGTGACTGCGGGGCCGATGTTGTGCGGGAGGAAAGATGGCGTGCGATTGGACTTGGTGAAGGACACGTTCGAGGCTGTGGGGAGATACCAGGCCGGGAAGCTGTCCGCCGGGGACGTCCACTCCCTTGAGGTTGAGGCCTGCCCGGGGTGCGGCTCATGCCAGGGACTGTACACCGCGAACACGATGGCATGCCTCACGGAGACAATGGGGATGAGCCTTGTCGGGTGCGCGACGGCGCTCGCGGTGTCCGCTAAGAAGAAGCGGATAGCGTACGAGAGCGGAGTCAGGATAGTGTCTCTTGTGAGGAAGAATCTCACAGCAAGGAGGATAATCACAAAGAAGGCTATATACAATGCGGTTGTTGTTGACAATGCGATGGGAGGCTCAACGAACACGACGCTCCACATACCAGCGATAGCGCACGAAGCTGGGATAGAGATGGACTTCAACCTGTTCGACAAAGTCTCAAGGAAGACGCCGCACATAACGAACATAAGGCCAGCAGGGGAACACTTCATGGAAGACGTGGAATACGCAGGCGGAGTGCCGGGAGTACTCAACGTTCTCAAGGAGAGGCTGAAACCGAATCCGACAGTCAGCGGATACAACATAAAAAAGATCGCGGAAAGGGCGAGGGTAATCAATCACGACGTCATAAGGCCGCTAGCCAGAGCCTACCACAGGGAAGGTGGCATAGCGGTGCTAAAGGGGAACCTCGCACCCCTCGGCGCAGTAGTCAAACAGACTGCAGTCACTGAGAAGGCGTTGAGAATCAAAGGCCCAGCCAAAGTCTACGACAGGGAAGAGGATGCAATGGCAGCCATACTGGGAGGAAAGATAAAGGCAGGCGACGTCGTAGTCATAAGATACGAGGGCCCCAAGGGAGGCCCAGGGATGAGGGAGATGCTCAGTCCCACAGCGGCCATAGCCGGGATGGGACTTTCCGAATCGGTTGCGCTCATAACAGACGGAAGATTCTCAGGAGGAACGAGAGGCCCCTGCGTCGGACACATAAGCCCGGAAGCCGCCGACTGCGGGCCGCTAGCGTACGTGCAGAACGGGGACACGATACTAGTGGACATACCCGCGAGGAAGCTGGAACTGCTGGTGCCTGCGAAGGAGCTGGATAAGAGGAGGAAAACCTGCAAGGTAAAAAAGACAACAGCGAAAGGCTGGCTCCTAAGATACAGCAAAATGGTCCAAAGCGCAGCCAAAGGCGCGATACTGGAATAGTCAGAGGTATTTCTCGAACTCGGCCCACTGCTCCGCTGAATATCCCCCGTTCTCCTTCAGCCAGGATAGGGTATAGATATACCCCTCGACATTCAGCCACCGACCATAGTCTACTGGCCTGGAAGCCATAATGTATTTACGAGACAGCTGCGATAATAAGACATTCAGTTTCTCACTACCCAGCGGGTCTAGCATCTCCCTAGCAACTTTTTGAGAAAGGTTTACGTCATGTGTCTTACCTAGCACATGGTAATACAGTATTTTGCTCGGAAGTTCTGACAATAGTAGTCTATCCTCATCCCCACTGGCTACGGCACCTATATGAGATTTCCCCCTTGTTACATCGTATAGTGGAGAATGTACTGTGTTTTCATCAGTGATGGAAACAGTATCAATACCCTCATCATACAGTGGCTTTTCCATACCCTCGTGACCTATTCCCGGGTTGTTACTACGGCTGCGCCAGGGTTTTTCACCCTGACTTCCTTTAAAAGTTCCCTGAACTCAGAATCTCTCTTCGAAAGCACTATTGGTGTCCTATCCACAACAGCCCGTAGAGTCTGCATATATCCTCGAATGTCGCCTAAGAGGGCAATGCGATAGGCTTGGGTTGGCAACACCTCAACCTCCATACACTCTAGCCATGTCTTGAAAGATATGTCCTCGCAGACAGTAGGTAATCCTCTAAAGCCTTCAGTCAACTCCGAGATATAGGCCCGTTTATACTTCTTTACATGTTCAAATGTCGTTCTCAACTCCGTATCACGTAACCGAGCAGGCAACTTCTGGACCCTTGTTTTGATATCCTCATACCGGTAAGGGTCTGTGATGACGTCCTCCAAGACTAAGACCGTCTTATCATGTTTCTTTCTTATCTCGTCCATACGTGCAAACGACCATTCTTCATTTACTCGACCACCATGCGGACCGTAGATGAAGTAGACTGGCTGGTCCAGCTCCTGCAGGAACTTGTCCTGTGTGCCATGACTTCGGCGGTAAAAATACTGCGCCTGAAGGGTGCCATTTCTGGCTAGAAGCTCATACAACATGTCCAGCTTCTTCTGGCGCCTAACCTCCCCTACCTCCATCGGCTGCCTAAGCCCAACATAATTTTCTTTTCCAAATTCATCTCTGGATAGGCCTGGAACAACTAACTCTTTTTGCCCCATGTTTAATACAATACATCATGTAAATAATATTCAATGGAACACAAGGTCATTCTGGTAATCCGTGACGGTTGGGGTTATCGGGC
The DNA here is from genome assembly GCA_043804895.1 of Candidatus Altarchaeota archaeon. Classification (GTDB taxonomy): domain Archaea; phylum Altiarchaeota; class Altiarchaeia; order IMC4; family SCGC-AAA252-I15; genus JAHIYG01. The sequence goes on from JAZDIN010000004.1 coordinate 33,151, forward strand.
GGAGTGTGAGGATAATGCGATAGTCCAGACTCCTACCCCCAACACGGACAAGCTGATGGCCGAATACCCTAATGTGCTGTTGAACGCCTGCGGCGAGGCGGTCGGCCTCCCGGACGGCTACCAGGGGAACAGCGAGGTCGGCCACATGACCATCGGCTCAGGGAGGATAATGTTCCAGTCTATGGCACGGATTAACAAGGCCATAAAGGACGGGAGTTTTTTTACATTAGCTGAGTTGGTGGCTGCTGTAGAGAACTGCAAGAAAAATCACACGCGCCTTCACGTCATCGGACTCCTGCAGGTTGAGGGGGTGCACAGTCACACAGACCACCTGTATGCGATACTTGAGTTGTGCAGGAGGATGGAGTTCAAGGACGTTTTGGTCCACGTCATCACAGACGGGAGGGACTCCCCAGTCACAGACAGCCTAAAGCATGTGAAGATCTTGGAGGATAAGTTCAATGAACTTGGATTCGGCTCCATCGCCACATTCTCTGGAAGATACTATGCGATGGACAGGGACAAAAGATGGGAGAGGACGAGGAAGGCCTACGACTGCATCGTGAAAGGGGAGTGTGAGGAGTTCCAGGACGCTGAGGCGCAGATTCGGCAATGCCATGGGAAGGGTGAGACTGACGAGTTCATAGTCCCGAGGAGGATGAGAGGGTATGAGGGGGTAAAAGAGAACGACTCGTTCATATTCTACAACTTCAGGACTGATAGGACAAGGCAGCTGACGAAAGCCATAGTCGAGGATAAATTCGAAGGGTGGGAGCGGAGGCCGCTCAAGGTCTACTTCGTGGCTATGACGCAGTATTACACTCCGATGAACGCTAAGGTCGCGTTCAATGAGCAGCCGCTCACCAACCTCCTGGGCGAAGTAATGAGCAGAAAAGGAGTGAAGCAGCTGAGAATCAGCGAGACTGAAAAATACGCTCATGTCACGTTCTTCTTCAACGGACAGGTTGAGAAACCGTACGATGGAGAGGATAGGGTTCTCATAAACTCACCGAAGGTCGCAACATACGACCTCAAACCTGAGATGAGCGTGTATGAGGTGACTGACAAACTGGTGAAGGAGATAAAGACTAGGAGATACGATTTCATCGCAACCAACCTCGTCAACTGCGACATGGTAGGCCACACCGGGATAGTTGAGGCGATAAAGAAGGCCGTCGCGGCGGTGGATGAGTGTGTGGGGAGGATTGTTGAGGCTGGACTGGAAGGAGGCTATACTATCATAATATTCGCAGACCATGGGAACGCTGAAGACCAGACCCCCGAGTGGAGGACAAGCCACACCACCAACCCCGTACCATGCATACTAGTGTCAAGGTTGGAGAATGTGAAACTGAAAGATGGGAAAGGCCTCAGGGACATCGCCCCCACCGTGCTGGAGTTACTGGGCGTAGAGAAGCCGGCGGAGATGACAGGGGAAAGCCTACTTGAGTGAACCTGCCCTTTCTTTTTTCGCTTGTTCCCAGAGTTTCTGTAGGAGTGGGCTTAGGCCCATTTTGCTCATGGTTTTGAACTGTTCCTCCGTGAGTTTCAGCACTGACGTTCCGTCTTTGATTAGGATGTAATGTTCGTCCTTGTTCTCGTACAATTCAATCGCCATTTTTATCTCCTTCTTCCTGGTTTTTTAATGCCGTCCTCGGTTATGAATCCTGTCACGTACCTTGAGGGGGTGACGTCGAAGGCCGGGTTCATGGTGGGGCAGTGGTCGTAGGTGATGCGAACCTTCGTCACCTGGCCCGTGCCGTCGATTCCCTCAACACAGGATACTTCTTCGGAAGCCCGCTCCTCTATTGGAATCTGCCTGCCGCCTGGGCATTTCATGTCGAATGTGCTGGATGGAGCGGCCACATAGAATGGGATTTTGTTCTCTTTCGCGAGGACTGCCTTCTCGTATGTGCCGATTTTGTTCGCGAAGTCGCCGTTCAACGCTATCCTGTCAGCGCCGACGAGGACGAGGTCGACCTTCTCAGATGCCATGAGGTGGCCTGCCGCGTTGTCTGCGATGAGTTTGTGCGGTATGCCCTCCTCTTTCAGCTCCCATGCCGTTATCCTCGCGCCTTGGAGGCGCGGTCGTGTCTCGTCAACATATACTGTTATCCTTTTCCCGCCTCTGTGGGCGACGCGGATGGGTGCGAGGGCTGTGCCCCAGTCTACGCACGCGAGCGCTCCTGCATTGCAGTGGGTGAGTATCCTCATCCCGTCTTTTATGAGTTTCGCGCCGTGTGCTCCGATTCTCCTGCACCGTTCGGCTGATTCGTCTGCGTATGCGTCCGCCTTCTTGTTAGGAGTACCCTTGTTTTTCATGTAGTAGTCTAGTCCGTCCTTGAGGTCGTATGCCGTCGGCCGTGTTGAGAGGAGTTTCTTGTACGCTTTTTTGGTTGGGTATCGGGTCAGTTGGGCGAGTGCCATCCCGTAGCAGCCTGTGGCGCCGATTGCCGGGGCTCCGCGGACTGCCATCGTCTTGATTGCGTCGCATACTTCGTCCACGGTCTTGAGTTTGATTATGCTGAACTTGTGTGGGAGGAGCCTCTGGTCTATCATCATCACAGCCTTCCCTTCCATCCAAACGCTGCGATAGTTCTTACCCTCGATTTTCATCGGTTATTCTTATGGTTATGTCATAAAAAACGTAGCACCGTCAGCGCAGCCAGAAGCCATACTACGATGCCTGCTGCGTAGCTGAGTATAACGGCCTCGATTGCGTTCTTTGGTCTGGTCTGGTAGACTGTGGACACGGAGAGTGCCAGGAGGGCGAAGTTGGATAGGATGAAGATTGTGTGGGCCATGACCTTGACTGTCGAGAGGGTGGATGCCATGAAGTTTAGGTCAAGCATCTTGGCTGCAAGACCTTTGGAGCCGATAAATAGTACGATTACTAATGCGAGCGCGTAGACTGTTAGGCCCAAGGCAAGGGTGGATATTATGCTGGAGGTAACGCATGTGAATGCCTTCTCGACTGCGGCTTCGCGCACTCCGACCGAGTCCGTGGATATGTGGAGGATGAGCGTGAACGCGACTATGAAGAATATGACGATGACGGGAAGGGCGACTACGAGGAATGGAGAGCTTAGGAGTAATCCGGCTGCTGAGGATAGGATTGCGAGCGCGGCTGCGGAGAGGATGGCACGGAGGAGGGTTCGGTCTTCCTCTGAGGGGGTCTTCGGCTTGCCGTATTCCTCGTACTTCTTCGCATCAACGAGGCGTTGGAGGTGGTCGAGGTATTCTTTGCTTTGGAGGAGGTCGAGCATCTGCCTTTCGGAGTCGATGTCCTTTTTCTTGGCCGTGAGATCGTGACATATTATGGCGTGTTTCTCCTGGCTTACCCTCCCAGCCTTAAGCTGCCGGTCCGCAGCCTCAAGCGACCTTACAACCCGGGAGAGCTCCCTTTCAAGGAGGATTATGTTGGCTTTCTTCAGGTCTGACATCTCCTCCTCAGGTTTGTCTTCCAGTTTCAGGAGCCTCTTAGCCTTCTGCATGAACTCCTCATCTGATATCATTTAATCACACCAAACCCTTCGAGAACTGCACGGCCTTTTCCTTGTATCCCCCGCTTGAGAAGTCGGGGGCCTTAAGCTCAAGGGAGGATACCGGCTTGCAGCCGGACGCCTCCTCCATCGCCTTCAAAGTCCCAGCCCCGCCTGAGCCGCCTTCGGTGCAGTAGAACGCGGTCTTTTTGAACTTCCCCTTGTTTTGGGTGAGGTACGTTCTCACCGGAGTCGAGACGGTGAACGCCCACAATGGCGTTCCGATTATGACTAGGTCGTATTGGGATGGGTCTTTGACTGTTTCCTTTATCTTCGTCAGCTTCCCTCTCATCGCATCCCTGCCAGCGATCATGTAGCCTAATACGCCTGAGCGGTCTTTGGTGTCGAATATCTCCTCCACGTCGCATCCGAGCGTCTTGGCAATCTCTTCCCCGACTTTCTTCGTCAATCCTGTCCGTGAATAATATACTACGAGGGCTTTCATAGTTTTATTACCACCTTCATTGACTTGTCAGCCTCCGCGACTAGCCTGAACCCGATGCCTATCTCATCCAGGGTGAGCCTGTGGGTTATCATGCCGTGGACGTTCACTTTCTTCTTCGCAATCAGTTTCAGGGACTCCTCAAGGTCACCAGGGCCTGCCCCGTATGATGTCATCAGAGTTATCTCATTCCGCCAGAATTCGTTGATGGGAACTGGGAGGCTGTACCCGGGCGCCGGGACTGCAAAGTACATTATCTTCCCGCCTCGGTCCACTGACTTGAGGGCCTGCACCGCAGCTGACTGCGCCCCGGTGCAGACTATGACCTTGTCTGAGGGGTGCTCTTCCGGCTTGAATCCTCTGGCATCCAACGCCTCGTCTGCTCCGAATTTTTCAGCCATTTTCAACCGGTATCCGCTCACGTCGGTTGCGACTATCCTTTTAGCTCCTTGGAGTCTGCCGAGCATTATGTGCATCAACCCTGAGATTCCGCTCCCAAGCACCAGTACTCTGTCTCCTTTGCCGACCCCCATCAGCCTCTGCCCCCGGAGAACGCATGCGAGGGGTTCTATTAATGTGCCGTCCTCGTATGACATCCCCTTCGGCAGGGGGTAGACTCCGTTTTCCACGTTGATCTTAGGAACACGGATATACTCTGAGAATCCTCCTGGGTCGAAGTTCGTCTTGCGCAGGGTCTCGCAGGATGTGTGGTGTCCTCTCCGGCAGTAATCGCATTTGTTGCATGGGACATGATGTGACACGAACACGCGGTCCCCTTTACGATATTTCCTTACCCCCCTGCCTACTTCAACTATCTCGCCAGTGACCTCATGGCCGAGTATCCTCGGCGCAGTCTTAATCCGATACCATTCCATGACATCTGAGCCGCAGATGCCGGACGCCATAGTCTTCAGCAGTAACTCGCCGTCTCCAACCACGGGCTTAGGCCTCTCCTCGACCCTCACGTCGCTGTTCTTGTAGTAGACTCCGACACGCATAGGCTACCCTTTCTTGAAGACTTCCAACGCTTCCTTAGGCTTAGCCTTCTCGTGGACGACAGCACGCACAGCCTTTATCATCGCGACTGGATTTTCGGACTGGAAGATGTTGCGGCCCATGTCCACGCCAACCGCGCCTGCGTGCATCGCGTCGTAGGCCATCTTCAGCGCCTCCTCCTCTGGGACCTTCTTCCCTCCTGCAATGACTATTGGGACAGGGCATGTGTCGACGACCCGCTCGAACCCCTCCACATAGTATGTCTTCACTATGCTGGCTCCAAGTTCAGCAGCCATCCTCGAGGCGAGGGCCATGTATTTCGCGTCGCGGACCATCTCCTTCCCGACCGCTGTCACGGCGATGACGGGGATGCCATATCTCATAGCATCGTCGACGACTTTTGTGAATCCGAGTAGGGTATCGCGTTCGAAGTCAGCCCCCACCAGTATGGAGAAGGCGACTCCGGCCACGTTCAACCTAATCGCATCCTCCATGGATGCGACAACACCCTCGTGGAGTAGCTCCTTCCCGATTATGCTCGTCCCGCCTGAGACTCGAAGGACGATTGGCACATCCACATTCGGGTCGACGTAGTTCCTCAACGCACCGCGAGTTAACATCAACGTGTCAGCGTACGGGAGGAGCGGGTCAACCATCGCCTTAAAATCATCCAACCCAGTCGTAGGCCCCATGAAGTAGCCGTGATCTACTGCCAGCATCACCGTGCGCCCGGTCTTCGGCTTAATTATCCTTGACAAACGATTCCTCAAACCCCAGTCCATATCAACCCTCCTTCCTCACTATAACGTATCCCCTCCCATCCAGCCAGTGGTGGAACTGCCAGGCCATGCACTTCCTGCACTCGGCCCTCGTCCTCTCATACTCGACCGAACCCTCCTTATGATGGTTCATCTTAAGCTGCACAGGACATTTAATGTCCCTACAGTACTCCCTCTTCTGATAGTCAACGTAACCTGAGATAGGCATTTTCGAGAGATATAGCTGAGGGCATAACTCTTTAGACCTCTTAGGGGGTATAGTGAGCCTTGTGCCCTCAGATATATTCGAGAGCATAAAATCCAAGTCAAGAAGGTTATGCTCTCGACTATAATATAGTAAGGACGGTTACGTTAAAAATAGGCGACCACAGCCTGTGACTGAGAGCCGCTGCTCTCAGACACATTCAGCAACCATTGGCTGCTGAATATCAACGACTGCCGGCTAAAGCCGGCAGTTTGATACGCCGGAAACTACCTAGTCGAGAGGACTCCCTGAGGGTGTCCCCTGAAGGGGACAGTTTCCGAGCGTATAAAGGCTGCGGTATTCTCGGATTCAGCAAGTATGCACTCACGCAACATACTGCCGAATCCTCGAACGGGACGACCCCCATATTTTCCTCAGTCTAGGTGGTCTTAGCTTCGTTCTATTAAAGATAGCGTAAGATTGTTAGGAGATTCCAGGATATACCTATTGATGGTTTTGATTTACCCTACCAACAGAAAAGGACAGCGATCAACAGAAACTATGTTCTCATTAGAAATAGGAGTAGGAGTATTGGTGAAAAAATTATTATGACAAGACAAATATCCCCCAGAACATATGCAAGGAACGATCGCCAAAAGCTTATTTGATGCAATTTACTTAGCCCAATGATTTGAAGCACTCCCATATATGCGTAGGATATGTGACTCACATAGGGTATGCTCATCAACAAAAGGTGGGGGGTCGCACCATAACTGAATGCTTTATAAGTCTCCGAAAAGTTACCACTCCCACCTAGAATTCTTGTAAAAACGTGTATCAACCCCGATGTGAAGAACGTGGCGATAAAAAATACAATATATAAAAAAGAGGTGTTAATTAACACGATTATAGTGACGTGACCACTACTGCTGAAATTTTGGACAATCACAGTTACTACAAAGTCGATCAACATAGCGATCGGCAATAAAACAAACAAATAGCTGACGGCTTTTTTTATACCCTCCTCTGAATGAATCTCAGTCCAACAAGTGTTTGGTTCAAACAATATTGATTTAACTCTTGGAATAAAAGCCATAACAGTAGAGTGCTTTGCTTTGCCTTTAGTTTTCACGATAAATACTTGTGTTCTTATATTTTAGTACCTGTGTGTTTATGAGGTGTTTCTAAATGAGTTTTCAGCACGATCTCCTGAAACTCCGCTATTCTCCCTTTGCTAGAATAGTCCGGCTACTTCTTACCGCCTTTTTCCCATCCTCCGTCACTCACTTTTTATCCTCTTAGGATAGAGGTTAAAAACGATTATTTCATTTTCTTGAGGTTCCCCCACCTAAATCGAACAGAGTGTTCTAGTCCCGGTCGGGGCGAAGTTATCCAATTCCCTAATATATGTCGGTTATGACGTCCTTAGCTTGTACTGTCTGAGCCTCCTGAGAGATTTGAACACTTTGTACGAGGTAATGTTTTTACCCCTACAAAATGCCTAATTTGTAGTCATATTTTTGTAGTCATATTTAAACTTGTAGTCATATAGTGTTATTGATGCACATTGAGGTTCAGGAGCGCGGCGGGAAGAAGTTCATTTATGTGGCTCATTCCTTCCGTCATGGGGGTAAAGTTAGGAAGTTGAGGAAATATCTAGGAGTCAACCTTAGTGGAAAGGAGATATCTTCTTTGAGGCCTGCTGCTGAGAAGGCGCTGATGTGGCGGGCTGAGGCGAGTAAGAGCATCCGCGACCCCCTGAAGACTGTTTTGTCTCCTCAGGAGATGGCGTCTATCAAGTCCTTGATTGGAAAGCACGACATTAAGATAAGCCATCTGTCTGAAAAACAGTGGGTTAGATTCACCGAACTCTTCGCATATGATACTAACGCCATAGAAGGGTCAACAGTGGATTTGGCCGAAGTCAAAGGCATATTGGAGAGAGATAAGTGGCCTGACAAGGCGAAGGATGAGATTGCTGAGACATATGGGGTGTCTGACGCAGTCAAGTTGATTAGGAGGACTAAAGAACACCTGTCAATCGAGTTGATAATGGAACTACACAAAATTGTTTTCAAGAACTCTAAAGGGTTCGCGGGTAGGCTGCGCCCACCTGGAGTAGAAGTAGTGGTCACAAACCGTTTTGGAGAGATCATCCATAGAGGCGCACCCCAAAAACATGTCTTGAAACTTCTAAAGGAACTCGTGGAATGGTACGCAGAAAACAAGAAACGATACCACCCTATTGTCCTTGCAGCTGTCGTCCACAACCACTTCGAAAACATCCACCCATTTGAGGATGGAAACGGGAGGGTTGGAAGACTCCTATTGAACAACATACTACTTAAGCACGACCTCCCCCCAGTTAACATTGAATTAAAAAACAGAAAAGGGTACTACGCTTCTTTACAAGCGTACGAAAAGGCGGGTAATCTCAGACCAAGTATAGAGTTGGTATTAACGTCCTATGACAGACTCAAGAAAACCCTGAGGAGTATATGACTACATGCCCCAGAGGCGTAGTCATACAGAGTTTCCCCCACCTAAACCGAACAAACTGTTCGAGTCCCGATCGGGGCGACTTTTTTCAAGGGGGTACTAGTTCTGTTATAATTTATTTTTAGCTTATTTGGTTAGGGTTCATTTGTTAATGTGAGGGGGTTTGAACCTTAAAGTTGTAGTCTTGATGTAATTACCGCTTGCCAGCAGTGCAAACACGCCTGTTAGGAGTGGATGATGTTGGCTGCCAAAACCCCGAAGCCCACCATTGTGCAGATTATTATTGTTAAGACGGTTAAAGTCACCAGCGCAATTCCCAGTATTATGATTTTTACCTTGTTTATTCTTTTTTTAGGGGGTAAAAGGTAGTAGGTACCGATGACAGTTGTCAGAAATATCGATACACCGAAGACGATCGTCGCAACCACAAAAACCAATCCCCCGAATATCATGGTGTTAGTGTTTGGACCGTTGGGGACCTCAACGATCGCAAATGTGCTCAAATGAGGAGCAAGCGCAGCATAACGGCATATGTTGCTGTCACAACTAATCTTCCAACTAGGAAGTTTTTCCCAGGATTTTTTATCCTCATTATATATTGCAACAGCAACCCCTTTTGCATTAGCAGCGTCTGAGGCTTGCTTACCTAAAAGAAGTTTAGTAAATGAATCCCAGCTATAACCTTGAGGCTTATATTTGGCAGCATCAGATTTTGTTTCTAAGTATTTAAATAAATCTTGCTGGGATTTAAGCTGCTCTGCAGTAACCTTAGACTCAGATTCAGAGTAGGCATAACTATGTCTTGTCGTTGAGAATTCTATAAGTGCCTGCGAATAATCTTCATAAGGCTGATCATTATTCTTAGTGTTCACAACAAGCATCTTATCAACCTGCTCGCCATTTTTACTAGGATAATCAGGAGCTCTGTTTGCGCCCCTATAATTCTGCCAATCTTTTCCATAAATAACAGAAACATCCATGGTAGCATCATCAGTAGGTTGTTTTAAAGTAGTGGTAATCCGGGTGACTGTTGCACCCTCAGGCAATGTGGCGCTTACATCGTCCCCTGATTTTCTATTTTTTATATTATATTCTACATTAATCTTTGGCAAAGATTCTCCAATACCTTGCTGTTTTAAAGTGTCTGCTGAAACTGAATTTCCATCTTCATCTGAAATCTTTCCAGCAGGCAATTGAACTGCTTGCCCCACCCAGTCATCTATTGCAGAGCCAATAATTTGCTGAGCCTGAGCTATTTGTTGTTCCTGTTCTTCCTGAGATGCAATTCTCTTTATGCACCGGCTATTTTCCCAGGAGCAGATATAGAATGTGGCGCAACTGTTGAGGCATTTCTGCTTTGCATCATCTTGTTGCTGCGATTGCGTCGTGGTGGTTCTGGGTTGGGTTGTTGTGGTCTTAAACAAGGTAGTGCTAGGCGGTTGCGGCTGTGTTGAGGTGGTGGTCCTGATCCTTTTTATGCACTGGTGATTCTCCCAGGAACAGACATAGAATGATGCGCAGCTGTTGATGCATTTAGTCCGATCATAATTTTCATCATAGGTGCAGCCCCCGGTTATGCTGTACCTGGCCCCATATTCTGCCGCACCAGCCCGACACTGCGCAACACCGTTAGCAACCAATTGTTGACATGAAGCTTGGTCAGGGAAATATTTCGGCCCCCAGCATTCCTTGTAACCCTGTATAAAACAACAGCCTTCGAATTTCCACGGCCCCTCTCCAGAAACGGCAGAAAAACCTCCACTCATTAAAAGTCCAAACACAACTATGATGGAAAAAAGTTTTTTCTGTTTCATATCTGCTTTCTAGCCACAATTACCTATTAAACTACACTATTAAAAACAATCTTAATCTCATGAAACTGTGAAACCACATTATGACATATGACTACAAAAACCTAAGAGGTAGTCATACAAACTCAAATGTCACCAGTTTGCGTCTATCGTTTTCTTTGGGGATTCGAACAAACAATTCGAGTCCCAATCGGGGCTCATCGACAGTATACCCTTTGTATCAGTTTGAACGCCTCCTCGAGTGTGGCGCCTACTGCGACGACTCCGTGCCGTCGTATCACAATGTAATTTGATTTTCCGAGAGCCTCCACGACGTCCCTCGCCTGACTTAGTGTTCCGTAGGGGTGGACCCGGTCTGTGACGACGAGGCCTAGGGGGTTTTTGACTGCCAGGCTGTCGTGGGCGTGTATCACCGCGTTCACCTTCGGATACTTCTGGTATATGAGCCAGTGCATCGGAACCTCAGAGGACGGCTCAACTGAACCCACCACATGGGCGGTCCTGTTTTTGAATTCGCGGACTTCGACTATACCCCCCGGAGTTAACTGGCCTTTGTTTTTTCCGCCGGGGGTGATTAACATCCCCTTCTCTGTTCTGACGCTGATGTTGCCTGCGTTCTCGGGGGTGAGGCCCATCTCGTTCAGCTTCCTGCCTACGGCGACGATGGATTCGGCTGCACTGCCACCAGCTGAGAATTTACTTAGGAACTTTGTCCTGAACTTCCTGCCAACGTACTCCTCAGCCATCGTAGTTATTAATGGGATAGTCTTAATACATTCTCCAAAATGAGCGAAGTAAAGGATATGAAGCTAGCTGGGAGCGGCCGCCTGAACATCGAATGGGCTGAAGCTCACATGCCGGTATTGATGGGCATAAGGGAGGAGTTTGAGAAGAAGAAGCCACTGAAGGGAGTCAACGTCGGGTTCGCGCTGCATGTGACTAAGGAGACTGCAGTTTTAGTCGAGACCCTCATCGCAGGCGGCGCTAAGGTCTCAATCACCGGATGCAATCCCCTGTCAACCCAAGATGACGTCGCGGCAGCCCTTGCGAAGGCCGGAGTCGACGTGTACGCATGGCGCGGCGAGACGACCGAGGAGTATTACGCTAACATCAACAAGGTATTGGACCACAAGCCGAACATCACCATAGACGACGGGGCTGACTTGATATTCACGATACACAAGAGCAGGACTGACTTATTAAAAAACATCAAGGGAGGTTGCGAGGAGACGACGACTGGGATAATACGACTCCGCGCGATGGAGAAGGACGGCGTACTAAAGTACCCTGTGATGGCGACAAACGACGCTGACACGAAACACATGTTCGACAACCACTACGGCACAGGCCAGTCCACAATCGATGGCATACTGCGCGCGACGAGTATGCTGTTCGCAGGCAAAGTCGTCGTAGTCGCAGGATACGGATGGTGCGGCCGCGGAGTCACGACAAGGGCGAAAGGCATGGGCTCACAGGTCATAGTCACTGAAGTCGACCCGATACTCGCATTGAGGGCTGCCATGGACGGATACGGCGTCATGACCATGGACGACGCATCATGCATGGGAGACCTCTTCATCACAACAACGGGGGACAGGGATGTAATAGTCAAAAGACACTTCCAGAAGATGAAATCCGGGGCGATAGTCTGCAACTCAGGCCACTTCAACATCGAAATAGACATAGCTTCATTGGAGTCGCTTGCGAAGAGCAAGAAGACCATAAGAAACAACGTCGAAAAGTACCAGCTGAAGGACGGCAGACACATCTACCTGCTCGCCGAAGGCCGCCTAGTGAACCTAGCAGCCGCGGAAGGCCACCCCTCAGAGGTCATGGACATGTCCTTCGCAAACCAGGCCATGGCATGCAAATACATCAACGAGAACAAGCTGAAAGCCGGAGTCCACAAGATACCGAGGGAAATCGACGAGATGGTAGCCAGGATGAAACTCAAGACCATGGGCATCAACATCGACCAACTAACCGAGAAACAGAAGGAATACCTCAGCTCATGGGATGAAGGAACCTAAGGTTACTCTCAGACGACTGAAGGCCCGTTTTGCTTTTGCAGTTCCCTGAAGAAGGAGTCTATCTTCCCCAAGTCAACGCCATCAGAGAAGTACTTATCAAACAACGGCTCAACCTGGCCTTTGGCGCCGTGATAGTCCGAATCGCCCCCATGTTGCCAGGAGTCATATCCAGCTGATTTGAAACGGTCATGGTGAAGCATTCTGTCTACTGTATACCCCTCCTGCCACTTAGGGATGCCATACTCCTGGATTTTTGGTTCAAGCTGCAGGCGCATGGTATCCCGGGCGAGCATATCCCTCAACTCCTCGGGGCTCTTATGTTCCCCGGCAGAACTGAGTTCCCTGAAGAATGCATCTATCTTTCCCAGGTCGACTCCGTCAGCGAAGTATTTATCAAACAGCGGGTCTACCTGGGCTTTGGCGCCGTGATAATCAAAACCTTCCGGACCCTGCCAGCGGGGTTTACCTGTTTTCAGGCCCGTATAATCTGTGGACTGGAACTTCTCGACTATCATCTTGTCGACTACATACTCCTTTTGCCACTGAGGGATTTTATAGTCCTGTATGAATTTTTCAAGTTGCAAATGCATGGTTTCGTGGACTATCGTGTTCTTCAACTCCTTTGGAGTTTTCAACTCCCCATTAGAATTGTAGAGGTTATCAAGTATCTGGCGAGTCTTCAGGTTATAACTACCGCCCACCCCATAGTCAGTTAGAACGATTTCAGAGGGGAGTACAACCTTTTCCCCGAATATACCGGCTAAATCCTTGAAGTATTTGCCCAGGGTCGCCCAATATTCCTGCGTTATCTTTGATTCCTCAGCTAAGAACTTGTTAGAGTCATGCTCTTTCTTTATTGCAGCCTCTATTTCAGGCGTTGTCGACTGCTTACTAACTCCGGAAGGCAGCTTAAGGCCTAAACCTTTGCCATATACTTCTTCTTTCCCGAATACTTCGGCCAATTCGTCGATGTATTCGCCCAAATTCTGCCCATACTGCTGCATCATCTTTGATTCAGCATCCAAGAATCTGTTGGGAGTATACTCGCCTTCAAGAGGCAGGTTGGGAGGTGGGTCCCAGAAGTATCTGTTCTGGGCGTAGAGCATGTTCTTTACAACCCCTATTTGACTTTCTAAATCTGATTTAAAATTAAGCCCAACTGCAGCTTCGTTCTTTCCCTGGGGATTGTTGATGCCCGCAAACTCGGCGAAGTTTTTGTCCTTCCTGTGCTCGAACAGCTCTACGATGCCGATAAGACCTTTATTGCCGTCTACGTCATACGGTCTGCAAAGCGTCCCGACCAGTTGGTCGACACCTATCCCCTTCTCCTTCGCGTTGTCAACCACGGACTCCCACATCTTAAGGCCTAGGAAGTATAGGGGGTGATCCTCACGATAGTTTAACTGCGGTTCCAAACCCAGTTTCCGTATGATTGTCTCGTCCATGTATGATGCGAAGCCCTCATGGGTGAGGCTCGAGTCGGAGAGGCCGTTGGGGTGGTCCTTGTTTAGCCGGACTATTGTATGTTCGTCCTCCAGTATTATCCTCTTTTCACTCCGGAGTTCACTGTAGATTGAACGGACCCGCCTATCATCAAGTTTGACTTCAGACCCTTCAAAGTTCTTCGGTACGTTTTTTTTATTTTCCGCCTCTATTGCGTTATTCCGGATGTGGCTTCCCTCATGGATAAACCCGTCAAGGACGCCAACCAATGGCTGTTCCTCATTAGGCCTGTAGAAGACAGCCTCCCCGTCTGCAGCTACACCGTGTTTCGCTGCGAATTCTGCTGTCCGGTCACGCGTACCCCGGATACTTTGGGCTATGTCGGTCAGGCCGTATTTTTCATTCCCAAGGAGTTCGGCCATGTCTGTTAGCCGCTGGAGGAAGGTGCTGTTGATTACCTCTCCTCCACTATGGCTTGCTTTTTCGCCTTCCGCATACCATAGTCTTCTAAGATTATCCTTGTCTTTGAGCATTCTCTCTAGGGTCCCTTTGTATGATTCTCCTTCCTTCATTTCCCGTATGAGTCTAACATGGAATAGAGAAACGTGGAAATCCTCTTTTGAAGCCGTGTACATGCCGATATCCAAGCCGCTTTCATCCTTGAGGAGGCGATTTGCTATGGCAGGGATGACCTCCAATGCCTGCTCACGTGGTAGACAGAGTATATTCTTAACCAATTCTGGTAATTTGTCCGTAGGAGTCGTATCTGGAGAAGTAACTCGCTGTATGGCATCAGCAATCTTCAATTTCCTGCTCCTCTCATCCAGTTCATCGATTAGGGGGTTTCTAGCTGTTATATTGGAATCACCCTCTTTATGGGGGTTTTCTATTACTTTCGGGCTCATTGTTAGTTATCGGGAGGGTCTTGGATAAAAGCGCAGTGAGGCTGTTTTTATACCAATATTCAGTATTATATGGGAGTGTGATTTTGATGGCTGATGATAAGGTTATGATTGGTGAGTATTTGGGGACTATCGAGGAGTTCATGCCCGGGGAGGGCACTTACGCTGAGGATGGGAAGATTTACGCTGCTAAGATGGGTCATAAGGCCGTGGATCCGGCCAGGCATGTTGCCGAGGTTAAGGGCAAGGATTTGCCGAGCCTGAAGGTGGGCCAGACTGTCTTCGGGGAGGTGGCGACCGTGAAGACCAGCACGGTTACTGTTATTGTCGGCAAGATTCAGGCTCAGAAGGGCATCATAGACGAGAAGACGCTGATTTATGTCTCAAACATCTCTGACAAGTATGTGGACAAGCCTGAGGACTATTTCGCAATAGGCGACATAGTGAAGGCTAGGGTGATTAGGATGGACCCGGGGCTCATAGACATTTCGACCAAAGGCGACTTCGGGGTTGTGAAGGCCTTTTGCAAGAGCTGCAGGCACCCGCTTGCGAAATCCAAGAAGCATGAGGAGAGGCTAGAGTGTCCGTCGTGCGGCCGCGTTGAGAAGCGGAAGATGGCAGTGGATTACGGTAATGTGAGTGAGTTTTAAGATGGAATTCAAGATTGTTGAGAAGAAGAAGGATGTTGTGGTTTTAGAGTTCGATGAGAAGGACGTTCCTGTCGCGTTGGTTGGGGCGCTCTTGAGGAACGACGTTGACGCGTACTGGTATGAGCCGCACCCGCTGAAGAAGGGTTTCAGGGTGCACATCGAGGCTGAGGACGCGATGAAGGAGCTGAAGAAGGCCGTGTCAGACCTTGATTCTGAGTGGACGCAGTTTAGGAAGGCTGTGGAATCCAAACTTAAATAGCTTCTGCTATGTATTATCATGGAGGGGAAGGAACACCGACATATGGTGGAGGACATTGTGGTCACCCCGTTTTTCAGAAGGTATAGGGGCCACATGCCTGCGACCATAAAGCTCCATGCGGAGGTCAGGGAGGAGAAGAGGGACGTTGTCCTTGAGTCGAGGATTGCAGGCTATGATGAAGGGGATGTGAGCGTGTCGGCGACGCCGAACACGATTGATGTGACGCTTGTCCTTGAGAAGAATTCTACTGGGGATATCAAGTTCCACAACAGTTATTTCACTCCTTGCCCGATTGATGCTGATAGGATTAGGGTGGAACATAAGAACGGGCTGTTGAGGGTTGTCGCGCCTAAGAAGTAACTTATATACCATTGGATATATGTTTTAATGTGGTGACGTCATGGACGAGCGCAACATAGTCAACCTACTACTGCACGAGAAACCGGCAGGAATAATACTCAGCCTCAAGGCTAAGGAGAAGAAGTATCCGACCGTGCTCTCAAAGGAAAACGACTGCACTTACACCCACACCCTGAAGATAGTGGAGGAGCTGAGGGTATACGGCCTCGTCGAATTCGAAAAGGACGGGAGGATAAAGTACGTGAAGCTGACCGAACTTGGAGAAGACGTGGCCCACGAGCTTGAAGGACTCGTAAGGTACCTTGAGAGGATATCCAAAGCGCCGAAAGCGGAAAAATGGAAGGCCAACCCTGCTTCTGAGGAGAAGGATGAATAGCACGCAAACGACGCTCCCCCCACTATCGGTAGACTCTGGGTTAGAATCACTGGGGGTCACGGCACTAATTCTCGGAGCCATAGCACTGGTGTACGCATACCGCCTCACAAACACGAAAAACGGGCTCGAATCCCAGATACTCAAGGACAAGGCGCTTTTGAACAGGATACGCCAGGAAATAAAGGCTGAGAGGGAGACATTGGACAGGCTGAGAGCCGACGCGAAACAGTTCTTGGATGACAGGGTCGGGCAGGAGATGAAAAAGACCGGCTCAGCCAAAGAAGTGAAAAAGGAAGGCCTCAGGCAGGAGTATTGGGGTCGCATCAGCCAGATGAGCGGAAAGGTTGAGGATCCGGAGCTGAAGAGGCTTATGGGCGAGAAGGCTGAGATACAAAGCATGATAGAGATCACGAAGACGAAATACCACACGAGGGCGATAGACGAGAAGAGCTTCAGCAACATAACCGAAGGTTACCAGAAGAGGCTAATCGAGATTGAGGCTAGGATAAGCAAGCTTAAGGATGGAGAAAACAGAAGCTGAGCGCTGCCCGACAGGCGTCGACGGATTGGACGAGCTCATTGACGGCGGCTTCCCGCGCGGGAGGGTGATACTCGTCGCAGGAGACTGCGGGACCGGCAAGAGCATACTCGCGACCCAGTTCCTGGTGAACGGCATCTTAAAGTACGGGGAACCTGGGATACTCGTGAGCCTAGAGCAGACGCCGAAACTAATAAAAGTAGACATGGAGTCGATGGGGTTCGACCTCCAAAAACTAGAAGACGACGGCAAGCTCATCATAATAGACGCGAGCCTCTCGGGGATGGCGTTCAAGGAGAAGAGCAAGTACATGCTCACCCCAGAGCAGTTCAGCATAGACAGCATAACCGCACTCATAAACGACTCAGCGAAGGAGATAAACGCGAAAAGGGCGGTTGTGGACAGCTTCTCCGCCTTGGACACGCTCCTTGAGACGAAGAGAAGCCAGGTTGGAATCAGCCTGAAGGAGGACGTGAGGAGGGCGATACTCGGCATCAACTACAAGCTCCAGAGCATGGGTCTGACCTCGATACTGATAAGCGACATAGTCGATGACGGAAAACTAAGCAAACACGGCATAGAGGAGTTCATGGTCGACGGCGTCATCACACTACACTACAACACCACAGGCCCGGATGCGGGCAGGCACCTCATAATCAAGAAGATGAGGAACACGAAACACAACGAGAACATAAACACCATAGAGTTCGTGAAAGGTAAGGGCATAAAAATCAAGGGGTTTTGACCTTCTTCTTCCTGCTCGTGCTCACGAGCATGTTCCAACCGAACCCCACACGCTCCAGATAGTTGCTGAACGTGAGGGAATCGGAGAGTATCAGGGCGCGGCCCTTCCCAAGCCCCGCAGTTATCTCACGCTCCCTCTTCAAAAGGCCGAATCGTACGAGCTTCGGGATGATTTTGTTCTCTAGGGTGCTTTTGCTGTATTTGTTCCTGTCAAGGAAATCGTGTATCTCCTTCTTCGTCACCCAGTCCCGCTCCAAAACGAGCGCTATGAAATCGCAGGCGACCTTATGGTACACGGGCTGATACCTTCGGGGGAATATGAAGTCGACGACCTCGCCCACATCCCAGAACACCGCCTTATCCAAGCCGCCCTTCTTCTTCAACTCCACCCCATAATGCGGCGGAAGCCACAAACTCTCAGAAGCGGGAATACCGCTGCTGGCCGGAGGCTTCGGAGCCGGATTAGCCATGAAATGAATTAACTGCTGCCAGTATTTAATCACGTGATACGGGAGTATTAACATGCCCAGACAGAAGAGTAGAGGAATAAACGATGACTTGGACGGGCTTGTCGGAGAAATGGGAGGAGTAATTCAACAACTTGAGTTCATAGAAAGGAAACTCGGCCTTCCGAGGGACAGTTGCGCTGCACATGAGCTTGTTGTGATTCCTACTGAAGAGCTGAAAGAACGGATGGGCAACGCTGATGACTTAATGAAACGGTCGAGGGGCAGGCTTCGTGTAGGATACCGGAAACCTACGAAGGGAGATAAAGAAAAGGGAATAAACCCGGAAAGTTGGCGGTGGGATATATTGACTGTGCCACCTAAAACCCTCGAAGCCAATGTCAAGACAGCAAACATCGTGAAACTGGTTTATTCAGGCCCGGGCGTGCATGAAAACAGGAGCAACTTCCTAGTAGCTGACCCGGAACGGGTGAAACTCAACCTCCTGTTCCTCAATTTCGAGTTCAAAGAGGGGAGATGGCCTTTCGATATAAGAGACTGCGGAGACCTGGCAGCAGAAAACCCTGATAAGATTCAGGCGGTGATGCACCCGATATACAGGGGGAGGGCACACAGAGAGGATACCACGCTGGACACCGTCCGGACGGATTTGGAAAAACTCACGGTGGAGGAAGCCAAAGAATTCCTGGAAAAATTCCCCAGGCACCTAAAGTTCGAACTGGATTAGGCACCACCCGAGATCTCGTATAGAATGAATCCTTCTCCTGTCGTTGCGTCGGTTTCTGTTCTTATTATCTTAAGGTGTTCGTCCTCTTGGCCGCGGGTTATCTTGTAGGATGCCATGTCGTTGACGATTGTCCCGACTGGGATGCCTTCTGGCCTGAGGATTAGGCCACGGGAGGATTGTGTCAATCCTGTGACGTCTTTGGTTTCGCTCGGGTCCGCAGCCCTTATCATGATGTACTTGACTCCTTCTTGGGAGAGTTTTGCTGAGGATTCTCCTGAAGGCATCCACAGTAGGTTGTGTATTCCGGTGTTTATCTTGTTAGGGGTTGAGACTGCCTTAAGGCCTGAGACGACTTCGGCCATGTACCCGCGGTCCCATGCTGTGAGTATGGTGCCGCCTTTGTTGTTTCCGCCGAGCCATTTTAGCAGGGAATACTCCGCTTCCGTGACTATCCTGTCAGCATCGACCGAGTATGTGTA
This sequence comes from Candidatus Altarchaeota archaeon, assembly GCA_043804895.1. Classification (GTDB taxonomy): domain Archaea; phylum Altiarchaeota; class Altiarchaeia; order IMC4; family SCGC-AAA252-I15; genus JAHIYG01. The sequence goes on from JAZDIN010000004.1 coordinate 52,379, forward strand.
GGCTGCGTTCACTGCCGCCCCGACGAGGAGGACTGTCACCAGGAGGGGAAGCATCTTGTCCTGCTTTTTCCCAGCCCACAAGAGGTAGAGCAACACGGAGCCTCCTGTTAGGAATACGGCGGCGTATACGAGCCTGGTGGTTGTGAGAATTAGCATGAGGGCGAAGACTGATATAGAGAAGGCCAGGGTCGCCTTGAATTTGGCTTTGTTTTTCCAGGCGCCCCAGTCAGCGATGGCATACGCGACTAGTATTGCGACTCCGATGTCTGAGATTCTGGTTCCGCGGTCCATGACAGACGCTATCAACAGGCCCACCACTGTCAAGGTGATGCCGATTGTGTCCTTGCGCTTGTAGGCTGCGACGGCAGCGAATGGCATGAGGAAGATTAGTATGTTGCACCTCAGCCATATGTTGAGTAGGTTGGTTGGCAGCACATCCCCGCTCCCCATCCTACCTTGAGGTAGGCCTTTCAATGCGCCCTCAACCAAGGAGGGGACCATGAACTGTCCGACTGTGAGCATTCCGATGGCGAGGAGGAGTAGGAATACTTTATAGGCTGAGTCCTTGCTGTGCGTGCGCCATATTTTAGGCGACATATGCTCAAGTAGCCTGTAACCGACATATACCGCTGCGACACCGACCGCAACCTTAATGGACTCGTTGATGTAGAGCGCATGGTAGATTAACGCCGCATAAGCTGCGGCGCAGAGGATGGCGCCCCGACAACCGGACTTGAAGGCCTTGACTGTAAGCACCAGGCTTGCGACAACAAGCGCAAGTTGTAGGTGGTCGTGCGTGAATCCTACGAGTGAGATTGCCAGCGGCTCGACCATGCCACCGTATACGATTCCTGCTGCGAAGCCAGTCCTCTGGTCGTAGAGTTCCCTCACAAGGAAGTAGAGTAGAGCGGCAGTCAACGCCGATAGGGCTGCTGAGGTGAGGAGTACGCCGTACAATGACGCTCCATAGGGCAATAACGCGCCAACAGCTCGCAAAATCCACACCGTCGGGTCAGCCAACTTATAGGCAGGCAGTTTCGTGCCTTCCATGACGCCGACATAAAACCAGGTCTCAACAGAGTTCACAGCATGCCATCCGAAACGCAACTGGAACAGGAGATCCAACAGGAGCCTGACAACAAACGATGCGATGAACACTACAAGAGCAGCAACCAATGCACCCTTCCCTAAAAGACCATCAAGTATTGACGTGACCTTAGGCTTCACTCTAACCCGACAACCCCACCGCTGTTGAAAATTGCATTGAATGTCGCCTCCCTGACAGCAGCCAGGTACTTCTCCCGTTCGGCTGTCTTCTCTATCTGGAGAGCGTACAACGCGTCAGTGACCCCGGCATCGATTATGAGGGCTTCTATGTTCGCCAGCATCTCAATGTACAGTTTACGCTCTATCGAGGCCTTCTGCATCACTGAGAGAGGCCTTAAACCCTCACCCAAAGCGGAGGGTATGAGGGAGACGCTGAGTATCTCCGCGTCGTCTGTGCTGGAGCCTGAGCCTGCGAGCGTTGTGCCGTACTTCTTCCACTCGAGGATGGATAGGTTGTTGACGCCGAGATTCTTCAGAGACTTCAACACCTCATCCAGGTTCTCGCTCCTAATCTGGAGGCTCACCTCCCTACCGACGAGAGAGAACTGGAGTATGCCCTCATGGGGTATGCTCTTGAATAGGTCGCACGAGTCCCCTGAGAATGAGCCGCCCAAGGCGACCTTATGGCCTTTCACGCTATCCTATAGGGGGTGCAGGGTATTATATTCGAGAGCATAACCTTTTTGACTTGGATTTTATACTCCCGAATATGTGGCTGAGACATATGTCTCAGACACATTCGACAGCCAATAGGCTGTCGCATATATCTGAGGGCACAAGGCTTATGATACCCCCTAGGAATTCTAAAGAATTATGCCCTCAGCTATAAATCCGGCCGACTTCACAGCGCGGAGGCCGCAATGGTCAGTATCCCCTTCTTTATGAACTCGACCGCTATCGCGGCGAGGAGTAGACCCATTATCCTTGATGATATTGCCATCCCCTTCTCGCCTAGGAGAATTCGCAGCGGCTCTGACATCTTCAGGATAAGCCAGACCACGACAATGGCGAATATTGCGGCAATGAGCGAGGGTATGTAACCGTATTCGGCCACCATTATCATCGTAGTGGTTAGGACCCCAGGCCCGGTTATCAGCGGCACTCCGATAATCATGATGGACGCGTCAACGTCAACCTCACGCTTCTTGTCGTAGAGGTTGCCGAGTATGAAGTTAATTGAGATGACCAGGAGGACTATGCCGCCTGCCACTTGGAAGCTTGAGATGCTTACCCCAAGGATTGAGAGGAGCACAGGGCCTATCACTAGGAACACGAGCATGGTGATTCCCGCAATCTCGGTCGCATGATTTATGGCATCAGCCTTCTCCTTATCTGTGAATTTCTTGGATATGCCAAGGAAGTAGGCCACGCTTGTGAAAGGGTTCATGATAACCAGGAACGATATGAAGATGTGGCCTAGTTCGTGAGACATGAAATCCATAGCCTAATTACATGTCAGAACGCCTTATTAAGCTGTCTTTGAGAGTATTAGGCGATGGCCTACCATTACAGGAACCTTGTTTTGGAGACCTCTGAGGACGTCTACAAGCCTGCTGAGGACTCCCTGCTTTTAGCCGGGAACGTTGTTGTAGAGGGGGGTTCAGTGCTTGACATTGGGACCGGGACAGGCATACAGGCCCTGAACGCGGCTAAGGACGCTGAGTACGTCGTCGGAGTCGACATCAACCCCGCTGCTGTCGAGCTGGCGAGGAGGAACGCGCAAGCCAACGGCATAGGGAATGTTAAGTTCATTGTAAGCGACCTGTTTGAGAACGTCGAAGGCAGGTTCGACACAGTCATATTCAACCCCCCATACCTCCCAGTAAGCGAGGATGGGAGCCTCGCGAAAGCCTGGAGCGGAGGACACGACGGCGTGGAAGTCATCGACAGGTTCATCAAACAAGTCAAAGGCCACCTCAACCAAAGGGGGAGGGTATTCCTCCTTGCATCTTCAGTGAACAACCTAGACGACGTGCTGGTGGAGTTTGGAGGGGAATGCCTTCAAGCGAGGGTCATTGCAAAGGAGAAGTTGTTCTTCGAGGAGCTGTGCGTCGTGTCCGCCTTTTTAAGCGGCGGGAATAATGTTTAGCATGGAAAAATATCTTTTTTCTCTTGGAGTGATTTTACTGCTGGCATCTAACGCGTGCGCTGACGAGTACCTCAAATCCACATGTCAGTCGATACTCACGAACGACTACATCAACCTGATAAGGGTCGACGACGCGAACAATGACGGGAAACCGGACATCCTAGTGGGTACGTCAGTGAACGGCATACTATATGATTATATTTACCAGGGTGCCGAGTGCACAGGCGACTGGAGCGCAAGAAACAACGGAGGATGGAGCTTCGACACCCCCGGCGACGTTAAAAGCTTCCAAGTCACCGACCTAGACAACGACGGGGTAAAGGATATCGTGATGAACTCAGCACCATCGACGCGCTCAAAAAGCGGCCCCAGACCAACAGAATACGTGATGGTTATCAAGGCCATCAAAGGCAACTACGCCGAATTCTGGAACTTCAACACAGAGTGCGGACTCACAAACAGCGTGTATGCTGCTGACGTGGACGGAAGCGGCAAAGGCAATGTCATAATGGGTACTCAGAGTAACAAGGTCTGCGTCCTACAGGACAACACCAAACAGAAAAACCCAGTCCTTTGGAGCTACCTCACCCCTTACCAGGGCATGATGGTCAACTTTGTGAAAGCCACCGACATAGACGGCGACGGGAACATTGAAACCGTAGCGCTCTCAAGCAAATACCTGGACGCCTACATCTACGCGCTCGATAAGAGCGGGAAATTGAAGTGGGAGTCGAGGATAGACAAGGGAGTCCATAAGGCAGCCCTGCCTTCGAACATAATGGATGTCGCAGACCTGGACGCAGACAACCAATATGAGACCATAGTCGGCACATACGGGAACGGCGTTGTAGTCCTAGACAGCAAAGGCGCGGTAAAATGGAGCTACAATACCCCGACCCTAGTGTCAAGCATACTCGTAACAGACATAGAAGGAGATGGAAAAAAGGACGTCATGGTGGGTTCAGCCCCGAACGTCATCGCACTCGACTGGAGCGGAGCAGTAAAGTGGACGTGGACTAGCCCAATCAAAAACGGCACAATAAACAGCATGTCAGCCTATGACGTCGACGGCGACGGCAAACAGGAGATAGCAGTCGGCACAACCAAGTACCTGTACGTCATCGACCACGACGGCACACTGAAGGGAAGCTGGAAGTACACCATCGAAATACAGGGGATAACGAAAGCCTACGAGGAACGAGACGCGGACGCGGCCGCAGTCTACATGGGCGACCTAGACTCAGACGGCGAGGTTGAGATAACAGCAGCCTGGAACTGGGAGCAGGGGACGATAGTAGGCAACCAGTACAGCACCACACTACGCGTGTACGAGATAAACAAGGACTACCAGCCAACAACGACCGAAACCCTGCCTAAGGCGACGGTAACGACGTTAGCTAAGCAGCAGATTATAACAGAGGAAGAAGATACGACAACCAGCACAATCGCAGAAGAGACGCAACCCGAAGAAGAAGAGGAGAAGGGAGGGATATGCGGCCTACCGATGCTGCTCGCAGTCCTGGCGTTAGCAGCGGCAGTCATGATGAAAGTTCCACTGGCTATAAGGAGGGATTGATGTCAGAGCGAGGACTAGTTGAGTCGGCCTTGTTCGTTGCTGGGGGGAACCTCACCCCTGAGAAGCTGGGTAAGATCTGCAACATAGACCCGAAGAGGGTGAGGGAGATTGCAGATGACCTTGCGCGAGAGTATTCGCAGCGCGACGGCGGCGTGGAGGTGTTCAAATCAGAAAAAGCCTACGGGATGCGAATGAAACCCGAATACGAGGAGTCAGTCACCCAACTCATACCAGAGACGGACATGCCGAAGGCCATGCTCAAGACCCTAGCCATGATAGCCTACGAGCAGCCGATAAAACAATCCTACCTCGTGAAAATACGCGGCAACCGCGTCTACGACTACATGAAAAAACTGGAGGAAATCGGATTCATAGAACGCAAAGACGAAGGCCACACGAAGATACTCACCACAACAGTGAAATTCAGGCAGTATTTCAGGATAAACGACGCCAAAGAACTCGTCAAAAAGACCCCCGAACCCGAGGAGCCACAGCAGACGAAACTCGAAGAGACGGTTAAATAGGGCTTATGCGTATTATTTAGTTGGGTGATGTTGATGATACTTGCTGCGTTAGGTTTGATGGGCGTTTTGCTTTTAGGCGTTGTCGGATTAGTGGTGGTTTTCGGCGTAGCTGTTGTGATTATCTACAACGGCCTCGTCGGCCTCAGGAACCAGTGTGAGAACGCTTGGAGCCAGATTGACGTTCAGTTGAAGAGGAGGAACGACCTGATACCGAACCTAATAGAGACTGTCAAAGGCTACGCGAAGCATGAGAGGGAGACGTTCGAGCTCGTCACCCAGGCGAGAGCCTCCATGGCGAACGCGAAGACAGTGAAGGAGAAGTCCGCTGCCAACAACATCCTAACCGGGGCGCTGAAAACCCTGTTCGCCGTCGCTGAGAACTATCCGCAACTGAAGGCTAACGAGAACTTCATCCAGTTGCAGGAGGAGCTGACGACCACTGAGAACAAGATATCGTATGCGAGGCAGTTCTACAACGACTCTGTGATGCGATACGACACCAAGAGGCAGACGTTCCCGAGCAACATCGTAGCCGGGATGTTCCGCTTCGTTGACAAAGACTACTTCGAAACCGCAGAAGCAGAGAAGGCCGTTCCGAAGGTCGACTTCAGCAAGTAATGGAAAAGATAAGCTTCTACGACCAGATTGAGAGGAACAAGAGGTACTCCTGGGCGCTGGTCATAGCGGTGCTAGCCATGTTGGCCGTGATGTCGGTGGTGTTCTCGCTAGTATTCGCGAGAGCCTACGGCATAGGGGGCATGTTCCTGTTCCTCATGTTCTCCACCCTCTTCAACATAGGGTACATACTCGTCACCTACTACAAGTCCGCTGAAATCGCCCTAATGTCCGTGAACGCGCAGCCAGCGGAGGGGGAGAAGTACAAGCAACTGAACAACATCGTAGACGAGATGACCATCGCGGGGGGAGTCCCGAAGCCGAAGGTCTACGTGATGCCCTCACCTGACATAAACGCGTTCGCAACAGGAAGGGACCCCCAGCACAGCGTAGTGTGCGTGACAGAAGGGTGCCTTACAAAGCTTAACAGGCAGGAGCTCCAAAGCGTCATAGCCCATGAGATGACCCACGTAAGAAACTACGACATAAGGTTCGTGACCCTCGTCGCAGTCATGGTCGGCCTGGTGTCGATAATGGCCCACCTCTTCCTCAGGAGCATGTGGTACTCCGGAGGCGGCGGCAGGAGGGACAGAGGAGGCGGACTCATGATAGTCCTCATGCTCGCTGGGGTGATTCTATCGATTGTGGCGCCGCTTATTGTGAAGCTCGTGCAACTGGCCATCTCAAGGAAGAGGGAGTACATGGCCGACGCCGGAGCAGTCGAACTGACCAGATACCCGGCAGGGATGATAGGAGCACTGGAGAAGATAAGAGACAATTACAAGGCCGGATTGAAGACGAAGGTCGACGAGACCGTCGCCCCCATGTTCCTCGCCGACCCCACCAAAGGCAGATTCTGGGACATGTTAGAAACCCACCCACCAATAGAAGACAGGATAAAAGTGCTGAAAGCGATGTAGAGGATTCAAACACGCAGTCCCAAGGATTAACTGATAAGCTATGTTCTACGGGAGGAATATACCAGCAGCGTTGATGAGAAGTGGGTTAGAGGATAGGCTGCTTAGGGTGTGCGAGGAGGAGGACTTGTCCTACCTGGCATTGTTCGGCTCCTATGCTAGGGGGAAGGCGAAACCAAGGAGCGATTTGGACATAGCGATAGAGTATGAGAAAGGCGCGGATAAGACACTCTTTGACTTGATTTCATTGGAGGAGAGGTTGCGGAGGCCTTTCAGGAGGAAAGTCGACCTTGGGATTCACGATACCATAAGCCCGCACGTGATAGATAACGTCAGGAAGGACATGAGGGTCATATATCAACGACTGCCGGCTAAAGCCGGCAGTTTGATACGCCGGAAACTGCCTAGTTGAGTGGAGTACATGCAACTGTCCCTTGGAAGGGACAGTTTCCGAGCGTATGAGAAACGATAAGGCCTACATCAAACACATATATGATACGATAATTGATTTGGAGGGGTTCACAAAGGACGCGACCCTAACGGATTTCCTTAAAGACACGGAGAAACAATACGCTGTGATACGGGCCTTTGAGGTCATAGGCGAGGCCTCCAAGAACATAAGCGCTGAATTCAAAAAGAAGCATCCTGGTGTGCCGTGGACGAAGATGTCTGCGATGAGAGATAATTTGATACACGGATACTTCGGAGTCAACCTTGAGTTGGTCTGGAGCACAGTGAAGGTGAACATACCAGAGATAAAGAACAGGATAAAAGCGCTGAAGGCGAGGTGAACTGAACTAAGGCACATGACTTGTGCCAGCGCTTCGTGGGCGGTATTTATTCATGTATTTGCATGTATTTATGCAATGGTTAGGATGACTTTCGCCATACCGGACGACTTGAAGAGGAGACTGGATAGGAGGAAGGATATCAACTGGCCTGAGGTGTTTAGGGAGGCTATGGAGAGGCGGCTGGACACCCTGGAGAAGATGCGCAGCAGAGAGGGTGTGTGAATATGGCCTGTATCACGGTTAACGTTGACCAGTCGCTGAAGGAGAGGATGGAACGGTTCAGCTGGATAAACTGGTCTGAGGTAGGCAGGCAGGAAGCCTTAAAACGGGACATCCTCGAAGGATACATACAAAACGGGAAAGTCTCGGCCGAAGACCTCCGATTCTGCGAGACAATAGACTGGCACCCGGTGGATGAACTGCCCATCAAAGGAGAATACGCCAAAAAACTGAAAGAAATCGAAAGAGGCCCCCACAGTCGGGGCATGAACGTGAAGGAGTTGAAGGAGTGGGTTGAGGCCCGATAATGTTTGAGTTCTCAGTCTCCGACGAACTCTCCGAGAAATTAGGGGTTATAAAAAAGAAAGACAAGGCCCTGTTTCTGGCTGTTGGAAAGAAGATGCTCCAAATAGCATCATCAGACCCGGCCACAGTACAACACTACAAGAACCTCCGGGGCGACCTAAGCCACCTGAAGAGAGTGCACGTTGGCAGTTTCATCCTCACCTTCAAAGTAAAAGATGACTTAATCATCTTCGAGGACTTGGAACACCACGACAAAGCATACGAGAGAGGCGGGTAGTATTTATACATCATCTGTCCTTTCTATAATCTGCTATGAGGATTGGTCTTGCGACGTACGCGTTCCCGGATTTGAGTGTGGTTGATGCTGTTAAGATGTGCCTCAGGTACAGCGATCATGTGCACATCTCCCCGATTTACCCGAAAGTAACGGATGATGAGATGGATGAGCTCATCGAACTTCGCGAATACTTCGGCGCGGATTTCTCTGTGCATGCCCCGTTCCCGACGCAGGGGGAGATGGCAGACCTCGGGACGAAAAAAGGGCACGAACTGTTCAAAAGCTCCGTAGAGTTCGCCTCAAGGCTGGAGTCTGACAGGATAGTCTTCCACAGCTCAGACAGGGACAGGAAGGATGACATGATAAGGCACTCCAGGGAGCTTGTGAAGATGTGCGCAGAGTACGGGATGCTGGCGTGCTTCGAGAACAGGGCTGAACAAGAGAGCCACATAAGGAACAGAGACGACTTCCTCAGCTTCATAGAGGACGTGCCTGGGGCGAAATTCTGCTTTGACACAAGCCACTACTACATGTGGAACAAGGACATTAACTCGCTCGCGAAGACGATAGGCGATATCGCAGACCACATAGGCATAATACACCTAGTCGACACGTTCCCAGGCCAGGATGCCCACATGCTCCCAGGCTACGGGGAGATATCCCTCCGGCACCTGACGCCAGTGTTCATGAAAATCCCAGACCTCGTAAACACACCATTCATCTTCGAAGACCAGGAACCGTACGAGTACGAGAAGGGCATACTCAACCTCAGGCATGCATTCGTCAGCAAAAAAGGCATGATGGACCGAAACAAAGACGCCAGCAAAGAAGCTCTAAGAGGAGAGGGAAAACTAGATTAGGTATTTAAGACTTTATGCGCTATTTTGTTGTAGTTGAGGTGATTTGTGATGATTGCAGTTTCTGGTTTGGGCAGGCTCAGGGTGATACAGTATTTCACCATGTCGTTGGTCTTCGGCGTCATAGCTGGCATACTCGCCCTAGTCCTTTGGTACAGCGGAGCTAGCGGCCTTGGGGGCCTCACGTTCGCGATAGTGCTGTCGTTCATCATGCTTTTCGTTCAGTGGCTAATCGGCCCCTGGCTTATCAAGATGATGACGAAGATGAAAGAGGTTAAGCCTGAGGAGGCTCCTGAGTTGCATGAGATTGTGGGTAGACTCGCCAAACAGGCTGGGGTACCGAAGCCGACCCTGTACGCCGTCAACGACCCGACCCCAAACGCGTTCGCATTCGGTAGGACGCAGAAGTCAGCAGGAATAGCAGTGCACACCGGCCTCATGAGCATCCTCAACAAGGATGAAGTTGAGGGAGTATTAGCCCATGAGATAGGGCATATCAAACACCGCGACGTCCTCGTTATGACGATGGCGAGCGTCCTGCCCATAATGCTATACTTTATCGTAATAGTTATGGGGTCTGGGAGGGATAGGGACCGCGGAATCGGCGGCTCGCTCTTCGTATTCCTCGGCGCGCAGTTCGCAAGCTTCCTAGGCCAGCTTCTGGTGATGTGGCTTTCAAGGCAGAGGGAATACTACGCTGACGCGTACAGCGCCTACGCGACAGGGAAGCCGACCGCTCTCATGAGCAGCTTAGCCAAGATTACTTACACAATGCCAGCTAACGTGGAAAAGAATCCTGCGATGTCAGCCTTCTACATCAGCGACCCGAAACCTGAGGAGAAGAAAGGCATGGCAGAGATAATCAACGCCATAGGCCAGGGGAACGAGCGGATGCTCGTGCAGAGTATTGAGAAGGAGAAGAAACACGGATTCATGGAAGTCTTCATGACCCACCCGATGACAGCGAAGAGACTAGACGCGCTCATGAAAATACGAAAGGATATGGCAGTGTCCTAGTATCTGACCAACTCCTGATACATCGCCATATACCTTTCCGCCAGCTTTTGAGGGGAGTATTCAGAAATGACAAGCTGCCTACCGTTCTCGCCAAGACGACGTGACAACTCAGGGTCGCCAAGGAGCCTCAACATGCCCTCAGATAGTCCACTTACGTCACCTTTTTCAACTAGGATTCCTGTCTCAAGGTGCCTTACTATTTCAGGTATGCCACCAGTCGCGTACGCGACCACAGCCTTCTTCATGGCAAGAGACTCCAATCCAACCAAACCAAGGGCCTCGCTGTATGATGGGAAGACCACATGGTCGGATGCTGCGTACATATTCCTGAGGCGTTTTTTATCTGCTGTGGGCAAAACCAGGACAATATCATCCAGCTTGTTCTGGTGTATGAAGTCAATCAGCTCTTCATAGTATTGTGTGCCGTGATCTGGTCCGACAATCACCGCCTTGAATGTGCCCCCGAATTTTTCCCTCAGAGATATGCACGCCTTGACGAAATCCAACTGCCCCTTAGGTCTGACTATCCTCGACGGATACAGTATTATCTTCTCATCCTTGACGCCTATCTCCCCCTTGAAGGATAGAGCATCCACGCCGGGCGCGTCCGGGTCGAAGAATGTGGAGTCGCACATGCTACCAATAACGACTGTATCTGAGCCTAATAGTCTGGCTGAGGGTATACTAACTCCCGTCTTACGGTCTGCAAGCTTTAGGATGGCCGAGGTTAATATTTTAGTCGCGAAAGCCATGAGACTTCTGCCAGTATATGGCGGAGTCTCAGCGTGAGAAGTGACCACGAGGGGAACGTGCTTTAGCAATGCAGGGATACAGGACGCGCTGATTGTCGGATTCACTACTGAATGGAGATTCACGACATCGATTTCCTCCTCTCTGAGCACGTCGTTTATCCGTCTGCTTAATATAACAGTCCTTCGAATACGGTTGGAAAAATCCCTATCAGTCATGTAAACTGGATGCAATGTAAGAGAGCTCCCCCCAAGAGATTCAGTCCTCCCTTCCGAGGTCGGGTCATTAGTCCTGTAGACTAAGTGTATGTTGACGCTGTTGTCCTTTAACAAAGCCGCGTTGAGGCCTTTAAGATAGGTTTCTGTACCGCCGACTCTTTCAAATGACGCCACAACCTCGAGTATGTTCATGTGCAGTTTCTGCTTGTGGCCCATGAGTTTCGCCCATTCCCTACCAGCCGGTTCGGGGAGTATCGTGAAGTCCAGCTGATCCCCATCCTTTGGTATCTGGACCGGCACATCCAACCGCTTATGGGCCATAACAGTCAATTATTGGGAATTGTAAGGAGAAATATGAGGATACATCCATGGTTTTGAAGATCACTAGGAGGAGTCATGAATAGCTTAAAACAAGTTATGTGACTTTCTCATTAGGATAGGAAGGGAGATGGCAGCATCCTGAGAATATCTTATTTTTATAGTTATATTTAATAGTTATAGTTATGGCAACTAGTGTAATGGTTAACGAGAGCACCCTCCAAATGCTTAGGGAATTGAAGGCTAGATTCCATGCCAAAAGCTATGATGAAACGCTCATGAAACTGGTGATGGAAACGACTAATGTCCCGGACTCAAAGTTCGGCACGCACCCAAAGTTAAGGCCTTTCACGAAAGAGGACCGGAGCGTATTCCATGAGCTCTAGATACGTCATAGACTCATACGCCTGGATAGAGTACTTCAGGGGAAGCAAGGCCGGAGGGGCATCAAGGGAATACATCGAAAGCGGAGGCGCTATGACACCCACAATCGTGTTGGCGGAACTGTCAGACAAATACCGCAGGGAAAAAATAGACTCCTTAGATGAAGACCTGTTTTTCATAAAATCCAAGTCGCAGATACTCTCCTTAGATGAGGAAACAGCGATACTGGCCGGAGGACTGAACAGTTCAATGAAGAAGGAAGTCAACGGCTGGGGCATGGCCGACTCGATAATCCTGGCCACGACCAGAAAACACAAAGCCAAAGTAGTGACCGGAGACGAACACTTCAGAAAACAGACGGAAGCCGTCATGATAGAGTAGGAGGATACGCTCTACCTGTCTCGGCCGCGCCCCTCGGGGAGGGGGTCAGGAAGATGTGGCCGAGACAATGGTCTCGGACACACGCCAGAGAGGCAAGGCCAGTTAGAGGCATTTATACAGGGTAATGCATTAGTGCCGTCGAAGACGGCACAATCCGTTTCGGGAGGGTCAGGAAGAACTTGAAACTGGGGATGTGGCCTAGCGCTTTGCGCTAGGACATCAGACAGGAGCGATAATATCGCTCCTGCTGAGGGCGGTAGCCCTCCGCGGTTAAGGTGTGAGGGGGGGTTCGTGCGTTTTAACATATTTGTCCGCCCCACCGGTGTTCCCTCATCGAGTGACTCGGGCTGCCGGTCGCCAGACTTGTTTAGTCATTGTTGACGGCAGAACCATCACCCCTCAAATAGTTATGTGTTTTACCCTATTTTAATTTGTCGGTTTACTTGGGGTAACTGAGCGAGCGGGTGTTTATTTGCTTGGAGTTTCCTATTTTGACGTTATGGTTGAGGTGCAGGGAGAGCCGTATGCTCGTGAGGATATTCTGAGGGAGTTGCATCCTTTGGTGAGGGAGTGGTTCAAGAGGAAGCATGGGGAGTTCTCGCTGCCGCAGCTTTATGCGATCCCTAACATCATGCATGGGAGGAGCACTCTGGTGTCGGCGCCGACTGGTAGTGGGAAGACGTTAACTGCTTTCATGAGCGTGTTGAACAAGCTGGTGGAGTTTTCGCTTATCGGTGATTTGGAGGAGAGAGTATACTGCGTCTATGTGTCGCCTTTGAAGGCTTTGAACAACGACATACGGAGGAACTTGGAGGAGCCGCTTCGGGAGTTGAATGAGTTGCACGGCAGCGACTTGGGCATTAGGGTGATGGTGAGAACTGGTGACACGCCGACTAGCCAGAGGGCTGCGATGTTGAAGAAGCCGCCGCACATACTCATTACCACCCCTGAGAGTCTGGCGTTGATTCTGTCCTCCCCGAAGTTCAGCCTGAAGCTTCAGGGTTTGAAGTGGCTTATAGTTGATGAGGTTCATGCGTTGGCTGAGAACAAGAGGGGGGTTCAACTGAGTCTTACCATGGAGCGGCTTCAGAATCTGGCTGGGAGGTTCACGCGCATCGGTTTGAGCGCGACCATACACCCCCTGGAGAGGGTGGCCGAGTTTGTGGTCGGTTGTGAGGGGGGTAAGGTGAGGGATTGTAGGGTCGTTGACGTGAGGTACATGAAGGGTTTGGACATTAAGGTGTTGTGCCCGGTTAGGAATCTTGTTTCCGCGTCGCAGGATGAGGCTCACCACGCGTTGTATTCGCTTTTGGATAGTCTGATTCAGGAGCATAAGACGACGCTTGTTTTCACGAACACACGCGCTGCGACTGAGAGGGTGATAAACCATTTGAAGACGAAGTATCCTGGCAGGTATATGGGTGATATTGGGGCGCACCACAGTTCGTTGAGCGCTGAGCACAGGCTTGACGTTGAGGAGAGGTTGAAGAGGGGGGAGTTGAAGGTTGTGGTGTCGTCGACTAGCCTTGAGCTTGGGATAGACATCGGTTACATCGATTTGGTGGTCCTGCTCGGTTCGCCGAAGAGCGTGGCGAGGGCGCTGCAGAGGATTGGGCGCTCGGGGCATAAGCTGCATGACAAGGCTAAGGGGAGGATTGTCGTGATGGACAGGGACGACCTTGTCGAGTGTTCGGTGCTTTTGAAGAACGCTGTTGAGGGGAAGATTGATGAGATACACATACCCGAGAACTGCCTTGACGTCCTGGCTCAGGAGCTTTATGCGACAGCGATAGCGAACGTCGAGAATATTGATAACGTTTATGAGATGGTGAGGAGGAGCTTCTGTTTCAGGAGCCTCAAGAGGGAGGAGTTCGACTCGGTACTGCATTATCTTTCCGGAGAGTACGTCACCCTTGAGGAGAGGAACGTGTATGCGAAGATTTGGGTAGATGAGGGAAGGATGCTGATGGGGAAGAGGGGGAGGATGGCTCTGCCGATTTATGCGATGAACCAGGGCACGATACCTGAGGAGTCGTACGTCACAGTGAAGGTCGGCGACATCCCGGTCGGGAAATTGGATGAGGGGTTCGTGGAGAGGCTGAAGAGGGGGGACATATTCACGCTCGGTGGGAACCTCTACAGGTTCAACTTCTGCAGGGGGATGGTGTGCCAGGTCGCTCCAGACAGCGGGCCGCCGACTGTGCCTTCGTGGTCGAGCGAGTCGCTGCCTTTAAGCTACGGGCTCGCTCTGGAGATTCAGAGGTTCAGGCGGCTTATGGAGGAGAGGATGGGCAAGCCGAAAGATGAGGTGATGTCGTGGCTTAAGTCTTACCTCTATGCCGACGACAACGCTGTCGGGAGCATATACGATTATTTCAGGGAGCAGTACAGGTATTCCCTCATACCTCATGATGGGAGGATTCTCATAGAGTATAACCAGGCGTTCAAGAAGAGGTATATAATATTCCACACGCTCTACGGCAGGAGGGTGAACGATGCCCTCTCCAGGGCGATAGCTTATGTTATTTCGAAGAAGGAGCGCAAGAACGTCATGATAGGCTTATCAGACAACGGATTCTACCTGAGCATCCAGGGGAAGGTGCAGGCTTATAATGCGTTCAAGAGCCTGAAGAGCGGGGATTTGAGGGGAGTTCTCGTCGAGGCCGTAGACAAGACGGACGTCCTGTCCAGGAGGTTCCGCCACTGCGCTGTGAGGAGCATGATGATGCTTAGGAATTATAAGGGGTTGAGGAAGTCCGTGGGGAGGCAGCAGATGGGGGGGAAGATTCTCCTCAGCTTCGTTAAGAAGCTAGACCAGAAGTTCCCGATACTTGAGGAGGCGAGGAGGGAGGTCCTCGAGGACCTCATGGACGAGGAGAACGCCAGGGGCGTGCTGTCAGGGATTGAGGAGGGGAGGATTGGGGTCGTGGAGGTCAATACCGACATACCGACACCGTTTGCCATGGACCTCATAGGCCGCGGATACATGGACGTTCTGCGGGCAGAGGAGAGGCATGAGTTCATAAGGAGGATGCACGAGGCATTGCTTGAGAGGATTAGGGAATGATGGACTCTGTTGAGATTCTGCCCGGTTTTCACGCGGTCGGCCTCACGTTGCACGTTCCAGAGCATGAGGCCCTTGCCTTCGCTGACTTGCACCTCGGATTCGAGGAGGCATTGAACAGGCAGGGCGTGCTGGTGCCCAGGTTCCAGTACGCTGACATCGAAGCGCAACTTAGGGAGGCATTGGATAAGACAAGACCGCGGACGGTGATAATCGACGGCGACTTAAAGCATGAGTTCGGGCCTGTGAGCCCACGGGAGTGGGCTGAGGTGGTGAGGTTTCTCGGAGAGGTTGGAGATTATGAGTCAGTGCTTGTGAGAGGCAACCATGACAGGGTCATCGGGCCTGTCGCAGGGAGGGTGAGGGTGGTCGAGAGCCTCAAGTTAGGCACTACGCTCTTCGTTCATGGCCACGAAGTCCCGAAGGAGATTAAGGGAGTCAGGACTTTAGTGGTGGGCCACGAGCATCCGTGCATCAGCCTCAGGGAGGAGGGCCGCATCGAAAAGGTGAAGTGCTTCCTTGTTGGAAGATGGAAGAGTAGGAACTTGATTGTGCTGCCTTCGATGAACTTCGTTACTGAAGGAACTGACGTGCTCACTGAGAGGCCGCTGAGTCCACTCCTCCAGGAGGATATTGGGAAGTTCAAAGCATACGGGGTGGATAAAGGGGAGATACTCTACTTCGGCAGACTCGAAGAAATCTAGGTTCTGCCGAGCAAGCAAGACTTACAGGCCCCCCTTACCGTGATGCAGTCTTTGCAGCACCGTTTACCGCACATGGTGCACGAATAGGAGGCTCCGACCTTCCCGCAGACGTCGCAGAGTCCGGCCACTTCCATTTTAAGAAAGAACTATTATTGAGCCTTGGCGAACTTCATCTTCTCAGCCTTCACCGTAACGGTGGGGAGCTGCATCGGCGAGGGGAGCTGCAGTTTCCTTGAGAGTGCCAGCGCCTCGACTATGCTCTCCTGTATCACGGAGTTGGAGAGTTCGCGTATTACTTCGTTGTTTATCTCTATCTTGTCCTTCAGGTCTGAGACGACGGTGTCCAGTTTAGGGTGGGTGTACCACATCGACCCCTCAAGGTGGATGCTCCCTATTTCAGGCTCGAACCTCACGTCGTAGCTGAAGTTCACGTGGAGGTATTCGCCTATCCTCTTGTCCTTCCCCCTCTTCATGGAAAGGAGGGTGGAATTGGCCTTCACCTCTATGCTCTTCACGTCCTTGTCCTTGCGTTCCCCGCTCAGTTTGTTCAGCTTAACGTTGAAAACCGTCATCGTACAACTTAATATGCAACCATCATTTAAAAATGCGTCAGGCAGGCCGTATGTATATCTCCCCGAAAAGCTGCTCCTGGGTCAGAATCACCCTCTGGCTGTTGGAGAGGTGGAGGATGCTCATGAACGTGTACAGTATCTCATCCCTGGTCTTCGCCATCTCGCTGAAGAGGGCTACGTCCCTTCCGGACAGTATGCCCATAATCTTACTGTAAGTGTCCTCTATGAGCTCGATTATGTTCACCTCAGACTCTAGGATTAGTTCGGTGACGCCAACCTCCTGCTTGTTTGAAGCCCTCAATGTCATGCGCTCGAAGGTCTTCGTCCGCTCTGTGAGGGCGTCCTGTATCGCCTCAATAAGCTCGTTCGCAGTTATGCGCCTAGTCAGTACCCTCGCAGGCTTGATTGAGATGGGGTAAGGCTCCACGTCCCCGCCCAGGAGCGCAGCCACGGGATAGTCTGAGTTGAATATGAAGTTCAACGATGTTGCGAAGTCGGCATACTCCTCCTTGTCTGGCGTGAGAATCTCGGCCTTCATCCTAAGCAGGACGGAGCAGACGAGGACGACGTTCGCAGGAATCCGGAAGTTCATCTCCCTCATCTCGTCAACCGTCTGGGAGTATCTTGTCGCAAGCTCGAGTATGTCAACATTCCAGGGGTCCATCCCTTTGAGGACTCCATAGAGTATGTCCCTCCACGCCACGTCCTCCGATCCCATCAGTTCGTCAAGATTATCCATGGCCAAAACCATATAAAAGCCAACACACCCCTGTGGAATAATATATGGCGAAAGGACAATAAAAACCATCTAAAGTCGCCGGTTTTATAAACCAGAAAGAGCCAAGGGCACGGAGTAAAAGGCTTAGATCTCTATATTTACTCCCATCGTTAGATTACGCAAAGAACTAGCACTAAGGTATCTGCCCAGTTCATCAAGCCTATCTAAACTTGCGCGTAGTTCTACTTCACTCACATTAATTTCTCTAACTGTCGGCTTGGCTAATAGTTGGGTAAAATTTATACCCCGGGTGGTTGGCCCCTTTTCAGAGCTAAATTCTTTTAAGATGGCACGATCCACTAGCGCTTTTCTTCTTGCATCGTCGTTAGTACGTAGGGTATAAACAGTGTTTTGCACCAGATGGGGGGCCGACAAGCCAGGTAATTGGCAGCTGAGCATGATTTTCTTAGAGTCGACAGTAGTTCCGTAAAGTCTCTCCATTAGCGAGAGGTCTGGGAGCGGGTTCCATTTGCGAACTTCGTGGTAAATGAGGAATGCGCCGCGATTGTTCAAGAGCGCACCCATAAGCGCGAATGGAAGGGTGCCACGATGTAGAGGAACTGGCTCAAAAGACGCACTCCAATCATATTGGAAGGGATGCTCAGGCCCTAAAGCAGCATCTCTTAGTGAAAAGGAAGTAACACCGGTCCCTTTTTCCTTCGCATGGTCAGTGATTGATTCGGAGATGTCAGTATAGTGCACCCTGTTGCCAGCGCTTGCGAGAGCTTGCGCGACTTCTCCAGAGCCTCCAGCGAAAAAGAGTATTGTGCTGCGCTCTATTCCGAGTTTTTCATTTAAGTCGGGGTCTACGGGGTGAATGTTTTGACTATCGGAAAAATATAGAATCCTAGTGCCATCCTCCCAGCTAGTGCCTCTCCCATGTCGGAGGATTAGATTAAGGTCTGGAATTTTTAGCAAACGCTCGCGGTTAGTGACATTGCCTTCTAATACCCCTGGGAGGTAATCAATCAAAAACTCGCGTACAGGTCTTTGACTTGCCATACTATAATGATAAATATGCCTTGGAGGTATAAATGACAGGCAGGTAGTCTGCCGTCCACTAACCTTGTTAGCGCCAGTCTACATCCGACTAACGGTTTTTATTTGCCTTCTACAATACATTACCCATTGAGGTGGTGTTATGGTTAAGGTTGCTATTAACGGTTTCGGGCGGATTGGGAGGCTTGTTTTGAAGGCCGGGATAAACGAGAAAAACATCGAGTTCGTTGCTGTGAACGACCTGACGGAACCTAAGACGCTGGCGTATCTTCTGAAGTACGACAGCGTCCACGGGAAATTCCCAGGGGATGTGAAGGCAGGGGAAGGTTACATCGAAGTGAATGGGAAGAAAATCCAGATACTAGCTGAAAAGGACCCGAGCAAACTCCCATGGGGGCAGCTAGGGGTCGACGTCGTGGTCGAAAGCACGGGCAGGTTCACCAAAGTCGAGGACGCGCAGATGCACATCAAAGCAGGAGCGAAGAAGGTGATAATAAGCGCCCCAAGCAAGGGGGATGCTCCGTCTGTCGTCATAGGCGTGAACTCTGATAAAGCCAAGAATGTGACAGTGTTGGACAACGCATCATGCACGACAAACTGCCTCGCACCGGTAATACACGTCCTTGAGAAGGAGTTCGGGGTGGAGAAGGGTATGATGACGACCATACACGCCTACACCAACGACCAGGTGATACTCGACTTCCCCCATAAGGACCTGAGGAGGGCGAGAGCAGCGGCCATGAACATAATTCCCACCACCACAGGCGCTGCGAAGGCCATGGGGAAGGTGATACCTGAGACGAAGGGCAAACTGGACGGGATGTCAATCAGGGTTCCTGTGCCTGATGGGAGCCTAGTGGACTTGACAGTCCTCTTGAAGAAGAACGCGACACCGCAGGAAATCAACGCAGCGATGAAGAAGTACGCTGAAGGCGAGATGAAGGGGATACTCGAATACACCGAGGACCCGATTGTGTCGTCCGACGTCATCGGCAACAAGGTGTCAAGCATATTCGACGCAAGCGCCACACTGGTCGTTGGGGGGAACCTTGCGAAGGTCCTCTCATGGTATGACAACGAATGGGGCTACAGCAACCGCGTCGTAGACCTCATAAAGATGATAGGCTGATGGATAGGACCGGCCTAGTCTACCATCAGGGGTGCCTTAGGCACATACCGGCGAGAGGCAACCCGGAGGTTCCTGAGCGTATCTCAGGGACGTTCGATTACTTCAGGGAGAGTGGACTCCTCGGCAGGCTCACGCTCCTGACTCCTGAACCCGCCTCTGTCGAGGACATCCTGAGAGTCCACAGCCAGGAGCACCTTGACTACGTGAGAAACACGAGCGAGTTAGGGTATGGGGAAGAGGACCTTGTGAACAGCGACATATACATCAGCCAGTACACGTACGAGGCCGCCCTACTTGCCGCGGGTGGGGTGATACTCGGAGCAGAATCAGTATGGGAGAAAACAGTGGAAAACTGCTTCTGCCTTGTGAGGCCCCCCGGCCATCATGCATCCAGCTTCCCGTCAGGGTTCTGCTATTTCAACAACGTCGCAGTCGCGGTAAGGCATGTGCAAGGGGGGTATGGCATCAAGAGAGTCGCAATCTTCGACTGGGATGCGCACGCAGGCAACGGGACGATGAGGCTCTTCTACCAGGACCCGAGTGTGCTCACAATCTCAGTGCACCGCGACCCCAACTACTTCTACCCAGGGGAGGGATTCGCAGACCAGATAGGCGAGGGAGAAGGCCGAGGATATTGCATGAACATCCCAGTACAGTATGGCACCGGGGATGCGGACTACATGTTCGCACTCGATGACTTCGTCCTGCCAGTGTTGCGAAAATACAAGCCTGAGATGATTTTCGTCTCAGCAGGCCAGGACAGCCGGGTCGACGACACACTCGGCGGATTGAACGTCACAGACGACGGCTACGTGACGATGACGAGTAAGCTCATGGAAGCTGCGGCCGAACTTTGCGAAGGCAAACTCATCCTCACCCTAGAGGGCGGATATAATCTAGATGCCCTCCCCAAAACCCACCACGCAATAGTGTCAACACTCCTCGGAGATAAGAGGATAACAAAGACTAATGACCAGCCGATGGAGGCTACGAAAGAATCAATCGAGGAGCTGAGAAGAAACCTGGAGGAAACGCCGCTGTTCAAATCTGTAGCATAGCCTTCACGTCTGCGACTATTTTCCCGTGGTCGAATGCTAACTCTGGAAGTGCGTCTAATGAGAACCATTTCGCCTCCTTCGCATCGTCTGCGGCCTTCAGTTTCCCGCCGACTATGTCGCACAGGAATATGATGCCGACTGTGTGGCCTCGGGGGTCTCTTTTCGGGTCGCTGTAGACGCCCACCAGCTTCTTTATCTTCACGTCAAGGCTCGTCTCCTCCTTGGCCTCGCGGACGCACGCGTCCTCCACCTTCTCCCCTAAGTCCACAAAGCCGCCTGGAAGGGCCCAGGAGCCTTTGAACGGCGGGTTCACCCGCCTAATGAACACAATCTTCCCGGCCTCGACTATAGCAGCATCCACGGTCACCGACGGAGTCTTCACGTCTATCATCGTATTACACTAGCGTTTGACACTTATATTCCTGTATAGCTCAGCGACGGTCTTCTTGAGCACTGGGTGGGTGAATGCAGGGCACAAGACATTCAGCGGTTGGAGTACGAACTGCCGCTCATGCAGTCGCGGATGAGGGAGTGTCAGTTCAGGCTCGTCAAATATTAAGTTGTCGTAGAAGAGGATGTCAATGTCGATAGTCCGGGGGCCATTTTTCACAGTCTCCTTCCTCTTCAGTTTCTGTTCAATCACCTTGATGAACCATAGGAGTTCTATGGGCGTCAGTTCGGTCTCGACTTCCGCTGCGCAGTTTAGGAACATGCCCTGCTCCTTGTAGCCGACTGGCTCGGTCTCGTAGAGCGGAGAGACGTTCATGACCTTGCACTTTTCGCCCAGCAGGCGGACTGCTTCTTTGATGTTCTTTTCCCTGACACCGAGGTTAGAACCCAGGCTGAGGAATACTTTAGCCATCATGCACCCCTTATCGCATCGGCAACCTGGGCCGCCCTCTTCACTTGGAGGACGTCGTGGACTCTCACGATATTGGCTCCGTTCATTATGGACACGGCCACCGCAGCTAACGTCCCCTCAAGGCGCTCGTTAACAGGCAGGCCAGTGACATCCCCTATGAACGACTTTCTGGAGGGGCCGATGAGTACCGGACACCCCAGGGTTTTGAACTCTGCGAGCCGTTTAATTAACTGGAGATTGTGTTCTGTGGTCTTCCCGAACCCAATCCCTGGGTCTATGATGACGTCCTTTATGCCTGCCTTCTTCGCAGCATCAGCACGCTCCTTCAGGTAGGCCTTCACCTCATTGACGACGTCGCCGTATTTCGGTTCCTGTTGCATGCTCTTGGGTGAGCCTTTCATGTGCATTATGACTGCAGGGACGCCGTATTGTGCCACTGTGTCCATCATCCTCCTGTCAGCTAATCCGGTTATGTCGTTGACCATGTGCGCCCCCATTTTAAGGCAAACTCTCGCGACCTCAGGTTTGTAGGTGTCTATCGATATCGGCACATCCGCCTCAGCCAGGAGCTGTGATATGACTGGCCACACCCTTTCAAGTTCCTGTTCGACTGAAATTGGCTCCGAGCCTGGCCTTGAGCTTTCGCCTCCGACGTCTATTATGTCTGCGCCTTCCTTGACCATCCTTTTGGCGTGTTCCAATGCCTGGTCTGTGTCGGCGTAGATTCCATCCCTTGAGAAGGAGTCTGGGGTGACGTTCAGCACACCCATTATGATGGTCCGCTCTAGGGTGAGCTGGTGTTTGCCGCAACGTATGGTCTTTTCCATCCGGTTATTACATGTAAAGTCATGTTTTTTAATCTGAAATCCTGTTTGTATTATGCGTTCCCTCTTCTGCCCCATGTGCGGTTGCGATATGTTGCCTGAAACCACCTTAACTTCAGGGAGACGATACCTGTGTGAGGTGTGCGGGCATAGGGTGGTAGGGTGACCATACAGCCAGGCGCCTATTTTAGTTCGTCATTTGTCGTTGTCGTATGTTTATATTCTTGTTTCATCAAAATGAACTATATCAAAGTGATTTTTCCTCAGATATCTAATTTAAAATGAAAGCACTGGTAAATGAAGCATTACAAGGCGGTGAAATACGCGGGAGCGAGATAGGGTTTGACGAGTCCGAACAGCTTAGGATTGTAGTTATGGGAGCCGGCGGAGGCGGCGGAAACACCGTGAACCGGTTGTGTAAGATAGGGGTTAGCGGAGCCGAACTCGCCGCATGCAACACCGACGCGCAGGACCTGAAGAAAATCGACCAGCGCATAACGAAAGTACTCATAGGAGCGAAGATAACAAGAGGCCTGGGCGCAGGAGGCTTCCCTGAGATGGGGATGAAAGCAGCCGAAGCAAGCAGGAACGACCTCGTCAACTACCTACAGGGGACGCACCTCATGTTCCTGTGCGCAGGAATGGGAGGCGGAACCGGAACAGGCGCAGCCCCAGTCATCGCGGAAGTCGGGAAAGAGGTCGGAGCCATAGTCGTTTCGATAGTCACCTACCCGTTCAAGCTGGAGCGTGCAAGGATAACCAAAGCCCGCGAGGGCATAGAAAAGCTGAGGAAGGCAGCTGACACGGTAATAGTCGTCGACAACAACAAGCTCGTCGAGTACGTGCCGAACCTTCCGATAGACAAATCATTCCTGATAGCTGATGAGATTGTCGCAAGAGCTGTGAAAGGGATAACAGAGACTATCAAGGAGCCGTCACTCATCAACCTAGACTTCGCGGACATACGCTCAGTCCTCGGTGGCGGAAAAGTCTCAGTCATAGGGATAGGAGACGGCGAAGGCCCTGACAAGGTAGAGCTTGGAGTCAGGAACACGCTGGAACACCCGCTATTGGACGTCGACTACAAGGGCGCTAAGGGGGCGCTAATCCACATAACAGGCGGACCTGACCTGACAATAGGAGACGCCAACAGGGTCGGAGAGCTCATAACACAGGAGTTCGACCCATCAGCCAACGTCATGTGGGGAGCCAGAGTGAACCCGACATTCGAGGACAGGATTGAGATTATCAACATCGCAACAGGAGTGAAGTCTCAGCACATCCTCGGAGCAGGCTCAGACGACGGCGACGGGGACTACGAGAGGGAAACATCCGACTGGGACATCAGGTCGCTCTAGGACATACATCCCAATCCTAATACAACCACCCATTTAGGCTCCGCCCCACATCCGGTTTTATAGCATCCATCAGATATACTAACATGGAATCAGGAAAGGTCGCATTATCCCGGACCCCAACCGCCCCCAAACCAGAGCCATCAGATTCCACAGCCTATGCTGACAGGATCCTTGCAGAGCGTAAGGCCATGAAACTGAAGCTTAGCTTCTACATCAGCATCCTCGTTGGAGTCGTCCTGGTCATACTGACGGTGTTCGGGATAATCGATGCAACCATCGCAGCGGTGATATTCGCATTCCTCATAGTCGGCATGCTCGTCTTCCATGGCGGAGTAACGGCCATGATCTCTGGAGTGTCAGACCACGAAGGCTACGAAAAACAGCTTGAAGAGGAGGAACAGAGGAAGGCAGAGGAGGCCGAATACTTCGGCGAGGAACACCACGACGCCGACTGAAGGTTACATTCGTGATTTTTTCTGCCTTTCCACCCGCTCAACAAGTTTTTTAGCGTAGTCAAGCCCAGATATGTCAGAGGCGACATCGATTATCAGGTTGTGGTGGCTGCCAAGAAGCAGAGTCTTTCTTTCCTTTACCCGTATGTTGGTTGTGAGCATGCTATTTCTTATGTCCGTGTATTTCCGCAGAACATCGACTGCATGCCGGTCCTCGACAAGTTGCTTCCACCTGCTTTCCCTGAGTTCTGGTCTCTGCAGGTATTCCTGCAGGGTGTGGTATTCCAGTCCGCTTGAAATGGGCGACAGGCTTTCGGATTCGCAGACGACCACATGAGGTTCGGTCAGCTTTGCCATCTTAGTGGCTAAGACGAGTCTTCGGAAGTCATCGATTAAATGCAAGTCTGGGGCAGGCCCTGCAACATCCCTTTCATATGCTTCTGTCACGATGATGTCGGCATTCACAAGCTGCACCCCCTTGTAGAGGAGTTCACTGCAATGAGCCCTCATTTCAGGGTTTTTGCTGGCGATTACGCAATCGCTAGGCTCCGGGTGGGGGCCAATCTCCAGTTGGGAGGACCCGTCATATTCCTTGTACCTGAGGCAGAATTCTGGCAGGACGCCGCCCCAGATTATTCGTTTAGCCCCTGAGAGGGACTCATCAATAGACTTTTTAGGGTAGGCGACGCCTGCTTCGACCAGGATTATGGTGAAGACTGCGCATGTTTCCGGCGATGTGACAGTGATGAAAGGGTGCTGGAATTCCTTCACCCCGAGGTCACCTACTTCGCTGCCTGACCCTTTATTATCATCATCTGGTGGTTTGAGGTTGCTCATTCCAGTAATGATAGGGGAATCGCAAGCCTAAAACATACTTTTCCGCCGCTCTAGGGATTCCTTAATACCCCCGCCATACACTAGGATATTGTATGTCAAAATCCCTTAGGACATAGGGATTTTGGGAGAGTAAGATGAAAGGGCAAGTACCAGATTGGAGGGTCAGCACAGTAGTGAGCGACCCTGAAGCAGGAAAGGATAGGTGGACGAACGTCGGGGTGGCATTCGAAGGCAACGACACGATAACAGTGCTCGTTGACGCGATGCCAGTTAACGGCAAACTCATCCTACAGCGTCCGCGCAAAAAAGAAGAGGCCAAGTAACCCCCACATGCCGGAAGCAGAGGGGGTTACAGTTTTTTTATCATATATATTATCTTTTCCTCCAGCCCATCCTGGCGGACGTACTCGGACTCTGACAACTCTTTGAAGCCCATCTTCTGCCAGAATTGTAGGGCCGGGGTGTTTTTCATGTTCACGTTCAGTATAACGTGCGTCGCCTCCTTAGTCCGGAGGTGCTCCTGCGTGGTCTTGTAGAGCATCGTCCCCAGGCCACGTCGTCTGAGAGGCCGTTCTATGACGATCAGGTCTACTTCAGTCAGTTTCTTTACCTTCTTGAATGGGTTAAACGTTGGTGTCCGGATGGTTATGAATCCGATTATCGTGTTGTTATCCTTTAGGACGAAGGTTTCGCATTCGCTGTCAGTGAGCGTCTTAGCCCATGGTATCTCGCCGTCTATGTAACGGTAGTTTGCGTCTCCTACGCCGGCGGAGACCCTGTCTTCGTTGAACTCCATGTAGAGTTTTAGTATCCCCTTAGAGTCCCCAGGGGCAGCTAAGCTAACCTGCATAGTGTATATTTCACCGTACATATTAATCAATACCTCTAGGATAGTATTTACCAGAAAAAACGCAGAGTAGTATTGTATTAACCCTGCGCTTTTATGACGCGACCTAACCCCCTGGCTAGGGCGTGTGTCTGAGCATTGCTCAGCCACATAAATACCGCAGCCTTCAGGCTGCAGGTATTTATTGTCCGTCGAGGATAGTTAAGTCGGTGAGTTGGTTTGAAGGCGACATTTTTTGGCAGTCTGAAGACGCTGTTGGACCTCATACGCATGAGGAATGCGGCGATATCTTTTCTGGGAGTGTATGTGGGCGCGTTGGTCTTCCTGTTGAAGCCTTCGATGCCGCTCTTGGAAGTCCTTAAGGCAGCTGTGTCGACCAGCCTGATACTTGGGGCTGGCAACACCCTCAACGACTACTTCGACTTTGAGATAGACAGGGTGAACAGGCCGAAGAGGCCGATTCCTTCAGGGAGGATAAGCCGCCGGTGGGCGCTCATCGTGTCGGTTGTCCTTTTCCTAGTCGGTTTAGGGTTTGCTTTGGGGATAAACGACCTGTGCTTTGACATAGCCTTGTTCAATTCCGCGCTGCTTGTCATGTACGCGGCTTACGGGAAGAGGATGCTCCTGGCATCGAATATAATGATAAGCTACCTTGTCGCCTCAGTCTTCCTCTATGGGGCGGCTGCGGTGCATTCGCCGACTGTGAGCTTTGACCCTGCGGGTGCGAAGCTTGTCGTAATACTCGCCTTGTGCGCGTTCTTCGTGAACTTCAGCAGGGAAATCGTGAAGGACATAGAGGATGTTGAAGGAGACATGAAGAAGAACAGCCTAACGCTCCCGATAAGATACGGGGAAAAAAACGCCAGACTTTTAGCATTCACCTCAGCCGTCTTCGCAGTCCTGATAAGCCTGACGCCGGTACTCTCACAGACTCACAGCTTCAACAGACTCGCCTACACGGCGCTTCTCATACCAACAGACATTATGATACTCTTCTCCTTCACCACATGCCCGGCCACAAACCAGAAGCTCCTAGTCCTCAGCATGACCCTCGCACTACTCTCATTCCTACTCGGCGCAACAATTTAGCTCGTAACGTGATAATGCACTCGTGCCACCGACAGGTGGCACAAGTCCGTTCCGGGGGGATCAGGGTTAACTTAAAACTGAGGGGGCGGTAGCCCCCTGCGGTTTAGCCTCAGGCGAGAATTGAACTCGCCACCTCGTGCTGTTTGTAGCTTGAATTGACCCGGTTTTTCTTTCTTTGAACCCGAGGGCCTCACCGCCGAGCCTTTTAGGCTCGGGTGTGTGTCTGAGACTTTTGTCTCAGCCACATTCTTTCTTGCGAAGAAAGAAAGGGGCTCTACCAAGCACGCGCTCTACCTACTGAGCTACTGAGGCTTTGTTGATGTTGCCAATTCGCCAGCCTTATAAGGCCTTTATTGAGGCGATTTGGTTCCTATTCTTTAGGTATTTGTGGTTTATATGTTCCGGGGTGAGTGTCCCTTAGGGGTGTGGGGTTTTTTATTGCGTTGCGCTTATTATCTACCATGGGTAATTGTGGGAGATGCGGTAAGCCTATGTTCAACCCGGGGGAGGCGGTTTGCGAAAGCTGTAAGAAGACTATTTCGAGGGGTGCTTCTAAACATGCTGATAGGATGAATAGGAGGATGGATGAGCAGGCTGAGTTGTTCATGAACATTGCGGCTCCGGGTGGTGATGAGGATGTTAAGGGTGACATGCGCCATGAGCATTATGTGAACACCCATGACGCCTCCGCGGTTTGGGCTGATGGGGGCGCTAAGAAGGGAGGCAGCAGGAAGCAGTGAGTTCAGTTCATCCTGTAGCGTAGTTTGGCTGCCATTCCCCCGAGTGAGCTTAACCTCTGTCCAGCTTCTGATTCGCTGTTGATTAGGTGGACTTTGCCTGCTGAGTTTGTGACTTGGTTCATCAGCGGTTCCGCGTGCGCTCTTTCGGCGAAGAAGAGTGCGTCGGTCACGAGGAGCATTTCAGCGGCGCCCGCGTTGACTGCGTCTGCCACTTCCTTCCGACCGTATGCTGCAAGTCCGGTGTCCTTGCCTATCTGTTTTAGTATGTCTTCGACGAGCCTGATGTCTTGGACTGAGTTGACTTCCTCGATAGTCCTTTGTATTGCTTCCCGTTTGAGGACCTCCTGTATTCCGTTGCGTCCTGCGCTGCCTGTGTCTTCGATTGCGCATTTTCCAGCTAGTTCTTGATTTTCTTCCTTGAGGAATTTGAAGTAGTTGTTCTTCTCAAATCCTGGCCCGGATAGTATCGCGTTGCCAGCGTTCTCCTTTTCCATGACGTTCCCGATGAGTTGGGTGAGTTGCCGGTAGAATTCGGCTTTGCGGGTCTCCCTTCCCTTCGCATCGTATTTTCCGCCGATGTTTGAGCCTATGTCATAGTATTCTAGCTTGGATTCCCTAAGGAGGGCCAGCGTGGCTTCTCCCTCATCAAGCGACACTATTATGACCTTAGGTCGTAGGGTGCTTTTGACCGCGTCGTTGAGGCGGTCCATCTCCGTCTTAGCCCACCGCTCCTTTATGATTGTCAACTGAGTGTCTGCGTCGACGTTGAGCGTGTGGTGGCTGCCTTGGCTGACTATGTCCTCGGGGCCTTCCTCGATTGTGCCTGAGACTCGCAGGACGCTGGTGTCTGATTTGAAGTCGGTCTTCTCGACTTTGACTGTCAATGTGATTGTCTTGCGTTCTCCTCCTGAGCTTTTGGTGTCGTCCTTGTCTTTGATGCGCCTCTGGCTCTTCCCCTTCACCAGGTCCCCGGAAGCGATGACCTGGCTGAGGTACCACAGGTCGTCGAGGCTCTCGCACCTGACCCTGACGAGCCCATGCCGCAAGTCCTTGTACTCTATCCTCATAACATAGGATTAGTGCGAGAAGGTTTAATATAAAAAGCCGTTAAAGTAGGGGTATGGACTTCGACGTCGCAGTAATCGGAGCCGGCCCGGCAGGTTCCACAGCCGCTAGGGAATGCACGAAAGCAGGGTTGAGGACAGTTCTGGTGGAGAAGGAGAAGCTCCCAAGGTTTAAGCCGTGCGGCGGGGGGTTGACTGCGAAGACGTTGAAGGCATTAGGCTTCATAGTGCCCAAGGAGTATGTTCTAAGCCGTCTTAGCTCAGTCCGATTACACTATAAGGAACTGTCTATCAGATACGACAGCGAGGAGACGATGGTAACTACAGTCGAACGCGACGGCTTCGATAAGCTGCTCGCAGATAAGGCGGTTGACGCCGGAGCAACGCTCCTGGAAGGCACAAACGTCGTCGAGGTCAAAGTAAGCCGCGAGGGATGCGAGATAACCGCTGTCGGAGGGGATATCACAACATCTGTGGTAATCGGCGCAGACGGGGTGAACAGCACTGTAGCGAAGAATGTGAGGCCGCCGTTCAAGCCTGAAGATTTAGTGCTCGCTTATGAGGCTGAAGTCCCATCGAAGGACGCTGGAGGCAGCGTCTGCGACATATACTTCGACTGCGGTTGCATGGGCTACGGGTGGGTTTTCCCGAAGGGGAATCACACATCCGTCGGATTGGGGGGCGTGTTAAGCGGTTTCAGGGATTCGAGGAGGCTGTTCAACGAGCACATGAGGAGGGTGGGCTACAACGGAGACGTTGATGTTCACGTGCACCTCATACCGATTGGTA
Organism: Candidatus Altarchaeota archaeon; assembly: GCA_043804895.1. GTDB lineage: Archaea > Altiarchaeota > Altiarchaeia > IMC4 > SCGC-AAA252-I15 > JAHIYG01. Next base: position 81,891 of record JAZDIN010000004.1, read on the forward strand.
GCAACAGGACTGAGACAGTCTCTGACCGGGTCATCCTCGTGGGGGATGCGGCAGGTTTCGCTGAACCCCTCACAGGAGAAGGCATATACTACGCAATAAGGTCGGGGCAGCTGGCTGCTAAGACGATAACGGAGGCTCAAAGCAGAGGAGACTACAGTGAACACGCTCTCCAACAGTACGAGACCGCATGGAGGAGCGAATTCGGCGAAGAATTCAGGAGGTCCCGGAAGGCTATGAGGGGATTGTTCATGGCAGGCCCCCTATCGATGAGAATCCTATTCTCAAACAAGGAAATCATAGAGAAATTCAGCGACATACAGGCCGGCAGGATGACATACAAGGAATTCAAAAACTGGTTCATAAGAAGAACACCGCATCTTATGGCTGGAACAGCCGTTAAAATGGTGAGTGGGAAGCATTAAATAAAGACAACTTCCGAGTATTATATGGAACCATATGGTCAATAAATTGCGCAGTAGAGAGGAAGTGAAAGAACCTGGGACAATTAAGGGATTCCCTGAGAAGCCTAAACTCGTTTGGGATGACCTTTTGGACAGGATGGAGATCAAATCGGCTGTGGAAACCAGATATGACGAGAAGAGTAAGGCTGGAGAAAGTCGCGTGATCCCTGCTATTGAGGTTACAGGACTCACAATATGGGATGACCTCCAGGTTACGATAAAGAAGGGGCCGGACCAAGCCGAAGCTCGCCTGAAAAGAGTCAAAGTCCGTGTGGAAAGCAGACAGAACAAGAGGACGGGTGAGAGGGTGCATGTGATTCCCCCGATAGATGTGACAGGAGACTCAGGGTACCATGAAGGAAGCCAAGTCACGCTAACAATAGAGCGGAAAAACAGCGGGAAATTCTATAAGGCGTAATAATCTGACAGTTAGTTGAACGCGTTGAACAACAGCAGTGCGATTGGCGAAAGGAGCGTTGTGAGCACTATCGCTGATGAGACAAGCTCCGCGTCAAGCTTATACTGGTCTGCGAGGACGAAATTCGTCACCGCAATGGGCATCGCCGCCTCTATGAGCGAGACCTCGAATCCAAGGCCCCTGAGGCCGAATAGGCGGGCGAAGGCGATGTAGAGCAGCGGGAAGACTGCCATCTTGAGGGCTGCGACTGAGAGGTTAAGCCTGATGTTTGCGAGGGGGTTACGGCCGTGCATGAATATGCCGAGGGAGAGTAGGGCGAGGGGTGCTGTCACATGTCCTATGAGGCTGAGGGATGTGGAAAGCACAACCGGCAGCTGGAGCGAAAGGTAAAGGAAGCCGAGGCCAGCGAGGACGCTGATTAGGAGCGGGTTGAAAAGGAGGCGGCGCAGTATTTCGGAAAGTTTCATGCGCATCGAAGAGTATTCGAGCATCGCAATCCCCAGTGAGAAGATGATGATGGTGTAGATGGTGGATACTATCACCACCACCGGCACAGCCTCCCTGCCTAACGCTAATTCAACAACAGGGTAGCCCATGTACACCACGTTCCCGAAGAAGGCCGTGATGAGTAGGACTGAAGCGAGCTTGCGGGGGAGGCGCAGGAGGACTGAGGCGACTACAACCAGTGCCATCATCGCGATTATCGCGCAGGCATTGGATAGTATGAGCGGCAAGTCCGCGAACGATGTCGAGCCGGCCTCCACAAGGCTTATGAACATCAAAGCCGGCAACGTCACATAATAGATGAAGCTGTTGAACTTCCCGTAATCCCCGGCCCCAACCACCCTAAGATGACGCGCAAGCCAGCCTACACCGATGACAATGAAAACCGAAACTATCGCACTCAACACCTCAAACATAGTCTCAGCAGGGTTATTGATTTCCTAAGATTAATACCGGGATACTGTGTAGTGCATCGGCAAAATGTAGCCAATGTTGCATGGTCTCGGTCATTTGCCCACTTTTGACCGCTGATTATAGACGATAGCAAATGTATTTGAACTTTTGACAATGTACATTTGCTATCGAATATATCGAATGACATGGAAATTTGGCTGATTTCCGACAAGCCCAAAGTTCAACAACTTATGTCATTCGCTATATATTTATACAGCCAGCTTCCGATATGTACTTGGGTGGTAGATAATAACGTGGGCAACATTGGAGAGAATATGCAATGTTCTTTCCAAATGTTATTTTTACAGGAAAAGCTAACCAGTAAAGGGAGGGGATTATGTCGGATAAACAGACGACAGTTGGGGGGGATTCTAGAAGACCATACTTAACCCCGTTTTTCCTGCAGTGCATAATCGACAGCATATACTCCCCGATATTCTCGGTTGACGAAAACTACATCTACACCAGCTTCAACAAGGGCCATGCCGCAGCCATGAAGTCCATCTACGGCGTAGACATCGAATTCGGAAAAAGCATTCTGGATTACATGAGTGTCGAAGAAGACCGCGCAACCGCGAAGGCAAACCTAGACCGTGCCTTGCGCGGAGAATCCTTCATCGAAGAGGCCTATTCAGGCGATACGAAATTCTCAAGGCATTATTTCGAAGTCAGACACACACCCCTCAAGGACGAAACCGGAACCGTATACGGCGTGAGCGTCTGCGCAAAGGATGTCACCGAACGCAAGCAGGCGCTGAATGCGGTGCAGGCGAGTGATTCGAAGTTACAAGCCGCCATAAATATTCTGCCGGTGGGACTCTGGATTATTGACGCGGAAGGACAGATTATAACCAGCAGCGCTGCCGCCCAGCGAATCTGGGGGGGGGGTACATTACGTTGACCTAAACCAGCTTGGTGAATACAAGGGCTGGCGGACCGACAGCGGTAAACTGGTAGAATCTCATGAATGGGCGGGGGCTCGGGCCCTTGAGAAGGGTGAAACTACAACTGAAGAGGAAGTCGAGATCGAGTGCTTTGATGGCACGCACAAGATTATCCTCGACTCTGCCGTGCCGCTGCGCAAAAGCGACGGGAGCATCTGTGGCGCCGTTACCATCAACCAGGACATCACCGAACGCAAGAAAGCGGAGGCTGCGCTGAAGGAGTCTGAGGTAAAATTCAGATCAATATTTGACAATGCAGCTGAGGGGATATTGTTAGCCGATCTGGAAACTAAGAAATTTTACATGGGCAATAATGCAATTTGCCGGATGCTTGGCTACAGCATGGAGGAAATTACAGGTTTGGGGGTCATGGACATTCATACTGAAAAAGACAGCCCTTATGTTATTGATCAATTTGAAAGGCAAGCAAAAGGAGAGTTTGTTTTAGCAAAAGATTTACCCGTTAAGAGAAAAGACGGCAGTGTTTTTTATGCTGACGTTACTTCAACAACCGTCAAAATTGCCGGAAAGACATACCTACTCGGTTTTTTCCACGACAACACTGAACGCAAGAGGATGGAGGATGCGATAAAAACCCGCGAGGAAAAATACTGCAGCCTATTCGAAAACTCGCGCGACGCCCTCATGATACTTGAACCCCCATCCTGGAAGTTCACAAGCTGTAATAATGCAACCCTGAAAATGTTCAATGCGAGAAACATGGAGGAATTCACCTCATTGGGGCCTTGGGATGTATCCCCGAAAACGCAGCTGGACGGCAGTGACTCCGGAGAGAAAGCCCAAGAGATGATTGGGACTGCCATCCGCGATGGTAGCAACTTTTTCGAGTGGACTCACAAGCGGATAGACGGAGGGAAGTTTCCAGCCACGATCCTTTTGACCCGGATGGAAGTGTGTGGAAAGGCCTTATTACAGGCGACAGTCAGAGACATCACCGGCCTCAAGGAGGCGGAGGTTAAATTGCGGAATAGTCGGGAGTACCTAGAGAGGGTAATAAACAGCATCGCCGACCCAGTCTTTGTGAAAGATGTTAACTCCCGGTTTGTCCTTGTCAACGATGCCTTATGCAATATGTGGGGGTTAAGCAGGGAGAATATGCTCGGGAAAACACTTGCCGAATCACTGCCTGAGGACCAGATAGAACACTTCCTCAGAGTCGACAAACTAGTGCTCGAATCTGGGCAGGAGAACGTGAGCGAGGAACTGCTCACTGCAAAAGATGGAAAAGTCATGAGTATAGTCACAAAGAAGACACGCTATGTCGACAACGAAGGGAACATGTTCTTAGTGGGCGTGATACGCGACATCACCAAAAGGAATATAATGGAGAATGAACTCAAGAAACGCGTTCTTGACCTTGAAAGGTTACTGAGAATAACCGTGGACAGGGAACTTACGATGATAGCTCTCAAGAAGGAGATCAACAAAATGCTGGATGAGGCCGGCAAGACCCGGAGATACTAGGTGCGACCATGAACATTCGAACCAAGCTATTCATTAGTTTACTGACGATGGTGCTGTTCGTATTGTTGATAGGCTATATCACATTAGCCAATCTTTCCGAAATCAAACGCCTAGTAGACACGAACTCGGAAAACATCGACATAAACCTGCTGAACAGCGAACAGCTAAAGCAGGACGCGATGGACATCCAATACTATGACGAGGTTCTCACGCAGTCGGCGAGAAATTACGCGTACACCGGGGACATAAAATGGAAAACCCGCTACCTCGACGCCGAACCCACGCTCGAGGCGACAATCAAGAACGCGCTGAAACTCAGCGACGAAAACGAGAGGAGGATATTCTCAGCAATGGATGAGGCCAACGTTGCCTTAGGGGCAATAGAGCACAAATCCCTGGATTACGTCGATAGCGGCATGCGCCAGGAGGCAATCGACATACTCGACGGGGCAGAATACTCAACACAAAAGGGGATATACTCGAACGGAGTATCCAACTTCATCAGCTACTCTGCGACGAAACACTCCGACTCAATCAACAAAATCGCGGACACAGTATACGAGAACCTCAACGAAATAGAGTCGAGAATAGATGTTATCGTAGGGTACATTCTTCTAACCCTCGCCGCATCCCTTTCGGTGACAGTGGTGCTGACAATCTACCTCCAGAAGCAGGTGGCCGGACCATTACATTCCTTGGGAGACGCATCAAAAAAGATAGCAGCCGGCGATTTCAACATAACCCTAGACACAAGGAAAAAAGATGAACTCGGCGAACTTAACGTCGCATTCAAATCGATGGCAGATAAGCTGGGAGCATACCAGGAAGAGATTGAACAGGCAAACAAGAACCTGGAGCTGAAGGTCCAGGAGAGAACAACAGAGCTCAATGACAAGGTCGAGGACCTGGACAGGACGCGGATAGCCATCATAAACATCATGGAGGACCTGCAGCGGAACAAGATGGAACTCGAGGAGAAGGTAAAGACCAGGACATTGGACCTGCAGAAGGCTTACGACGAACTTCGGGAGTCAGACAGAGTCAAGGACGACTTCCTGGCGATAACATCCCACGAACTGAAGACCCCCCTCACATCCATCATCGGGCTGACGCATCTGATACAGGAGGAGCTCGCCGACAAGATGAGCGACGACGAGAAGGAGGACATAAAAATAGTCATGGAGGAAGCCAACCGGCTGAGAAAACTCATAGAGGAGATACTGGAGCTGGCCAGGCTCGACGCCGGAAAAAAGGTGTTCACCATGACCGACGTGGACCTCAAGGTAGTCGCTAACGAGGTCGCAGAAGAGCTTAAACCATTCTCGCAGCAGTTCAACGTGCCGATAAGGGTGGAACCGTTTGACGTCCCAACCATAACGGGGGACACAGACTCCATAAAAACCCTCATGAACAACCTAATCAACAACGCCATAAAATACATGTCCGGCAGGCCGGGCGAAGTGACGGTCGGAGCCCGCCTCGACGGCAAAAACGTGGTGACGTACGTCAAGGACATTGGCATTGGCATACCGGACATGTCAAAGGGGAAGATATTCGCCAGATTCTACCAGGTGGACTCGTCCAAATCCCGCAAATACGGCGGCACGGGACTCGGCCTTGCGATATGCAAGAAGATAGTGGAAGCCCACAACGGGAGCATATGGTTCGAAAGCCGGGGGGGTGTGGGCTCCACATTCTACTTCAGCCTGCCAATAAGCAAAAAAGATGCGACAAAGCCGGCGAGGGAGGGCGCATAGATGGACAAGAAGATACTCTTAGTAGACGACGACCCTGCAATCAGGCACAGCCTAGGGCGAATATTGGATTCGAAAGGATATGCTGTAGAGCTGGCCGAGAATGGACAGGACTGCCTGGACAAGTTGAACGGACATGGGAACGAATTCAAACTTATTATACTCGACATCATGATGCCGGGGCTGAGCGGAGGGGAGGTCACTAAAGCACTAATGAAAGACAAACTGCTAAAACACATACCCATAATCTATCTGATGGCCAAGACTGATGAACCAAGCAGAGTAGCCGGATATCTGGGGGGAGAGGAGTACATAACAAAACCGTTCAACACTGAAGACCTGCTTGAGAGGATACGACAGGTTCTAGCCAGAGTAGGAGGGGAAAAATGAAAGCTAAAGTGATGATTGTGGACGACGAAATCCACACGGTAAGGCTGGTCAAACGGCTCCTGGAGCGCGAAGGCTACGAGGTAGAGTTCGCATACAACGGCGAAGAGGCCTTGAAAGTCTTATCCGGCTTCGCACCGGACGTGATGCTGTTGGACATCATGATGCCCGGCCTCCCGCCCAAGAAGGTCATAGAGAAGCTGCGGGAGATGGGGGTGAAGGTCAAGATATTCTACTTCTCCGCCTTGACAGAGAAGCACGAAACATCAGACCGCATAAAGAGGGAACTGGTCTCCGACAACGACCGAGACTACATCATCGGCTACATCGAAAAGCCGTTCGACAACCAGGACATGCTAAAAAGGATTAAGGAAGCTGTGGAGGGTTCAAATGGCTAAGACAATCATGATAGTGGACGACGACCAGGCCATCAGATACAGTCTGGGGAGGATTCTAAGGGTCGACGGCCACACAATAATAGAAGCGGACGGCTACAAGGAATGCATGAAAGAACTGTCGAATTTAGGGGGGAAAGTCGACTTAATACTCCTGGACATTATGATGCCAGAACAGGATGGAATCGGGTTGTTCTGGGACATCAAATCCGCCTACCCTGACGTTAAAATAATATTCCTCAGCGCAATAGTGCCGGATGAGAGGGCAAAGTACAGGCTCAGAAGGGAGGGACACATACCTAACATAAAAAAACCCTTTGACGTGGAGGAGGTGAGGGGGATAGTGAAGAAAACGCTTGGAGAATAGCCTGGTAAGGATACACCCAACAACAATGGACACCAACGTAAAAAATAGGCCAAAACGCCTGCGAGCATCCCCTGATGCGATATGAAAGCAAGAATCCTGATAGTAGACGACGACCCGAGCATCAGGTATAGCGTCAGCAGGATTTTAGACACCCACGGCTACACTGTCACCCTCATAGAAACCTCCAAGGACTGTTTAAGGGAACTCCTAAGGGTGAATGGCCAAGTAGACTTGATTCTACTGGACATAATGCTGCCAGAGCTTAGTGGGGTGACGATATTCAATGCGATTAAAAAGAGATTCCCGAAGATAAAGATAATATTCATGAGCGCCCTCCAGCCACCACAGAATATGAAGGACTTGTTAAGGTCTGAGGGCGGCGTACCAAACATCATGAAACCGTTCGACAATAGAGTTTTATTGGATGCCGTGGAAAAAACACTCGGATTCTCCAACACCCCAACCAGCAAACTCGAATAAAATTTCAATCATTGCTTCACCTCAACAACTTGATCACAAAACTGGCTCAACTGAGATAGCATCTTCTCATCAGTTTCTTTCTCTAGACAAATTACAATTTTTATAGGATATTTCGCTAGACAGCCAATATGTTCGGTCCCACTAGGACGCAGAGCTCATTTGACGAACTCTACGCCCACCACGCCCCTGAAGTCCTCGTCGCCGGTTAGCATCCTAATCCCTAATCCCTGGGCTAGCACATAGTTGACGCAGTCGGTATATGATAGGCTACGTTTTTCCTTACGCATTTTACTCCTGAATACTCCGGCTTCCTTGATAACACCAATGTCATTCAACGGTAGAATCTTGAAGTTGCCAAGTATATTGCCCAGAACCTCTTCGGCGATTCCCGCATCTTCCGCGTGAAATATGCGAGAGTATACTTCCATCAGCGACAGCATTGAAGTGTAATCTTCACCAGTGAACTTCTCAAAGTACTTCCTGTAGGATTCCCTCCCCTCAAAGTAGTATGCTATGAAGGCGTAGGTGTCGAACAGGTAGGGCATTCTATTTCCATCCACTATCTATCTCAGCCACTATATCCTCAGTGCTCTTCCCTCTAAATCCGTTGGAGTTCTTGAGTACCCCGAACAGCTCCTTAGTCGACTTCACAGGTCTCAACACAATGCTGTTTTCCTGCACGGTCTCAACCAGTTTGTCCCCGGCCTTCAAGCCCAATTTATCCCTAACACCCTTCATCAACACAATCTGCCCCTTAGACGATAAAGTAACACAATCCATCTTACCAAATAGTATAGAGTTTTACATTAATAAATAAGTAAGACAGCCAATGAAAAGTAAAATATGGCTCCCTTCAGGGAGCTGACGCATCAACTCCTCAAAATCGCCGAGCGATTTTGGGATGCTAGTTGCCAGAGCAACTTCGCGCATAAAACTGCCCGGAACATATCCAGCAAGCCCGAGTGTATTCATCTATTGCAAAAGGATGCAAATGAGCCGTAGCGTTAGCGTGGTCTGATGCAAAAGGGTGGAGAAACTCAGTAGGAGAGCCTTATCTGGCAGGGCATAAAGTATATATCCTAGCGTTACTTATTGAGTATTACAGGCGATTTTATGGCACGACCAATCGATTTTTCCACAGACCTGAACGAGGAGGACAGCATGCGGTTTGTCAACGAGTTGATTAGAGTGGATTCTTTACCAGCGAACGACAAGGAACTGGTCAAACACAGGAAGTTCCTAGAGGAATGCGCCATTAAGGCAAGCAAGGTCAAGTGGCTTGCTTAGAACTCCCTCAACAGGTCGAGATACATCTTGATGGTTTCAGAATCTGTTTTCTTCTTGCTTAGAACCTTGAACTCGTTGTGTTCATAGAATCCGACGGCATCGGAGTATGCGTCAACAACTATAAAACGGCAGCCAATCTTCTCTGACTCTTTCAATGCCAGACCGATTATTGTCTTGATTATCTCCGTGCCAACACCTTTTAGCATGAAGTTCTTGTCAACACCCAGACGAGCAATCAACAGGGCCGGGAAGAGTTTGTACTTCTTCCCCCGTTGACGTAGTATCTGCAATGCCCTTTCAGTCGGCTCTATAGCGAACATACTCAGCAAAAGTACCCCAACACATTGCCCTTTTGCATGAAGAGATACGTTACCGCCGCCTTCCCTTTTAGGTGGTCTAATGCATCTTCCTGGAGGAATTCATTCAGGTCTTTATCACCGCAGTCGAATCCATTCGTCAACGCAAGATTGCCCTCATCCAATCTGATTATCCTGGCATCAGACAAGTCCGTGACAGCAGCGCCCATACTACCTATATTGTGGCGAGAGGATAATAAGTTGCTCGACATACCATTTTGTAGATAAACTCTAGGCACTAAAATCAGGTGAGTCTTTAAAGACGTTGGAGATTCGAACCCAATAGGTTAATGCGCAGCTGGAAGATTTGAACCTGAACTATATAACCTATCTGGACTGGCTAAAACGGCAGTATAATAGACGTGAGAAAATAATTGCTCCCTTCGGGATTTCCCACAAGACGTTCGTCTTGCTTAAATCCCGAAGGCGTACAGTGCATGCACCCTCGAAGAGGGTGCTATCCGCTTCGGTGCGATGCGAAGTTGCTCTGGCAACTAGCATCCCAAAATCGCCCGGCGATTTTGAGGATCTGACGCGTCAGCTCAATGCTCCCTTCGAGCCATAAACAGTTTGTTCAATTAAGGGGAAACTCCGGCAGAAAAGGGCACATTTTGGCTCAACAACCTCCCTTCCATCCCGGCCAAATAACAAGGTTGGATGAAGGGTCAGGTGTAGTATTTATAGTTGAGATATGCTATATGTTAGCAATAACCTCCCCATCTTTAGGTAGGCTTGTCCTATCTAACGATGGGCCCTCTGTGTGCTTCTGATGAAACGGGCTGTTATTTTCATAGACGGTAGCAACTTCTACCACTCCTGTTTGGACTCATTGGGCGCCGCCGACGTCAACTTCGGCAAGTTCGCCGCCAAACTATGCAGGAGCTATGAGCTTGTTGAAATCAGGTACTATAACGCATCCATAAATCAGCAGATGGAGCCGGAGAAGTACAGGGAACAGCAGAGGTTCTTCGCCAAGGTGGCCAAGATACCGAAGGTGAAACTCATACTCGGGAAACTGAAGGCACGATTTGAGACGTGCACCCAATGCAGCAAGAAGACCAGGTATTTCGTGGAGAAAAATACCGACGTAAACATAGCAATTGACCTGGTTGACTTGGCCCACAAGAATGTGTACGATATAGCGGTTATGGTCACAGGAGACGGCGATTTCAGCGGAGCAGTCAGGTTGGTCAGAACCTTCAGCAAGGAAGTCGAACACGCAAGGTTCAGGAAGAACTACTCGACAGAACTCAACAGGGCCTGCAACAGGGAAATAATACTAGACGAGGAATACATGAGAGATTGTTTACTATAACCCACCCTTCCAGGCTAATGACTTGGGTTCCTCGAAGACCCAAGACTGCAGACAAATTCCAACCGTAAAGATATTGCTCCCTTCGGGATTCCTGTACCGGGTTCGAGTCTCAAATTTTAATTACTAATTAAAGATGAGACATGCAAGTATAAAAATTCTCGGACATAATGACTATCGATACACTTTGTCTCTATGTTCAAAACAGTTTATGAGTATCCTATCCTGTTCAACTCTATAAATAATCCTAAATGGTGGGACTCGTAGACTTCTGTGGTTTTTTAGTTCATGCTTCAGTGGCTTTCCCGCATCTGGTTGTTGTTCGAGCTTCTTGATTTGTTTGATTATCCTCAATCGAGTTGCATTATCCTTTATCTTCTTATACTCTTCCGCAAACTCCTGTGAGAAAATTATTTCCATGACTCATGCTATCAGAAGGTGATCTATCTCTTCATCTCCCATCTCCGTACTCGCCTTAACCACTTTACCGGACTTTATCTGGGATTCGCTTTTAGTTATGCGCTCAATCAACTTTATTTCCTCCGATAACGCTGCATTATTTACCAACTTCAGGAGGATGTTACTCCCTTTGTTGAATACTATAAACTTTGATTGCGGCCCCAATCCGGCGTCCCTCCTAACTTCAGCAGGTATAACTATCTGACCATTCTGGCTCATCTTTGTTATAGCAACTTCCATATACAACACCTACAATACGTTTTAATATTAAAACATAGCATATTTGAGTTTAAAAATAGGGATTTACATAAAATCCCCCCTTCAGGATATATCCGAGTTTCGAACCCTCATAGGGATGCTCCCTTCGGGATTTCCCGCAAGACATTCGTCTTGCTTAAATCCCGAAGGCGTACAGTGCATGCACCTTGACGGCATAAAACATATGCTGATTGATACTATCCAAGAGTTAGTGAACATTATTCATTTTTATTCTTTCATTGCAGGTAATTAACTAGTCAGCATAAGATGGAGGACTCTAAAGATGGATAAACACATCACCTTCGGAATCTGGACGGCATTCGCGGTCTTCGCGATTGGAATACTAGTAGGCGCAATGATGATGGGGAACGCAATCCCAGCAGGACAATTCAGCACTCCTGACACTTCAACACAAAGATCAGTTGAGCCGGCTAACATAATACCAACCCCCCTTGAAGGGGAAGAAGATGATGGGTGTTGTATTTATAAGGATGAGACGTATTCGGGGGAGACGACCGAGGAAGAATGCGAGGATGATGAGGGCACCTGGTATGATGAAACGTGTGAAGAGATAATATGTGGTTTGTATGTTGGGAACCCTACGCTGGAGGAAGAGTGCATTACTGCCGAAGAATGTGAAGAAAAAAATGGCGGTGCGATAAATAAGATATGTCCAAGACTGGGTTCAGGTGACCCGCTAGGCGCCATAGACATAGAGGAGGACATAGTCTGTTGTTTACACCCGGGTGATTAGGTTTCGCTCAATTAGAGTGGCCATCCTCTTGGGGAAGAAAGTGCCCGCGGAAAGAAAACACCTAGTGCATGTGTCTTCGAAGAAGTCGTTATTCATTCGTCTTATGCGTTCTGATGGGTCGAAAGACCCATCAACACCCGTAGTTTTCGCGAGCCTTTTGATAAAAGGCTCAATGCTCGCTTCGAGGAGCCCTTCCTTTGCGAAAGAAAGCGTATAGTGCATGTACCTTCTGATATGTGGCGTAGCCACTGGCTACGACACGCGCCCGAGACAATGTCTCGGTCGCGAGGCACCATCCGCTCCAGTGCGAGCTGATGCGTCAGCTCAATGCTCCCTTCGGGATTTGAACCCGAGTCGCCGGATTTCTCCAGGCAGGACCTAACGGTTCTGCCACCCGTTTTTCTTGGGGGGTGAAGCACCTTTCTTTTTTGAAAAGAAAGGGGCTCTCTGCGAAAGTCCGGTATGATAGGCCGGTCTACACTAAGGGAGCGTAGATTTGTTTTGTTGGTTATCCTCTCAGTATATCTGAGATTCATATTAGATTAGTGTAATCCGGTATGATAGGCCGGTATCTGGCTCGAAGAGCCGGATATGCGCGACCGCCGCAGCGTCGCATGCATCTACACTAAGGGAGCGTTTGTGCGCTCTTTTTATCTATCCTCTCCGCGTGGAGATTCATTGCTCCAGTAGTCCGGTATGATAGGCCGGTGTCGGGCATGGGAGTGCCCGAGACGCCCGACGCGGATGCGTCGGATGCGTCTACACTAAGGGATTGGTTTTGTTATTAGGGGTCTTGTTTTAATATAAAAGAATTTTGGGCACGGAGCTTGGAGGATAGGCCTTGCTCCGTGGTTTTTATTTGGTTAGTTCTATTTCGATGTGCACGCCGTCTGGTACTTGTATGCGCATTATTTGGCGTAGGCTTCTTTCGTTGGCGTCTATGTCTATTATTCTCTTGTGTATGCGCATGTTCCAGCGGTCCCATGTTTCTGTGCCGTCTCCGCTTGGTGCTTTGCGGGTGGTTATTTTCATCTGTTTGGTTGGTAGGGGGATTGGTCCGCTGTATTTTGTGCCTGTTTTTTTGGTGACGTCCACTATCTGGTTGCATACGTCGTCCAGTTGTCCTGTTTCCTTCCCGATTAGTATTATGCGTGCTTTCTCCATCTTTGATTTAAAAATTTTGGAGAAGGAGATTTACATCTCCTTCTTCTTCACTTCTATTACCATTCCTGCGGCTACGGTTTGGCCCATGTCGCGGACTGCGAATCGGCCTAGTTGCGGGAATTCCTTTGCTGGTTCTATGACGGTTGGTCGTGTTGGTTTGATTTTCACGACTGCCACGTCTCCGGCTTTGAGGAATTCTGGTTTTTCTTCCTTTACTGCGCCTGTTTTGGGGTCGATTTTCTTCAATAGTTCGGTGAAGGTGCATGCGACCTGGGCGGTGTGTATGTGGAAGACCGGCGTGTAGCCTGCTGTTATGGCACTTGGGTGTTGTAGGACGACGATTTGGGCTGTGAACTCTTCCGCTACTGTTGGCGGGTTGTTCACTGGGCCTGCTACGTCGCCGCGTTTGACGTCGTTTTTGGCTATGCCGCGGACGTTGAATCCGATGTTGTCTCCGGGTTCTGCTTTTAGCAGTTGTTCGTGGTGCATTTCGACTGTCTTCACTTCGCCTACTACGTTGGATGGCATGAAGATGATTTTGTCGCCTGGTTTGATTACGCCGGTTTCGACGCGTCCGACTGGGACTGTTCCGACGCCGGTTATGGTGTAGACGTCCTGTACTGGCAGTCTGAGCGGTTTGTCGACGGGTTTTTCTGGCGCTTTCAGCTTGTCCAGTTCAATGAGTAGTGGGTCGCCTTTGTAGAATGGGGTCTTGGCGCTTTTCACTTTCACGTTGTCGCCCAGGTAGGCGGAGACCGGTATGAACGGTATCTGGTCTACTTTGTAGCCGATGCTCATCAGGAGTTTCTTCACTTCCTCGAGTGTCTTGTTGAACTTGGCTTCCTCGTAGTTGATTGCGTCCATCTTGTTCATGGCCACGATCAGCTGGTTGATTCCGAGCGTCTTCGCGAGGAATGCATGTTCCTTCGTCTGCGGTTGTACGCCGTTTTGGACGTCGACGACGAGTACTGCAGCGTCTGCCTGTGAGGCTCCGGTTATCATGTTTTTCACGAAGTCTCGGTGGCCTGGGGCGTCGATTATGGTGAAGTAGTTCTTCTGTGTCGAGAATTTCCTGTGTGCGATGTCGATTGTGACGCCGCGTTCACGTTCTTCCTTTAGGGAGTCCATGACCCATGCGAACTCGAACGTCCCTTTGCCCGCCTTATCAGCCTCTTCCTTGAGGTTCTTCATCTGCTGTTCTGTGACCTCTCCGACCTCGTAGAGTAGCCTACCTACGAGTGTGGATTTTCCGTGGTCTACGTGTCCTATGAACACGAGGTTCATGTGTGGTTTTTCAGCCATTTTTAGCCTATCCTCCTTTAAATTTAGCTTTAGTTATTGTTGTCTTGTCGTATTAAATACTTATGCCATGTAGTCCTCTGCTTTGGGTAGTTCCCGTTTGAGCCCCTTCCTGTCGCGTATCTGGTTGACTACCTTCGTCTGTAGTTCGCTTGGGAGTCTTGCGAATCCCGCGTTTTCGGTGCTCCAGAGGGCGTGTCCTTCGCTTGCGCTCCTCAGGTCTCCTGCGAATCCGAATGATTCTGCGACCGGGACTTTGGCTTCTATGGTCACGAGCTCGTCTTTCTGGCTCATGTTGCCTACTATACCCCTCCTCCTTTGGAGTTCCCTTGTTATCGAGCCCATATACTGTTGCGGCACGTCCACCCATATGTTCTGGACCGGCTCCAGCATGTTAGACTTGCTCTTGATTATGCAGGCGTACATCGGGTTTTTGACCGCGGGATATATCTGTGCCGGGCCCCTGTGTATGGCGTCCTCGTGCATTGATGCGTCCTCGAGTATGACTTTGACTTTTGTCATCGGTTCCTTGGCTAGTGGGCCGTTGTCCATGACCTGTTCGAATCCGTCAAGGAGGAGTTCCATGATTTCGTCTAGGTGTTGTACTCCGCGGGTCATGTCGACCATCATGTTGCCGTGGTACACGTTCAATACCTTTTTGGACTCTTCCTTATCCATGCCGAGTTCGTGTAGGGTCTGCCATATGTCCTTGCTCTTGTCTTTGCGGCGTCCCTCGTCTATCTCTCCTGCGCGTATGGCTTCGAATACGCCCTGTTCGAGTGGTTCGACGCTTATCTTGAACTTGTTGTGTTTGTTCGGGGACTTCCCTTCCAGTGGGCCGAAGCTGCCTTCTATTGTCTCCCTGTACACGACTATCGGCTGTGAGACGATGATTTCCAGGCCGCTTGCCTTTATCCTGTTTGTGATGACTTCGAGGTGTAGTTCGCCCATTCCGGAGAGGAGGTGTTCGCCTGTCTCCTCGTTGATTGCGGCGCGCAGGGTTGGGTCTTCCTTGGCTGTCTGCCTTAGGACTTCTATGACGCGCGGAAGGTCTTTCATGTGTTTAGCCTCGACTGCGACTGTGACGACAGGTTCGCTGTGGTGTTTTATGGCCTCGAACGGCGCTATGTGTTCCTCGGAGACGGTTTCTCCTGCGTATGCGTGTTTGAGTCCTGATATTGCCACGATGTTCCCTGCTGGGACGTATTCCACGTTCTGTCGTGATGCTCCCATGTACAATCCGACGTGGGTGACCCTTTCCGTAATTTTGGAGTTGACGAGGTATAGTTCCTGTCCTTCCCTGACGGTGCCTGAGAATATCCTGCCAGTGGCTACTTCACCTTCGCGTTTGTCGAAGGTCTGGATGTTCGTGACCATTATCGCGACCTTGCCTTTGGCGTCGCAGTTGAGCATGCTCTTTGCTATCTCGCTTTCCAGGTCCCCTTTCCATATCTGAGGTATCCTTATCTTCTGCGCCTGGATTGGACTCGGAAGGTGTTTCACAGCCATGTCCAGTATTATCTGGTGGGCTGGAGCCCTTTGTGACAGTTCTTTATGCAGGCCTTTCTCGCAGTTGTCTATGATGTCCTTGAACGTGATGCCTGATTTTTTCATGTAGGGTACGTTTATCGCCCATTTGTGGAATCCGCTTCCGAAGGCTACTGAACCGCCGTTTACGTCAACCCTCCAGTCCATCCCCTCAGGCTGTTTCATAGAGATTATCTTGTTTATGTCTGCGATTATCTTCATGAACCTCTTCTGTAGCTCCTCTGGGGTTAGTTTGAGTTCGTTGATTAGGCGGTCTACCTTGTTGATTAGGACGACTGGCCTTACCCTCTCCTTCAGTGCCTGGTTTAGGACGGTCTTCGTCTGTGGCATGACGCCTTCGACAGCGCACACTACTAATACGACGCCGTCGACTGCGCGCATGGCGCGCGTCACGTCCCCGCCGAAGTCCACGTGCCCCGGGGTGTCTATAAGGTTGACTAGGTATTCCTTGCCGTCGTACCCGTGGGTCATCGACACGTTGGCTGCGTTGATTGTGATGCCGCGCTGCTGCTCGTCCTCATGGAAGTCCATGGCAAGCTGCCTGCCTGCGGTGTCCATGGAGATGAGGCCGGCGCTGGCGAGTAGGCTGTCGGTGAGGGTTGTCTTCCCGTGGTCAATGTGTGCTACGATTCCCAGGTTCCTTACCAATTCTAGATTCCCGACAACACGCATGACCCTTTCCGCTACTTGCTCTTGGCGTCCCATCTTTTTACCTCATCTAGCTGATTGCGCAATCCTCTCAGTCTCCTCCTTCCTCTGGACCGCGTACGATTTAGACTCAGAATTAGAAGCCCATATTATCTCATCAGCGAGGCACTCCTCGATTGACTTGTTCTTGTTGAATGCTGTGGCGAACGCCCCAAGAGACAGGTACTTTAGTGCGAAGTCCACCCTCCTTTGCGTGGACACGTCAACTGACTGGTGGTATCGTATTCCACCGTATATGATTGTTGTAGTCTCCTCGCGGGGTCCTGCGTTCTGTATGGCGTCAACAAAGACTTGTATCGGGTTCTTCTTCGTCCTCTTCTCGACTATCTCAAAAGCCTTCTCGATTATGTTTATAGCGTTCAACTTCTTACCTGTGTTTCCGCCGCCCCTTATGTACTTGCCTGCGACTTTTTTGGTGCCCTGCCCTGAGCGCATCATCTTGTTTATCAGGCGTTCGACTATGTTCATCTTGCTTTTGCTGAATTGCTTCCCGATATACCTTCCTGAGGTGTGCGGTACGTGGATTGGGTTCAGGCAGATGTACCTGGCCATCCCCGCGTCCTTCAGCGTCACGTTATAGTCCCATCTCCCTAACAGTTTTATGTCGGCCATTTTAGCTGAATTTCTGGAATCCTATCTTCTCCGCGACCTCTCTGAAGCAGCGCCTGCATATGTTGAGGCCGTACTTGTGTATGAGGCCCCTGTTTGTGCCGCATACGCTGCATGCGATGGTCTTGGAGTCCATCTTCTTGTTCTTTTTCGAGTCAGTCTTCTTCTTCAATTTTAACACCGAAATTGTTTTTCATGAATTCTATCGCTTCGTCCCTTTGCACCCTGGCCTTTTGCGGTACTTTGACGTTTTTTCTGGCGCGCCTTTGTATGCTGTAGCCGGGGTGTTCTAGGTTCACGTTCACGTTCATGCCGAATATCCCTATCTCAGGGTCGTATTTGAGACCTTGTATGTCGAGGTATTCCTGTATCCCGTATGAGACGTTCCCTGTGGTGTCGAAGTTCCCTGGGTTGAGTGCGTTGTTCTTCGCGTAGAGTGTGCGTTTGATTATCTCGACTGCGTCCTTTCCCCTGAGGGTCACTTTGCATCCGATTGGTTCGCCCTTCTTCAGGTCCCATGTTGGTATCTTGCGTTTTGAGACTGTCCTCACCGGCTTTTTGCTTGTGAGCTTCTGAAGGAGCTTCTCGGCTTTTCCGAGCTTCTCTCCTGACTCTCCGACGCCTATGTTGACTGTGACCTTCTCTATCCTTGGGGTTTGCATAACGTTTGCTATCATACTTCAACCATCGGTTTGTCTTTTCCTATGACGAACACGTATTCTGTGAGCGTCTTGAAGTCGCCTATCGCTGTGAGGGACTTCCTTGCCGCCGTCCCCGGTAGCACCTCCTTCACGACGCCTTTTTCGCAGCGGTGTCTTCCGCTGACGACGAGCACGTGGTTTCCTGCCTCGTAGGGTATCACTTCCTTCAGCTTCCTTCCAGGCAGTTCCAAAACTATTGTGTCGTTCACCTTAACCTTCTTGTCTGATATCAGGTTAGTCCCATCGTGGAGGTTCAACTGGGTCTTCCCGCCTGTTAGCGTCCTCTTCCCGATGACCCTGCATAGTTTCGTCTTGGAAGAGCCAACTACCTTTAGAGTGAAGCCCTTCTTCGCAGTTGTCACGATGAAGTTTTCCTTTGTCTTCGGTATGGACAGGACGTCCATGAGGCCGACCCCGTATTTGGAGTCTTTGACTGGTTTGCCGTCGACCTCTATCATCCCGCCTGATATTATCTTCTCTGCTTCTTCGCTCTTGTCTGCGAGGTCCAACATCTTCAAAACGTCTATGAGCGGTATGGACTCAGTCTTCTTGTGCGGGCCCCTTGGGGTTGCAGTCCATTTCCTGCCCTTCTCCCCGCCGACCGCGATTGCCTTCGTGTGCATTATTTCGCCTCCGTGTTCCTGGCCATAGCATCCCTGCGTTCCTTGTCCTCCTCGTGGAATTGGGTTATCATAACGTTTGAGGGGTGGACTGGCCTTTCGACTTCCTTCCCGTCAGTCTTCTTGGCTATGACGCCGTTTATGAATACCTTGTATTTGCTTATGTCAACTCCCATCACCTCTCCGGTGTGTCCTCTCATGGTTCCGCGCATTATCTTCACCGTGTCGCCTTTCCTGAGTGGCATGCTGTTCCTCTTGTACTTGCCCTTCAACTCCTTGCTCAGCGCCGCTGACACCATCTTATGCCTTGCATGGAGCGGGGCCTTCGCCAGCCACTTCCTCTGCTTCCTCGGTTGCTTTGATGTTGGCCTTATCATTTTAGATTACTATGCTCGATATCGTCGCTATCTTAGACCAGCGTTCGGTCGCCTCCTTCGCTACCGGACCTTTTATTTCCGTGCCCTTGGGCATGCCTTCCTCGCCGACGATGATTGCGGCGTTGTCTTCGAAGCATATCCTTGAGCCGTTAGCCCTCCGGTAAGGGTGCTTTTGCCGTATTACCACGGCGTGGATGACCTGTTTTCTCATGTCAGGCCTTCCCTTCTTGACTGATGCGATGATCATGTCGCCTACGCCGGCGGTCGGCATCCTGTTTCTCACGCCCTTGTATCCCCTGACAGCTATTATGCTAATCTCCTTCGCGCCTGTGTTGTCTGCGCACACCAGGTGGGCGTTGTTTGTGAGCGTCTTGGTTATGTTAGCCGAGATAGCCTTCCCGAGGGGTAGGTTCTTCGGCATACCTCCGAGTGGCTTAGCCATTCTCTACCTCCGTCTTCTTCCTCGGCTTCTTAGGCGCCTTCTTAGTTGCCTTAGGTTCAACCTCTTTTTTGTGCTTCGGCTCCTCCTTCACGACCTCGTCCTTGTTGAGCTTCTCAATTACTACGAAGCTTACGGTCTTTGCGAGCTTCCTGCACTCCATGATCCTGACTGCGTCCCCTTCCTTTGCCCCAATGCATGGCGGGTTGTGCGCCGGCATCCTGGATGTGTGCTTCCTGTACCTGTCGTATTTCCTGATTTTGATGAAGCGCTCCCTGAGGACGATGACCGTCCCCTGCATCTTGTCCGAGACCACCACTCCATCCAAGACCGTGCCCCTCGTAGAGAGGGTCCCGTGTACTGGGCAGTTCCTGTCCTTACATTCCATGTTCAAAACCTTATCCTATGCTTCCTCTTTATGCGGTCCTCAGGTCGCTCGGAAAGCAGTTCGCCTTCCGCCTCAACGACCGCACCGGATGGCAGCCGGAACTCCAGCACGCTGGATTCCTTCACCACCGTCTTGACCCCCGAGGGGGTCTTGAGCTTGAACGTGTTTTTCGTCTCCTCCTCCACGACGCCTTCGAACGTCTTGCCCCCCACCCGCACCTTGAGGGGGAGGCCGACCAGCTCGTGCCGGAGTATGTTATATGGGCTTATCATTGTTGTTTGAGAGTAGGGCTTCAAACAGTTTATGCGACATCTATCATGTTCTCTGAGAACCCCATGTTTACCAGAACCTCCTTCACGCGGTTCACATGGTTCCCCTGCAATTCTATGATGTCGTTTTTCGACGTTCCGCCGCACGCCATAGTCCTCTTCAAGTCCTTCGCGACCTTATCTACGTCGACGTTCTCGAAACCTTCTATGACAGTCACGTACTTCCCGTAACGCCTCTTGTCACCCCTGACCCTTATCTTCTGACCCACGCGGGTCATCTCCTCGCAAACGCAAAGCTCCTTCGGCAGACCGCACTTGGGGCAGTTCATTTCTTGGTTGAAACCTCCCTCTTGCCGCCTGCCTTGGCCTTCTGGGCCTTTATGGTCTTTATGCGCGCGATGGTCCTTTTTATCTCCCTTGCCTTGCCGACCTCCTCGGGTATGCCCCCGGATGCCAGCACGCCCTGTATCTTCATCAACTCCTTCCGAAGTTGGGTCAGGCGCTCATCCATCTCAGAGTCGTTCATGCCCTGTATTTCATCTGAACGTAATATTGCCATTTAGAGTGTATATTATAATATGTTATCGTATTTAAGGTTTATCTGCCGGTTCAGCCTCTTCTTGCGTGTTCTCCACTACAGCCACGGCCTCTGACACTGGTTCTTCTGTCTTCGTCTCGGCTTCGGCCGGCGCTACCTCGCCTTCTGGCACCTTCTTCTTCCTAGCCTTCCTCTTCGGCTTCTTCTCCTCTTCCGGGAGCGGCTGGATACCCTTTAGGACGCTGATCTGATCTGGGAATTTCGTGTCCGGCGGGACTATCTTCACAGTCACGCCTATGACCCCTGCCTTAAGGTAGGCTTGAGTGGAGCCTACCTTGACGAGCTTGAGGCTGTCCCCTGCTTTTTTCATGTAGCCTTCCGCGTATTTCTCGGATCTTGAGCGTCCGCCTTTTCCTACGATTTTTCCTGAAAGGATAATCTCAACCCCTCTGGCTCTGGATGACATGACAGCCCTAACCGCCTTGTAGGCGATTCTTCTCCTGTTCATGCCCCTCTCTAATGCGACCGCAATCCTCCTGGCTATGATGTTCGGGTCCAATGTCGGCTTCTCAATCTTCTGCACGTCGATTGAGGGATTCTCTATGCCGAACTTCTCCTTCAGAAGCGATGTCAGCGTGTTAATCCTCTTACCCTTCTTGCCGATGACTATCGGCGGCTTCTCGACGAACAGTATGACCCTCGTCGTGAGGGGCGTCTTCTGTATGCTGATTCCGCTGTAACCCGCCCTGTTGAGTTCATTGCGCAGGAGGCTCTCTATCTCGCTCCTTATGACACCCTCCTGTATGAAATGCCTTTCAATCGCCATTTTACTTCTCCTTCCCCACGACCTGCAAGTGGCAGTATTCCGTCTCCCAGGTGGTGTAGCGGCCTTTCGGCTTCCTCCTCGGCCTTGAGACTCCATGCTGGGCTTGTGAGTGGGTTATCTTTACCTTTTCTGAATCGTACCCCTTGAACTCCGCGTTAGATTGGAGGTTCTTCAGTATCTTCAGCGCGTATCCTGCCGCCTTCACAGGGTACCTGCTCATCTTGAACTGGTTTCCGGGGCGGTGTCCGATGCCTGTGTTGAATCTTCTGAAGGGTATTGGGCGCTTCAGCGAGACCACGTCCTCCATCCTCTTGATTGCAGTCTCAATGTTCTTCCCCTTTATGGCCTCGGCTACCATGATCATGTCCTTGAACGAGACGTTCATATCCCGTCCCATCGCCTTCACGGTCTTCTCGCCCGGCTTTATGGAGTACTTGAGTTTCATTTTTTATTTGATTGGCACGAAGAGCGAGCTTCTTGTTGCTCCGACTCCCGGGGCACTGTGTTTCACGGTCCTTCTGCATAGGGCGAACTCGCCGAGGAACTTGCCCAACATCTCCACGTTCACTTCCACGTCCACGAATTCCTTCCCGTTGTAGACTCCGAACCTGAGGCCCGCCATCTCCGGGAGTATGACCATGTCCCTGCAGTGAGTCCTTATCGGCTTCTTCTGCGGCGTCTTCCTCGCCTCCACTGCAGCCTCAAGGAGCTTAGTCTGCTGCTCATCCAACCCCCTCTTCAAGCTGCGCCTAGCCCTTGAGCTGAAAAACTTCATAACATCATCCAAAGGCATGCTCTGGAGTTCCTCAATCGTGTGACCCCTGTAGTGTAGTTCCCTTTTAGCCATTTTAATTTAACCCTTCTTCTTCAATCCGGTCCTTCTCGCGGCGATGTGCCCGACCTTCCTCCCTGGGGGAGCATTCCTTGACACCGTCGTCGGCCTACCGACATGTGGGTGCCTTCCTCCGCCGTGCTTGTGGTCCACAGCGTTCTTCGCGCGGCCTACGACCACAGGCCACAACTTCCCGCGAGCCCTCATGGGGTAGAAGTTCTGGCCTGCATGGAGCATCGGCTTGTCCTTGCGGCCGCCTGCCGCTACCCTGCCGACGCTCGCGAGCGATTCGCTTCTGACGAACTTAATCTTCTTTGAAGGTAGTTTAAGCTGCGTCAGCCCGGTTAGTTTGTCGTGCGCTACAACAGACCCTGACGTGCCTGCAGTCCTCACCATCTTCCCGCCGTCTCCCGGCTTGTTTTCGATGTTGTAGATGTCGGTTCCGGCCGGTATCTTGATTAACGGCAGCACGTTTCCTGGATTCAGCTTCGCCTCTGAGCCTAACTCGATGGTCTGGCCTACGTGCAAACCCTCAGCAGCTATCATGTTGGTTGTAGTGAAATCGTCGAGCATGATGTTCGCAAGCGGGGCAGTCCTCCCGGGGTCGTTGATGAACTCCAGTATCTGACCTAGCCTTTTCCCGTTATAATCCATCCTCGGATAGGCTACTTCGCCTTTGAACCTGTGAGATGGCGAACGGTACCTTGGGGTTCCGCGTCCGCGCCTCTGGGGGATGTTCCGGTTCGGCATCCTACAGCACCCCCATGTGAGACGCTATCTCGTCAGCCTTATGCTTCTTGTCCAATTTTATGTGAGCCTTCTTGTGGCCATCTGTCGTGTGCATTACCCTGACGTCAACCACCTTAACGTTGAACATCTTCTCCGCGGCGATTCTGACATCCTTCTTTGAGGCCCTCTTGTCAACTATGAATGTGAGCGTATTCTCCTTCTCCCTGAGCATCGTCGCCTTCTCGCCCATCAACGGGTATAGGAGTGTCTCGTATGGTTCCATCTTATTTAATATTCTTTATCGCAGATTCGCTCCAGACTGTGAGCCGGCCTGCCTTAGCGCCGGGGGCGAGGACGTCCACGCCCATGTCATCCACTGTCGCAACGTCAACGCCGCTTATGTTGGACGCCGCCTTCCTTATCCCCTTATCTTCTTTCACTATGATTAGGATTTTCTTCCTCTTCCCGGAGTCAAGCTCATCATGTAGGCCGACAGCGACGAGAGCCTTCTTCACGTCAGATGCTTTCTTAAGGCCTTCCAGCTTGTCTTCGAAGACAACTGGAAGTTCTAAGCCGCCTATTATGTGACCATGGGATTCGACGAGCGCCCTGTTGCCTGTTGCCGCGACCGCGGAATCCAAAGCCAGCTTAAGCTCCTTCTTGTTTATCTTGCGACTGTAATCCTTGCCCTTCGGCGGGTGAGCCCTCCTGCCGCCCTTAGCCTGCGGTAGCCTCACCACACGACCTAAACCGCCTCCTCCAGTCTTGACCCTTGGAAGCCTGCTCATACCCTTGTTTATCGTCTGCCTGTAATGGTTCTTCCTTGAGCCGAAATAGTTTCCGCTAGTCTGCAACCCTGCAAGAGGCGAAGTCGCATACGGTTGGCGTAGGTTAGCGAGCGCTGCCACGACCGTCCGTTGTATGATGTCCGGCCTGTAGGCTGCCGAAAACACCCTCGGCAATTCGACGCTGCCCTTCGTCTTCCCGTCCAACGAATAAACCTTCACCATCTTCTCATGCCCCCTGCTTCGACGAAACGTCAATGTGCTTTATCGTGTAATTAACCGGCTGATGCCCACGCCGGGGGAACGTGAACCTGACGACCCTCTTGCTCGGCCCAGGGACGCTGCCGTACAGCATCACATAGTCGCCCTTCACAGGGCCGTAGTGTAGGAATCCTCCGGCAGGCGAGACTTCCCCGCCGTTTCCGCTTATCTTAAGTATCAATTTGTTGAATTCAGTCCTCGTATGGTATCCTATCTGTCCGGGGAGGGGCTCAACCCACAGTTTCCTGGCTGGCTGCCAGGAGCCGCCAGTCCCGCCGTGCCTTCGCTTCTTGGTAGCCTTACTAGGCTGCTTCCTCACGCCGTACCTTTTGATGACGCCGCCGAAACCCTTACCCTTTGTCACGGACGTGACGTCAACGAAATCTTTTTCTTTGAACACGTCCTTGAACGAAATCTCCTTCCCCAACACGCCCTTAGCATAAGCTAGTTTGTCTGCCACGGTCCCGCTTAGGACAAGTTCCATGATGTCAGGAATCTTCTTAGGAGCATGAGTAAGGTAAGGCTGAGTATAGGATATCAAACGAACGTCGCTGACGTTTTTAAGGCCCTTATCGACTTCAGCAAGCTTCTTCGCAGAATCAGTCTTTTTAGGCAGGCTCGTGCGCTCGCCCACCTCCTTCCCAGGAGCGTCGCACCATATGTCTGTGAAGGATTCGGGGCCGCCGTAGCCTGCGCGGTAGACCCTGATTCCCACAATCTTCATCGGAGGAGTCTCAACGATTGTGACAGGAACGAAAACCTCAGAACCTGCCGTGACATTCCCCTTATTCTCATCGACTGCCATGCAATGGGTCATCCCAGCCTTATAGCCCGTGAAACCAAGAACCTTAGAATCTCCAGACGGCCAAGTGTGTATCCTCGGCTTCTCCTGCCTCGCCCTCTTCAAAGGACGGTACGCTCGTGAGCCAGCAACTGGCTTATTACGTTTTGCCATAGGCCTTCTTAAAAGAAATGGTCTTGGAAGACCATTAGAATAGCATAGCAGCTTAAAAACTGCCCTTAAATATAAACACTTCGCCTATATAAGCAGTGTCTATCTTAGCCTTCTCTTCCTCTTCGCTTGGGGGACCCTCTTAAGCCTCGGACCACGGCCGAAGCCGCATGAAGCGCACACTTTCTTCCGCTGGTGGTAGCTTCTTGAGCCGCACCTACCGCATTTCACATGGGTCTTCCTCTTACCCATCTTCCCGTGGCTTGCAGTCCCCTTGCTCATCTTAACCTACTAATATGATATCCTACTATAAAAGTGGATTTAACTTATGAACAAGATCATGTCCCCGCGCAGGAATAGCCTCTTAAACTTCTTGCTCACATCCCCATCCTGGAACTCCGCATCCTCCAAGACAAGGTTGATGTGTATGTCAAAGGCCTTCAACTTCCCGCGTATCTCCATCCCATTCTTCAGTCGCACGATAACATGGTTGTCCAACAGCTCCCCGAGCGCATCAAGTGGTTTCATTTTAGAACACCTTAAAAAAATAACTTAGTGATAGAATATGCGAGCAGTACTTAAAAACGCTTTTACGTCTTTGATGCAATATTATATACTATGTCTTCTGAGTTGCGTTTGCGTCTTCGTAAGGTTAGGGAGGGTATGCGTGAGGCTAGAGTGGGGGCTTTTTATGTCACCCGTGACGTTGACGTGCTCTATCTTAGCGGGCAGGAGAGCGGCCGTATCCTGGTGACAGACAAGGATGCGATACTGTGGGTTAAGGATATATATGAGGAGCTTTATGATGCGACCTATTCTTCAGCCGGTTATCCTCTTGAGGTGAGGGAGTATGATAAGGAGAAGTTGGAGGGGACGTTGCGCGGCCTCCGTAAGAAGGCAATCGGAGTCTGCTCTTATGATGCTGCAGCCGCGCTGAGGAAGGTTTCCGGAAAGAGGAGTGTGGTGGCTGATGTGGTGAAGTCCGCGCGGAGTGTGAAGACGAAGCATGAGATTGAGTTAATCAGGAGATCATGCAACATGGCGAAGGCTGGGATGAGGAAGGCCCGCGAAGTCGTCCGCAAGGACGTGAGGGAGTTGGACGCCGTCGCAGAAGTAGAAGCCGAACTTAGGAGGCGCGGTTCCGAGAAGGCTCCCTTCGGCAGCGGGATGCTCCTTGCCTCAGGCCGATTCAGCTCCGACATACACGCGAAAGCTTCTTTGAGGAGGATTCAACGCGGCACCGTCGTCGTCGACTTGGGGGCCTGCCATAGGGGGTATTTTTCTGACATGACGAGGACGCTCATGGTCGGTGCACCGACGGTTGATGAGAGGCGTGTGATGGAGTCTGTGAGGAATCTCAGGGATGAGACGATAGACTACATCAGGCCTGGTATGTTGGCCTCAGAAGTCCATAGGCACGTTGAAGGGAGGATTAGTGGGTTGGGTTTCAATTTCTATCACCTCACAGGACACGGCGTCGGCTTGGAGGTGCATGAGAGCCCCAGCTTCAGTCCGGATTCGAAGGTGAAGTTGAGGGATGGTATGGTGTTCACTGTCGAACCTGGGATTTACGTGCCTAAGAAATTCGGAGTCAGGTTCGAGGACACGGTGCTTCTGACAAGAAACGGCTGCAAGAAACTAACCTAATCGTTTTTCGCCTCCATCTGGAGGTAGCGGAAGAGTAGTCTCTTAGCGTAAGGCGTTTGTTCAGGAACATCCTCAGGCCTCCTTTTCAGTTTCTCTGCCACCATATTTCTTGTGTTATCCAAGATTTTGCCCTTCTCCTCACCTGTCAGGGCAGACCACAGGTCATTTGTAAGATTTACCTCATCGGCATGGGGTACGCCCTCCATTGTGAAAGGTGTGAAGTCAAGCCTCCTTCTGAATTTGTTCACCAACTCAGCTGTCCTCTCCTTCGAAAAAGCAGTAGCCTTCACTATCAGACACCCTCTATAGCCCTCTTCGCACATTTTGCGCTGTATCTCGTAGAATCATCGCCATGTAGTTCGAAATCCCTGTTTAGCTTGACTAGTATGTTATCCATCGGCCCTCCCAGCGCCCCAATGTCTAGCCCACTGGGGATTCGTTCTAGAACTCCTCTTTCCGCCATTTTCTCAGTTATTATCTGGCTTTTTTGTTATATTAATGGTATGGTCAGGGGCAGGGAGCGGGATGAGCAGAGGACTATAGCCTTGGAGCGGATTAGGTTGCTCTTCGACCAGGCTGGGAAATTGGCCGGTTCTGACGTTGAGGCTGCCACAAGGAGGGTTGGGCAGGCTCATAGGATAGCGTTAAGGTGTAATGTGCGTATGCCGAGGGAGTTGAAGCTGAGGTTCTGCAGGAAGTGCCTCACCTACTTCAACTCTGTGAACTGCAGGCGTAGGCTGAACTCAAGGCAGCATAGGCTGGAGTTGAAGTGCCTCGGGTGCGGGCGCACAGCGTACATCCCGTACGGCAGGTAATCACTTATTCTGCCTTGGCACCAGTATAACCTTCGGCCTCTTCCTTATGCCGAGTATTCCGGTAACTTGGTTTTTCACCTGTTCTGCCTTTTTGACGAGCGGAGGTTGCGGGTCGGCTGGAGCCTGCAGGATTTTTGTCTCGATTTTCTTCTTCCACGGCTTAACTAGAGGCCCGGCCTCAACCGCCCTCTTTTCCAGTTTAGGTAGTATGACAGTCCTTTGCTTCAGCCCGAAGCGCGTCACGTTCGTGAGCCTCTCAAGTTCCTTCGCGATCGCCTGCTGTAGTGTGAGTTGTTTCTTCGACTCCAGCGCCTTCCCGTCTTCGACTGGTTTAGGTTTCCTCCCAAAGAATTTTTCCTTCAGTCCGGTGACGTTGAGTACGATCTTTTTCTTAGGTTCGGTGGACGGCCTTCGAAGGAGCAGGTAGGCGACGGCTGCTAAGCTCAATGCTATTGCGATGTTCTGGCTGGTGAGCCAGGATGATGAAGTGGAGAACGTTTTCTTGCCGTCCTCGGCCTGCATGTATAGTCGCTGCGCCTTCCTGTATCCGGTCGCGTCGCCTGAGGTGTTGAATGCTGACATGGACTTGCCGGAGTATTCTAAGGCTTCGTCGAAGCTCATGTTGTCGTACGACTGCTGCGCCCTCACGTAGAGTATGTCCGCTTCCACCAAGCTTTTGGTGCTGTCGTACATGGTTATGGCTTTTTCAGCGTTTTCTCCGCCTGTCTTCTGGTAGAGTGGTATGGCCTGCTTCAACTGGTCTGATGCCTTGATGTAGTCTCCTTCGTTGTAATATTCCAATGCCTTCTGATAGTATGTGTCTGCCTTAATCTTGGTGAGCATCCTCTCGGTCTTCTCCAATCCGGCGTTGTTGCCTGCGAGCTCGTACGACTGTCTGGCGAAGCCGAATATCATCAAGGCGTTATCTGGTTTCCCCTCACCGATAGCCTTCAGGCCGTCGGCATAGTATTTGTCTGCCTTCTCGGTTAGGCTGAACATGTCAGACGCGTTCCTAAGTTTGATGAGACTTTGGGTGTCGTTCACTCCACGGTAGAATCTCGCCGCAGCAGCAAGGTATGTTGACGCGTTCTCTGTGAGCCCGATGGAGTAGTAGTATTGGGCTTCAAGGAGGTATTTTTCAGCCTCTATCTTCTGGTAGAGGAGCTGGCTTTTCCTGATGCCTGCCGTATCGTTGACGTCCCCGTAAATCCTAGAGGCCTCATCAAGCCTGCGGCCGGCTTCGGTCAGGTTGGCGTCGATGTAGAGGCCTTCAGCCCGGTTGAACACGAGGTCAGCGTCGAGGGAGCGCAGGAGGTTGTCGCATTTGACTATGCCATCAGGGTAGGATATCTTCGAGTATACGGACCTTGCAGCCGCAATGTTCTCCTTCGCCGACTCCATGTCGCCCACGTCCCTGTTCCTGAGCGCAGCCCGGTATGAGACGTCGCCGAAGGCTATCCTCACGCGCCGCATGTCGCCGAACATGTAGAGGCGGCCGTCGTCTGAGCCGACTGCGAACTCCAGCGCCCCGTCGTTTGTGAGGTCCGCTACCGCAGGCGACGACTTCACTTTCCCGCCGGTCCTGTAACTGAACTTCCTCGTGCCAGGATAGTTTATGACGTACACCACCCCATCGTCTGAGCCGAAGATGACGTCGGTCACGTTGTCGCGGTTCAGGTCAGCGAGCGCTGGTGAGGATTCTATCGGCTCGGTGAGCGTGTACCGTTTGACTAACGTGAGGTTCGTGTGCATGAAGTAGAGGGTGCCGTCCGCTGACCCGAATATCACGTACGCGACTCCGCTGTCGTCCAGGCTGGAGAGAGCCGCGGAGGATGTTACGGCCCCCCAGGAGGTGTAGTTGACTGCTGACATGCCTGTCGTCCCAATCGACTCCGTCGTCCACCCTGCCGCAGTCCTGACGCGACGCGTCTCGGTCGCATCGGTAGCTTCTATGGTCAGCCGGTATATCTTCCTGTCCTCTGAGCCTACGTAGACGTATCCGGTGTTGGCTATCGCTGGCGTTGCTGATATGTCGCCGTCGACAGCATAGGACCAGGACTTGTATGGGGGGTGTTTTAGGATGTACACCATGTTGTCGTTGGAGCCTATGATGACGTCAGCCCCACCGGTGTGGTCAACGTCAAAGAGCGCGGGAGAGGACGCTATGCTGTCGAGGGTCTGGTACTCCCACACCCTGATGCCCGGGTGGTTGAGGCAGTAGACTGCACCGTCGTATGAGCCGAACACGACCTCCTTGGCTGGTGTGCCTCCCAAGTCCATGACAGCCGGCGAACCCCGAACAACACCATGGGTGGTGTAGTTCCACATTAGCCTGCCATTGTTGTCGAGGACGTATAGGTTGCCGTCGTCTGAGCCGAACACGACGTCCGTCTTACCGTCGCCGTCAACGTCAGCGAGAGTAGGGGACGAGCGGACAGGCGCGCCTGTTGCGAACTTCCACAAGAGCCTGCCAGAGTAGTCAAGCGCATATAGGCGGCCGTTGTCTGAGCCGAACACGACCTCGAGGATTGTGTCGTTGTTTATGTCTGCTATCGCAGGGGAGGACCTTACCGGCTTCCCAGTCGAGTAGTTCCACAGGAGTTGTATGTCGTTGAGGCTGTACTTCGAATACGCCGTCGAAACTCCATTCCTTTGGTAGTTGCCACGGAACGTGGGCCAGTCATGGGATGACACGGACTGAGCCAGGGCGAAGAGCGCCAAAACCAGGAGAATCTTCCTCATCCTTAATTAATGGTGTTTAAAGAACATATTTATACGAGAAATGGGTAAACTTGCCGGGAGAGGACAAAGCGGGGTGGAATTGATAGTCGGACTCGTCTTCATAGTGATGATATTCCTAGTCATCGTCCTCCTGTCCATGGAGAAGACTTCGGAGAGCGCGGACATAAAGACCTACCTTGACGTGAAGAGGCTCGGAGGAAGCGTAAAGGACAACATAAACATGATAAGCCAGCAGGGGCCAGGATACTACAGCTACTTTTCAATACCGGAACAGTTGCAGGGCGGGTACGAGTATGACCTGTTCATGAGGGGCAACGTCATGGAACTCATGTGGGGGAACAACACGTGGTCCGCGAAGCTCTTGGCATCAAACGCGACGGTGCACTGCCTAAGTAAGGGATTGAACAGGAAGAACAGGATATTCTACAGTGAGGACGGCATAGAAATAACATGCCACCTCCCCAACCTGAAGATTCCAAAAAATAGGGTGATCGTGAACAAAGATGGCAACTACACTAAGGCCTACATTGTAAACGATGCGCATGTGGATTCGCCGGGATTCACAGCAACGTTCCGCACGAGAGACAATGAGACGAACGTTTCCATGAGCGGCCTGCCAGCCGGAGAATCGGTGATGCTCCAATTCAACTCCACTCTCGCTGATTATGTGACAGTGTACGCGGACTCCGGCTATGAGGTGAACGAGAGCATAGAGGACGACAACAACTACACGGCAATAATATGAAAAAAACTGGGGAACCACGGGGGCAGATGTTCAGCGGCGAACTACTGATAGCCCTGGTGGTCGCACTAGCAGCAATAATACTGATACTGGGGCTTTGGAGCTCATCAACCAGGGAGGTCCTTGAAACAGAAGGCTTCAAGGACATGGAGGAGGCGGGCGTGGACGCGGCTGAGGAGCTTGTGAGGACACCCGGGATACCATCAGACTGGGGCGTCGAAAACGTCACATCACTCGGCCTAGCCAACGAAAGCAGAATACTGATGCCGCATAAGATCAGAAGTTTCATCGAATACATGAGCAACGACGTCTCCACCTTGTGCAGCGGAGGCATGAACTACGAATGCAACCTCCACATGCTCGGGATGGGAGGCTACCAATTCTGGTTCAACCTCACATACATGAACGGCTCCACCGTCAACGCAGAGGGCACACCAGCCTGGACCGGCGTGCGCCCAGGAAGCGGAAACAACACCATAACAATAGTACGTACAGCGATACTTGAAGGTAAGGTAACAAAGATGTACCTCACGGTGTGGAGATGAGAAGAGGATACGCAATGCTGTTGGACGCTGCAGTAGCCTTGACGTTCACCCTCATAATACTCTACTCGCTCATTGGGATGCAATACACCGGCTCATCAGGCTCGGACGCGTCCATGAGGAGGCTCCACTACGTCTCCGAAGACGTCCTGGACGTGATGAACAAACAGGGAATCCTGGACCAGGTGGGTGAGGAATGGGCCGCTGCGGACGGCAACAAGAGCAGCCCCCACTACATCAACGCCACAATATTAGCCAATGAAAGCATACGGCCCCTACTGCCCCAAAACATCGGATACATGCTCACCATAGACGACGACCCAGTCGTAAACGACAGCGAAACCCCCCAAGACATATCAGACTCCCTAACCCATTCCACCCGACTCCTAGTCGGCTACGGAAAAGGCCTCCCAACCCGCGGGAACGTGGCTAGGGCATTCCTGACAAGCATTAAGGGAAAACAGGCCTCAGCTTACACTTTCTTCGGCGGGAGGGTGGGATTAGGGAACATTACAGTCGACGTCAAAGACGTCCCCCAAGACAACACGAACATACTAAAATACTGCCTCGAATTGAACACCAACTCCAGCTTTAATTTAAAAATTGACGGCCAAGCCGCCGGCACGTATAACATAATCGCTTCCCCGCAGATGAAACCAAACGTGGTCGAAGGTGAGAACGACGCAGATCAGATACAATGCTGCGTGAATTCGACGTCATACCCTCTTTCAGACCAAGGCAGTGACGGCATCTTAAGGTTCGAGATAACGTTCACTAACCCTGACATCAAAGACCATTACGTCAACGGCGGCTACGCCCACGTCAGGTACAACACCTCGGAGATGGACACCAAGCCGATATCAAAGTACATGGAAAAGAACCTGCCTGGAATAAAGGGTGGGGTGATTGACCTGAGGGACTCATTCTACGTCCCAGGGGCGATAAAGGATATGAACGTGCACCTGCACTTCAAAAGCAAGCCGCAAGTCTACTTCAACATTGCGAACGTCACTGTATACAATTCAACCGACGGGGACTCAAGCGAGCAGGTGGTCGACATACCTAATCCAGTGGGATTGTACTATGAACCGGTTGAGGATGCATCCTCCCTAAGCGGCAAGACCGTGCCGATAATGATGGGAACATACAACTACACCGAACTGGCTGAAGCAGGCTACACAGAGGCTGAATTATACCCGGACTCATACATCGAGTTCACGTATGACACAGCCAACAAATCCTACTATGGTATGGTCTCCCTAACCGAGGCGACCGGAAGGTTCGACAACCCTATGGACCCATGCGAAGGCAATATCAGCACCCCCCCGGGCGTCACATTATCAGACGTCGAAGTCCTCTCATATTCAGGCCCACACTGGACTGATTACGTGGACCTAGGTGGAGTGGCAGTCTACAATCTGCCAGGAAGCTGGTCGAGCGAGAACTATTCCATGTTAGGCAACCCATCAGCAGTAAACATCCCGCCAGAGTACGTCACCCCAGGCGGGACCAACATAGTTAAAGTCCGTACTGGAAACACGACAAAGGCCTCGCAAGGCTGCACCACATACAACAAGGGAGTGTACACCATGAGGGTTAAGACGCTCGTCGGATACGGAGACGTCTACCAGAAGATGGAGGGCTGCAAATGGGACATTGAGTTCGAGGACGGCTCGCCGCTGACTGGGGAGAGGATACCAGCCTCCTACGCAGGAAACGACACCTGCAACTACACGAGCTACAGCATAGCGTACGCGAAGGACGATGCCATGAAGGACGCGGTATACAGGCTATTTTATGAGCTTGACTTCGACAAGGACGGGGAAGTGGATTTAT
The DNA here is from genome assembly GCA_043804895.1 of Candidatus Altarchaeota archaeon. Classification (GTDB taxonomy): domain Archaea; phylum Altiarchaeota; class Altiarchaeia; order IMC4; family SCGC-AAA252-I15; genus JAHIYG01. Next base: position 115,334 of record JAZDIN010000004.1, read on the forward strand.
TATTCGACCAAACCATGATAGATTTTGAGATTGGACAGGCCGGAGGAGTCCAGTCACTATGGGGCCCGGCAAGGTTCAAACTGGTGGTTTGGATATGAAAGTCAAGGGATTGTTCTTCACGGTTGGCGCCTTAATCCTCATAATACCCCTCATATTCTTCGTAGCATACTACTCCACCATGGCGCCGACGAAGACGGCGGACACGGTGTCTAAGATACGCTGCGACGAGCTGCATTACTTCGTCGAAGACGTCCGCGGAGACCTTGAGCGCGCCCTTGTGATATTCGGCCGCAGGGCCACAATTTACGCGATAGACGATGTTGTTAAAAGCGGCAAGCCACTCAACGACTACGTGTTCAACTGCTCCACAAGCTGCAACCTGGACTGCAGCGAATTCAAGTTCGAGGTGAACGGCAGCGAGTCAGCCCTCGCTGAACTCATGCTCTGCGGCACGTTACACGGCCAAAACGTCACATACATGACCAACCACACAGTGTCGCAGTGGATTAACCGGATACAACAGCATGCCAAGGACATGCACTTCAATGTCACCATAACGATGAGACAGTTGAAGATCACGCCAAAGGACCCCTGGACCTACCAAATCTACACCAACAGCACATTCAACGTCTTCGACGAATCAGGCACATGCTACTACGTCGGCGACAACATCATAACATCCTCCCCCTCATCAATACTCGGACTGGAGGACCCCCTATACCCACTCAACACCAACTCAGAAGTAATAAAATTCATAAACAACTGCACCACCAAAATAAACCTCCAGATGCTGGCAGGTTGCAGTAAATCTGATTTAGGCAACGGCACCGGGACCGGGAGAGTCATATTCTACTCGCACAGGCAACCGCATCCTGGTTGGGATGATTTTTGCTCCACGACACCAAATGCAGATAAGTACATACTCGTAATAGACCAGGCGATAGGGGGCGGTTCGTTGTGCACACACATAGAGAACTCTTGTTTTAACGCATCAAGCCCTAGTCATCTTGCAGGTTTGATAAACGAAGGCCCAGATAACATAAATTCGTTGCTACACAATTGTGAGGTCACGATACCATGGATAACCGACACAGGAGTCATCGACGATGACCCTGAAGGCCACCCCGGCTGGGACCCAGACCCAAACTGCTTCCAAGCGAACATATCAAACGACTCCTGCGTGGAAATCCATAACGACGAGAACTGCGGACTATACCAGGTTCTTGTCGGCCAGGATGCGGAGTCGTTGAACACCACATGCTATCAGCTGAGCAACGTATCGGAATACGTTTTCGGGGGAGTGAATGGCCCGAGCTTCTTCGACAGGCTTGACGGGAACCTGAACCTAACCAACAAGTACGCAAACCAGAGTTTCGAGTACTTCGGGACAAGGCTCATCGGCATTGAGACCCTTGTGAGTCCATACGACCTGAACAGGCATGGCGTCCGGGTGAACACGAACGCCACATGGGTGGACTACCTGTACTGGGCTGGAGTGGACGGCTGCGGAGCGAGGGGCTTCTGCGAAGGCGGAAGATACGCCTTCCGTTTGGAGGAAGAGCATGTGCCAGTATACAAGGTCGAAACCGAATGCGCGATTATCCCGGGCTGCCCCAACTCAGCGGAGACATGCGTCGATTTCATCGACCAGGACAACGACACCCAAGAGGACTGGAGGGACTACGACTGCAATCCCTCCTTTGCAAGATGTGGTGAGATACAACTATGCGGCATCACGGGGCCTGAGGAGTGCGAAAGCTGCGACGACACGACTCCGGAGCAGATGTCAGAGAACACGACAAGGACTTGCAACTATTACGGCTACAACGACACCGAATGGCATTTCTATAGAATAACTCCCACTTCAGACGGTAGGCTGAGTGTGTTCTTAAACAGCACAAGCAACGTCACTGATGCGCAGAAGACGGACTTCAGCGTATACAACTACTCAGTCCCCGGCGTAGGTTGCACAAGCCAGGTGGAGAGGTTCCAGGACATTGAAGGAGCTGATACGGACACGGTCTGCGTGCTAGCCTACTCCGAGTATATCCTAGGCCTTGATGTCGACGTCCCATCATACGGTTACAACGGCTCATATGTGATGAACGTCACAGTAACCCCCGACCCAACGTGCGCCTCAGGCACCACATCCACGACTACGACGTCCACGACAGGCTCGACGACAACGACCACGATATGCGGATTCTACGACGACATGGAGTCTGATAAGGAATGGAACAACGAAAACGAGTGGATAAGGGGTGTCCCAAGCAAACCAGGCTGGAGCAGCTGCTTTGCAGGAAGCTGCTTTGTGACTGACCTGTACGGACCGTACGACAACAATGCAAACGAATCCCTGACCAGCCCGTGGATAAACCTGGCGCCGGCTGCTGGGGGTGCGGCGACCCTCAGATACCACCTGACATACAAGACTGAAGATAAGAGAGATTACGTCCACGTCGAATCCTCCGACGACGGAGTAAGCTGGATGGAGATTGTGAACTACACAAAGAACAACGGAAACGGTGACGTATACTCGCATAACATGAACAGCTACGCCGGAGGGCTGCTTAAGGTAAGGTTCAGGCTCACATCAGACTCAAGCGGAGACGACCGCGGAGCGATGGTGGATAACGTGAACGTAACCTGTTACTGACCAGCGGGAAACCAATGCCAAGAGCCGTTCGTGAGCGTTTTAACCCGGTGAGTTAAATATATTCTCTGAATGAACCGCAGCCTTTAGGCTGCGGTACAACGGACACTAGGTGTCCGTGTACACGAACTCCAAAAGGAGTTCGTTGTATTCCAAATACGCTTAAAATGCCAAACAGCCAAACAAACACAGGAGGTGTAAGCGAGTAGGCTGTAGTGCCATCGCGTATTTGTAATGACCGAGGTGAAATCGAGGCTGCACGGCGGCATGGAGGAGAAGAAGAAGAAAGGCGCTGAGATGCTCAGACTCATCCTCGACAGCGTGAAAGCCAACGGCGTCCTATCCGAGAGCGAACTGGCCGGGAAAGTCGGATTAGACAAGAAAAGCCTCTCAAAATACGTCGAATACCTGAAGGAGAAGGAGCTCATCGCAGTCAAAAAGAGGATATTCGGCGAAGCTGAGATATCACTGACCGGTAAGGCATCCATTAGGCCGAAGCAGGAACACCCCGCCGAGGAGAAGAAACAGGAGATTCCGCCAGAAGTGCAGAAGGCTATCAGCACCATAAAATCGTGGGAGGCGCAAAGGAGCGGGACAGAACCCCAGCCTGAACCTCCTGCGGCACCGGAACCTGAGGAGAAAGTAGGAGAACCCCCAGCAGAACCTGTGAAGACTGAGCCTACGCAACCAGTTGAACCAGCACCGGGTATTGAACCTAAATTTGAGCTGGCAAAGCCCATGCCAAAAACCAAGCCAGAGGAACCACCAGCTCAACCGCCCGCGCCAGTCCAGAAGGTGGAAACTCAGGAGAAGAAACCTGATGAGCCGGCCGGTGTTGGGGGAGGCGAGAAGGTCGTGCCAGAGACCGCTCAGGAGTTGAGGGAGGTCGTTAAAAGCCTGGTCACAGACTTCATCGGTGTGATGAGACTTTATGGGGAGGCGCAGGGGCAGTCGTACACCGCGGGACTCCTGATAGACAAGGGCGAGATAGTCGCAGTCTCCTTCGAGCACATGGACACCGTGGAACTCTCATACGGCGATGAGGCGATGAAGGAAATCCAGTCAAAGTTCATGGGCACCAAAGGCGACCTGGAGATATACGAGATGAGCGAAGACGACCTCAACGCCTCGCTACGCGACAACGCGAACTACATGCTCTCCGCCCCGGTGAAGCTCTCCACTATGAACATCAGGATAAAGTCGCGGCTGAAGGAGGAGCCGGAAGCCGCGCCAAAAGGCTCACTCTTCTCCAAGCTCAAGGGAGCCCTCACAACACAAGACACCTCCGTAAAGGAGGAGCGGAAGAAGATGATGAGGGACCTGGAGAAGAAGGAGGGTAAAATCAACCTCGTCGAATTCGCCAGGAGCCTCACAATAGACCCGCTCAAAGCTAAACGATTCGAAGAGTTGAGAAAGCTCAGACAGGGAGTGGGCTCACAGAGGGGTGAGACTGAGGGGAGGAAAGCCGAACGGCTGCAGGAGCTGAAACTCCAACAAGCCACGGCAGCGGCCGTAGGGATACTAGGCGGGGGGAACGCGAAGGAGGCGAGGCTTGAGGAGATGAGGCAGGCGAGGGCAGAGCCGATTAAAGTGGAGGTTGAGGAGAAAATCCCGACACAGGCGGTCCAAGAAGGCCATAAGGTGGAGACGAACATAGACAAGCTGTACTCGCTCGTCGAATCACAAGGTAAACTCAGGATAAACGACGCCCTAGCAGCCAAACTCAAAGTCAGCAAAACGCAGATAGAGGAATGGGCGATGATACTGGAGGAACACGGCCTCCTCGAGCTCAAGTACCCGACGATGGGGGAACCGGAGATAATTAGCGCGCACCCAAGCAAAAACGTTAAAAACGAGGCAGCAGATGGAAAGAAAAAACAGCAGTAAACCGGCGGATGAGGAGATACTCTCAACCTATGAGATAGAGTCGGCGGAAGTGAAGACTACAGTGCAGGTGGTCATGAAGGACTATGTGCCCTACTACAGGCTAGTGCTGCCAGAGGTCGACGTCGCAACACTCGCACTCCTGGATGACATAAAGGACAGGATGATATCCGGCGTGGAGATGACGACGACCGAGATACTGGACCCGAAACTCCTCGGCCAGCTGAAGAGTGAATTCAGCAAGAAGGCGGATTCCATACTCGAGAAGGAACTCCCCGAACTCGACGACGACGTGAAGAAGCACTTCATAGTGAACATCATCCACGAGCTTCTGGGCCTGGACGAGATAGAGTACTTCCTCTCAGACCCGAACCTCGAGGAGATAGTCGTCAACTCCTCAACAGAGCCTGTTCGGGTGTACCACAAGAAGTTCGGATGGCTTAAGACTAACATAACGCCCCAGAACGAGCTTAGGATACAAAACTACGCGAACACGATAGCAAGGAGGGTGGGCAGGGAAGTGACGACACTCAACCCGCTCTTGGATGCGCACCTGGTGAGCAAGGACAGGGCGAACGCGATACTAACCCCCATATCCACGAAAGGGAACACCATTACTATAAGAAAATTCGCAAGGGACCCGTGGACCTGCACAGACTTCATAAACACAGAAACAGCCACACCGGAAGTCCTAGCACTAATCTGGCTGATGATACAATACGAGATGAACATAGTAATCTCCGGAGGAACAGGCTCGGGGAAGACCAGCTTCCTGAACATCTGCATGCCGTTCATACCCCCCAACCACCGCATCATAAGCATCGAAGACACGAGGGAACTGCAGCTGCCAGACTACCTGTACTGGTGCCCGCTCACCACAAGGGAGCCGAACCCAGAGGGGAAAGGCGAAGTCAACATGCTAGACCTGCTCGTGAACTCGCTGAGGATGCGGCCGGACAGGATAATAATGGGTGAGGTCAGGAAGAAGAGGGAGGCTGAAGTCCTCTTCGAGGCGATGCACACCGGACACTCCGTCTACTGCACCATACACGCGGACACATGCGAGCAGACCATAACGAGGATAACCAACCCGCCCATAGAGGTGCCGCACAGCATGCTAGAGGCTGTCCACCTTAACATCGTCATGTTCCGCGACAGGAGGCGCGGGATAAGACGGATCTTCGAAATGGGTGAATTCGTCCAGGACGAGGAGAAGAGGCACAGTGGAGAAGTGAGGTACAAACCGAACATAATCTACAGGTGGGACGCGAGAGACGATAAGATAGTCCCCAACATGGAGCCGATGAGACTATTCACCGAACTATACCGCCACACCGGCCTCACAAGAGCCGAAGTCGTAGAGGACATAAACGAGAAGAAGGCAATCCTCGAATGGCTTGTGGAACACAAGGTAAGGCAGATAAACGACGTCGGCAAGGTCTTCAACAGATACTACATCGACCGAGCGACTGTAATCAAGCAAGTGAAGAAGAACGGCGACCCAAGGGAGATAATAGGCGAGTTCACGCCTGACATTCTCATTTGACGACTATGCCTGTGTCCGTGAACTCCATGTTATGAGAGCCTGCGTTAATCCTAGTCTGCCGCAGCTTCTCGACGCTCACGGACCTCAGGACATCCTTGCCTATCATCAACTTCTTGAACACCACAACCCCGTCGCAGACGAACTCGCTCACCTCGTCCCTCGTCATCCTCTCAGGGTCAAGCTGCTCTGAGATTATCAGTGATGTGACACCCATGGACTTGATCCTGCTCAGTATGTGGTATATCGTCTGCTTCCGGTACTGGTCTGGGTCCATCGCAATCCTGGAGTGTAAGTCAACGGACAAATCCATAAGCTTAATGTGCTCAGGGTCCTCAAGTATGTTAGTGTAGACTGAGACAACCGACAGACTGTCGATGACAAGGCGCTTTGCGCCCTTAGCCTCCACCTCATCCTTAAGGTAGCTCATGAAACCCTGGATGTCCTTGTGCTTAATGGACAAAAGCGAAAAAAGCTTCTCGTTGCGTATCTCATTCCAGCCGAACTGCTCGGCCTGCATGATAATGTCCTCCCTGAACTGCTCGAAGCTGACGTAAATCCCAGGCTCGCCCCTCTTGACACCATCATGAATGAACTGTAAACCAAGTATCGTCTTGCCTGTTCCTGGAGCCCCAGAAACAAGAACGTTAAAGCCTTCGGGAATTCCCCCGGCAATAAGGCTGTCTAATCCGCTAACCCCTGTTGAGAGACGTTTCATGTTAATTAATACGTCTTTAATATTAAATCCTATTCCTATTTAATGCAAGCCATTAGGATACCCATGCTAGGCTCCGCGAGCATAAGAAACACATCCCGCATATTCATAGGAGTCGGCGCCATAATGCTCCACATATTCCCCTCCATGAAGAACGCCGTCGAACAGTCCGGCGTCCGAGAGGAATACAAGATAGACACCCGCGAATACCTCGCATTCTGCTTCTTCGTCTCGATGATAATGCTAGTCGGCTTCGGAGGCCTCATAACAGCCATACTGGTGTTGGGGAAGGCTAAGATGCCCATGCTCGGGCCGACGATTGGAGTCGTCCTTGGGCTGGTGTTCTTCATGTACCTCATGGTTTACCCAAGATCCATAGTCAACAAGAGGGTCAAGTACATAGAACGGAACCTCCTCTTCGCCCTCAGAAGCCTCCTGATACAGGTCCGCTCCGGTGTATCGCTGTTCAACGGGATGGTTTCCATCGCCACCGGCAACTACGGTGCAATAAGCGAGGAATTCAAGCTGGTCGTGGAGAAGGTGAACGCAGGACGCCCGGTCGTAGAGGTCTTGGAGGAGATGGCGATAAGGAACCCGAGCCTGTACTTCAGGCGCGCCCTATGGCAGGTAGTCAACAGCCTCAAATCCGGCAGCGACGTCGGCAAAAACCTCGAGGACGTGATACGCTCCCTCTCAAAAGAACAACTCGTGGAGATAGGCAGGTACAAGAGCATACTCAACCCCCTCGCAATGATGTACATGATGGTCGCAGTCATAGCACCGTCACTTGGCATAACCATGCTCATAATCCTCTCCTTCTTCCCTGGAATGGAGAAACTAGGCAACGAAACCGTATTCTGGGGCCTCCTCGTAGGCGTCGTGTTCATGCAGTTCGTGTTCCTCGGCCTCATAAAATCAAAGAGACCGAACCTGATAGGAGGATAAAATAAACCGCAGCCTTTAGGCTGCGTATTCCAATGTGGCCGAGACAAATGTCTCGGACACACACCGGAGGCTAAGAGCCTCCGATGTGATACGCTCAAAATGCCAAAAAGCAAAAAACAGATAGGAGGTGCAAGCGAGTAAGAATACTCGCGTATTTGTAATGAGTTTCGTGAAGATGCTGTCCCGGATGCTCCCGAGGAAGATGAGGGACAACTACCACCAACTGCTCGGGTGCTCCACAGTCAAGGGAGACCCGGACTCGTTCATAGGGATGGCCCAGGTCATCGGGATAGTGGCGAGCTTCACCATCACCCTCTTCACAGGAAACTACAAGACAGTACCACCCCTCCTAGTGTTCGTCGCATCGTTCATGGTCATAGAATTCCTCATATACCTCTGGCTGGTCCTGAACGTGAGCGCCAAGGGACAGCAGGTGGAGGCCGCCCTCCCGGATGCACTCCAGCTGATGTCATCCAACATCAGAGCAGGCCTCACCACAGACAAGGCCCTCCTCCTTGCAGCAAGACCAGAGTTCGGGGCCCTTGAGGAGGAGCTAAGGAGGGTGGGGAAGGAGACGATGGCAGGCAGAAGCCTCGCCGACGCCCTCTCAAGGATGACTCTCCACATAAGGTCCAACGACCTGGACAGGACCATAGAGTTGCTCATACACAGCCTAAAATCCGGAGGACAGCTCGCAGACCTCCTCGACCAGACAGCAAACGACCTGAGGGACCAGCAGATAGTCCAAAAGGAGATAAGCGCCAGCGTCCTCATGTACGTCCTTTTCATATTCATCGCCCTTGCGATAGGCGCCCCAGTGCTCTTCTCCATGTCATCGTTCCTAGTCGAACTCCTCTCCACGAACATGCAACTGATAGCGAAGGAGATGCCGAAGGACTTCGGCGCCCACGGCGGGTCCATGCCGATAAAGATGACCGGCACCACAGTCAGCACCACCTTCCTCCACACCTACGCCATAATCTCGATAACGCTATCGTGCGTATTCGGAGGCCTCATAATCGGGATGATACTCAAAGGAGAGGAGAAGGAGGGAGTCAAATACATACCAATCATGCTCTTCGTAGCGCTGCTGCTATTCTTCTTGGCCACGTTTGTGTTGAAGTCGACAATCGGCGGCATGATGCCGATGGGCGATTAGAATGGAATGTAAGAAAAGAGAGAACCTTAAAGACTGCAACTGCACGTACCCGTGCGAGAGAAGGGGCCTCTGCTGCGAGTGCGTGAGGTACCACAGGAGCAGGAACGAAATACCTGCCTGCTACTTCAGCCCAGAGAAGGAAAAGACGTACGACAGGAGCATAAGGGGATACGGCCGCTAGCCCCCCCTGTTTCTCAACCACATGCCCTTGAAATACGGCATCGTCAGCGTGGACAGCATGAAAGCCACTGCAGGGACTATCGCATTCAGCCACGGTTGCGGGACGTTTATCGCATGCAGGTAGAATCCCACAGCCAGGTAGGTGAACGCCATGAGGAGGAACCTTCTCGTGACGCTAGTCTCCCAAGCCTTCTCTGACTCCACCCTACGATTCCTCTCCTTTATCTCAGAGATTTCCTTTTCAAGCTCCTCCAACGCAGCCATAGTAGAGTTATTCCCAGATACGTTTAATACTATCTTTCCTCCGTTAGATAGAGTCTGTGCCGTGGGTTGTATCTCCTGTCGCAGCTTCTGCAGCTGTACCTCCACGGGTGCCTGATTTTCCTCAGGCGGTGCATCTCCAACCCGCACGTGGGGCAGGCGTAGACGAATCCTCCAACCGGCTTAACCTCCAGTTTGTCCCTTACTCCGCCCCTGCTTTTGAACTCAGCCCAGAATAGTTTCGTGTGCCTGTCACGCCTCCCCTCTTGGTGCAGGAGGGCGTGAGTCATCTCATGCAAAAGCGTCTGGACCACGGCCTCCCAACCGTGCTGCTCATAAAGCTGCAATGAGACCCGTATCTGTTTCCTTCTGAAGTTTATGCTACCGTGGGTTCGGAACGACCTTCTGCTGAACCTCACCGAATGCTCCTGGATTAAACCTCCGAAACGCTCGATGTTAAGCCTCGCGAACTCGTCCCTAAGACGCAAAGTAAGCTCGTCCATGCACAATCACACACTACAAGGCGAAGAGCGCCTAATTGCCTCCAATGTGTCTGACAAATTCCGCCCCATTGAATATCCGCACGCCCTTGTAACTCCCCAACCTAAGCAGGTCCTGGTCACCTGTGACCACGCAGTCAGCCTCTGCTTCGAGCGCGCACTCAAGCACCCTGTTGTCAGCAGGGTCTTCTTTGATGACAGCAACTACACTCTTCGGGGACACCAAAACTGAAGCAGCCCTCACGGCCTGACAAGCCTCGTCCACCATGTCCTGAGTGTAGCCGAACTTTGGCCGTGACATCACAACCCGGAACTCTTTTAACATGCACTCGGAGGCGTAAATCTTAAACTCACCCTTGAGTGCCTTCCGCAGTATCGCATTCTCGTTCCCGCCATCCATCAGGAAGGCGGAGATGAGGACGTTGGTGTCCAAAACTACTTTTTTCATGCCTTGGACGCTCTCACTTCCTTTATTGCGTCTTCTATATCGCTGCGGGTTATGCCCCTGCGCTTGGCTATGCTTGATAAGTCCTTGGTTAACCTGTCGAATTCCTCGACTGTCGGGACCTTAAGCCTCCTCAGAACCACAGTGTCCCCCTTCCCATACACCGCGAACTTGGCCCCTGGCCGTATGCCAAGTTCCTCCCTGATGCCTGCAGGCAGGACAATCTGCCCCTTAGATGAGGCTGTCGTAAACACAACATCCACAAAAACACCTCCAAGTAAGACTGACTTACATACTACCATTAGGCATTAGGTGTATAAAAACGCAAGAGAATGGTTTAAAGGATGATTTGAGGGTTTTTATAGTAGAAGAGCTTATATGATTGGGATATGATTGGTGTAATATTATGCCGCGTATTTCAGTGGAAGTCCCGAAACACATACTAGACGACCTGAGAACCCACATAGGGGATGACAGGAAGTTCGTGAACCTATCCGACGCAGTCAGGACAGCATGCAGGAAGATGCTCGACCAAATGGACGAGATAGACAAAAGACACGGCAGAATCAAGGAGGAGAAAAAATGAGACTATGCAGGGAATTCATATTCGACGCAGCCCACTACATCCCAGACTACAAAGGAGAATGCGAGAAACTCCACGGCCACACCTACAAGCTGGAAATCACAGTTGAGGGGAAGGTCGGGAAAGACGGTATGGTGATGGACTTCTCGGCACTGAAGAATGTGGTTGAGGAGAACGTGCTTGGAAAGCTCGACCACCAGAACCTCAACGACGTCATGGACAACCCCACCGCCGAAAACATCGTGGAGTGGATTCACAAGAGACTGGAGAAAAAGCTGCCGCTCTATTCGATTAGGCTGTGGGAGGGAGATGGGAAGTGGGTCGAAAGGCAGTGTGCCTGATTTCAGGCGGGATGGACTCCGCTGTCGCGGCTGCGGTGGCGATGAGGGACGGTTTTGAGATATACGCCCTCACATTCGACTACGGGCAGAGGCATCGAAGGGAGTTGGAGAGTGCTAGGAAGATAGTTAGGCACTACAAGGCTAAGGAGCACAAGATACTCAAAATCAGCCTTGACAAGATAGGAGGCTCGTCGCTCACTGACAGGAGGATGAAGATTCCGAAGAAAAAAACGAAAGGCATCCCCTCAACTTATGTGCCTGCGAGGAACACGATACTGCTCTCATACGCTCTCGCCTTTGCTGAAGTGGCCGGCGCTGATGCGATATACATCGGAGCCAACCACATAGACTACAGCGGATACCCTGACTGCAGGCTGGAATACTACAGGGCATTCCAGAATTTGGCGAATCTCGCAACGAAGAGGGCGGTCGATGGCAATCCCGTGAAGATTAGGACTCCGCTTCTTCAGATGAGCAAGGAGGAGATAATCAGAGAGGGGGTTAAGCTCAAAGTCCCATTCGAAGTCACCTGGTCATGCTACAACGGTGGGAAGAAAGCGTGCGGCAGATGCGCAAGCTGCATCCTCAGGCTTGAAGGATTCAAGAAGGCAGGGTACGAGGACCCAATAGAATATGGAAGGAGAGTCTGAAGCTGGAAAAAACTGCATGGAGGCTGAAGTGTTCGCAAGGAAGGGGGAGCCAGGATTAGCCATAGCCCACCTTCACGAAGCCTTGAAAACCAGCCCAGAAAACGCCCTAATCCACTACGAGCTCGCGGTACTTTTGGAGGATTCAAACAGGAAGGAGAGCATAAAACACTACCTAGCCTCAGCGAAGGCGGACCCAAGGGAAAGCGACGTCCAATACGCCTTAGGCAGGCTCTACGGCATGGAAGGCGAGATGGAAAACTCCATAAGATGCTTCACAGAATGCATCAGACTGGACCCGTTCGACAGCAGACCCTACTGCGGACTCGGAGTCGCATACAACGTCAGGAAGGACAACACCAAGTCGATTGAATGCCTCCAGAAGGCCATCGAACTCAACCCCAAAGACCCGGTCGCATATGAACTTCTGGGCGACGTGAAAGCCGAAGCAGGCGACAAGGAAAACGCACTCAAAAACTACAAGAGAAGCTGCGAACTAACAAGTAGCGAAAGAATCAAAGAGAAGATTAGAGGGTTAAGATGAGAGGAGATTGGTTTAACGCATTCAAGGCGGCGCATAATCTCGAGTTCACTCCGGAGGATTACAGTGGATGGAGCAAGATGGTCGACGAGTGCATGCCCTTCTACCTCAACCACCTGCCTGAAGGCTCAAGCATGCTTGAGTGCTGCTCGGGCCTCGGGTGCACCGCGATACCACTGTCCCACCACTACCGCGTAACAGCCTTCGACAAGGATGAGGGGATACTAGAGTACACGAGAAAGAACGCTAAGAGGTTCGGAGGAGACATCAATGTAGTGAACGCCGACTTCAGGAGTATTGTTGAGAAGTTCGGCCCAGACTCCTACGACGCCTGCAGTTCAGGCGGCGTCCTCGAACACTTTAGTGTGGATGAGATTCACGAGCTCGTCAACAAACAGCTGACCGTCGCCCCCCTGGTTTTCATCTCAGTTCCACTTGGAGACGGGAAGAAGACGACAGACGAGCATAGCATTACAAGGTACGGTTACACGAGAAGACAATGGTTGAAGGAGATACTAAATGAGCATAACCTAGTCGACAGCATGGTGAGCGAATCAGACCCGAAAGTATCAGGAGACAAACCCTGGACCGAGTTGAACATAGCGATGAGGCGAATATGAAAATCTCAGAGATATTTGCGAGCATACAAGGGGAGGGCCGATATATTGGTAGGCCGCAGGTGTTCGTTCGACTAACCGGGTGCAATCTCCGCTGCTCCTGGTGTGATACCAAGTACGCCTGGGAGTGCGGGAAGGAGTTGACAGTCGATAGGGTTGTGAGGGAGGTGGCGCGGCATAAAATCAAGAGCGTGTGCATCACAGGCGGGGAGCCTATGCTCCAGTTGGTTGAGCTTCGGCAACTTGTTGACAGGCTGAAGTCGAGGGGGTATTTCATAGTCCTTGAGACGAACGGCACACTCTATGACAGGAGGATATTCTCGAAAGTCGACTGCGCGAGCGTGGACATGAAACCGCCAAGCTCAAAGGAGAAGAGCGATGAGCGAATCCTCGGGAAACTGAGAGCCAAGGACCAGGTGAAGGTCGTCGTAGCAGACGACAGAGACCTCAAATACGCTAAGAAGGTAATATCAAAGACGAAAAAGGCGGAAGTGATACTGCAGCCCGCAGGCGGCAAAGACATTAAACCCCTCGCCAGGAAGCTGCTGGACCTTAAGATGGACTCCCGGGTGCTGCCACAACTGCACAAGGTAGTGGGATTAAAATGAAACTCGTGCTCTTCGACATAGATGGAGTGCTGCTTAAGCCAAAGTCGGTGGAATTCGACTACTGGGGAGCCATCGTAAAGAAGCACTTCGGGCTTGCGGTCAGGAGAGACGACATTTACATGGAGGGCAAGACTGACAGGGGGATACTATATGAACTCCTGAAGAGCGCGGGGGTGGAAGACTCTGAGGCAGACCCACTTTTCAAAACAGCAATCGATGACATCGGCAACGTGGTCGCACAGGGGATAAAAGGCAAGCAGCTGAGGAAGGTCGAAAACGTCGAGGAACTCGTACAGCGCCTCATAAAGGACGGACACGTCATCGGCATCTTGAGCGGCAACACCGGGGAAAAAGCCAAAGTCAAACTTGAGAGCGCAGGCCTGTGGAAGTATTTCAGGTTCGGGGCCTTCGGGGATGCGAGCAAGAGAAGGAGCGAACTCGTCCCCATCGCCTTAGAGCGAGCTAGACATGAGACTGGATTCGTCTTCGACAGAGGCGACGTTTACATAATCGGGGACACTATCAGGGACGTGCAGTGCGCGAGGGATGCTGGTGTGAAGTCTATAATAGTAGCCACTGGGAACGAGGGCATGGACGAGCTTAGGAAGGCGCGCCCAGACCACCTGTTCAGGGACTTCAATGCATTAGATGAAATAATGGCGGTGATAAAATGAAGGACACGCAGGATAAGAAGCCGAATGTGGAGAGGAGCTTGGATAGGGTTGGGATAACGAATCTGAGGACGCTGATACACACGACCTGGGGCGGCCAGGATTACAGGTTCACACCCAAAATCGAGATTACGATAGACTTGGAGAAGGGCAAGAAGGGGATTCATATGAGCAGGCTCGTGGAGGCTATCGGGGAGGCTGTGGAGGAGGAGACGCAGAAGCCTGGAAGCTCGATTGAGGAGATTGAGAAGAGGATACTGGAGCGGCTCCTAAGACGCCACCCCTACCGTCGCGGTGAGGTTAGGATGGAAACGGACCTGATAGTGGAGAAGAGGACGCCTGTGAGCGGGCTTAAGACAACCGAAGCCCATAAGGTCGAAGTGACCGTGGCGAAAGACAACGGCAGGTACTCGAAAAAGCTGAAGGCCACAGTCCTTGGCAACACCGTCTGCCCGCATTCGATGGAGACGGCAGGTAAGCCGCACATCCAGAGGGCTGTTGGGGAGCTCGAAGTGGAAACCGGCTACGGCAACTATGTCGACTTGGAGGACATGATAGAGTGCGTCGAAGGGTCCTTCTCATCCGAAGTGTACACCCTCTTGAAGACCGAGGACGAGAGGCACGTCGTGGAGAAGATGTTCAAGAACCCCAAATTCGTGGAGGACGTGGTGAGGGACATACTACATGATGCGAAAAAGAGGTTCAGAGGCTGCAGGATAAAGTCGAAGGTCATCTCATACGAGTCCATACACAGGCACGACGTCATAGCTGAAGGGTCCTGCTGAACCCTTATATATTAGTACGCGTAAGATTAGACTCGAAATGGACTTTGAAAGCATAGGACTGCAGGTTCCGACGATACTTTTGCCAAGGAATGGGGTGGACATGACGAAATGGGCTGTTGTCGCATGCGACCAGTACACCGCAGAGGAGGAATACTGGCAGAGGGCGAGGAAGTTCATAGGAGACGCACCGTCAACCCTGAACATCATACTACCTGAAGTCTACCTTGAGTCAGCTGACAAGGAGGAGAGGATACGGAACATCAACAATAAAATGGGGGAATACGTCGAAGGCGGCGTCCTCACACCACAGGAGCCAGGATTCATACTAGTCGATAGGAAGACGCCATCCACAAAGTCGAGGAAAGGTCTCGTCGTCGCATTGGACCTGGAAAGATACGATTACAGCAAAGGCTCCCAGACGCTCATCAGGGCGACTGAGGGCACGATTGTGGAGAGACTGCCGCCGCGGGTGAGGATAAGGGAGAACGCAGCCATAGAGCTGCCCCACATCATGGTACTGATAGATGACCCGAAGAAGACCGTCATAGAGCCGCTATTCAAAAAGAAGCTGAAGAAAGCCTACGACTTCGATTTGATGGCCGGAAGCGGCCACATCAGAGGCCTCAGGGTAACAGACGAGAAGCTGTTGGAAGGCATCGCAGAAAAGCTCGGGAAACTCGCTGACCAGAAGACGTTCGACAAGAAGTATAAGGTGTCAGGGAAGGGAGTCCTACTCTACGCTATGGGCGACGGCAACCACTCCCTCGCAACCGCGAAGGCAATCTGGGAGAGGCTGAAGGAGAACGCCAGCGACAAGAAGGCTGTGATGAACCACCCGGCACGCTACGCCCTAGTGGAACTCGTGAACGTACACGACAAAGGCCTCGAATTCGAGCCCATACACCGCGTAGTGTTCGGAGTCGACGTCGAAGACATGCTCAAAGCAATGGAATCGTACTACAAGGCCGAAGGCTCCCAGTTCACTAGCGAGAGATTCAACTCCCAAGCGAAGATGAGAAAAGAGCTGAAGAAAGCCAAGAAAGGAGTACACGCCATCTCCTTCGTCGCAGGCAAGGAGTACGGGATACTCTACATAAAAAAACCTAAACTCAACCTCGAAGTGGGGACGCTACAAACCTTCCTCGACAAGTACCTGAAAGAGAAATGCTTGAAAGTCGACTACATACACGGGGACGAAGTCGTCACAACACTCGGCGCCAAAACAGGGAACATCGGATTCCTACTCCCGGCCATGTCAAAACACGAACTATTCAGAACAGTAATACTAGACGGCGCACTACCCCGGAAGACTTTCTCCATGGGCCACGCACCAGACAAAAGATTCTACATCGAATGCAGAAAAATAGTCTAAGAACGCTTCTTTTTCTTGTTTTTCTTTAGAACGTTCAGACCGTAGTCTATCTCCTTCTTCCGGTTGGCTATCTCCTTTTCCCAGTAGCCGAGGGTGTGTTCCATGCCTTTCACGCCGACGTTGCATTCTATCTTTTTCTCGTGAATCTCTATCTGGCGCTTTAGGCTTTCGACTCTCTTCCCCAGCCGTTTCTTCCTACTTGCCATCTTCCAACATCGCTCCTAGGCTTTTGTTCTCCTTCTCCAATATCCCCTGCAGGACGAGGATATCCTCTATGTCCAGTAGGGAGTCTGGGAGGGGCTTATCATCCCTCACAGCACGGTAGACGGTGTATAATCCCTCATATGCTTTCTCGCTTAAACCTTTCGGAAGGACATAATCCTTGAAGTCCTTGTTAGCGTACTTACCGCCGGACAGGAGCATCCTCGCAAGGTAGACCGCCTTCAGACGGATTAGGAGGGAGTATATGACAGCCCCAATCCTCTTCCTGCCTTTAATCAACTCCCTGTTCTCCTTTAGTATCCTGCTCGTGTCCTTAACCAGCTTCAGGTAACCGCGCTGGTCTATTTTCCGCTCCCTCAGGGTCTGCAGGTATGGGCCGTTGATCAAGGCCTCTGCTTCGGAGAGTATAGGAGTCAACTGTATGGGGTCGTTGGAGAGTAGCCAGTCGACTTCCTCAGGCGTTGAGACTACGATATCCAGTGGAAATGTTGAGGGTATCTTTATCTTCTCGCTCGCGACTACGAGCACGTCAATGTCCGAGTGCTGCGTCTCCTCCCCCCTAACGTGGCTGCCGTGCATGTACGCGCCGACTATCTTAGGCAGGTAAGGCATCAAGGCCTCCAGCGCAGCCTCCCTGGGCGACAGCAACCGCACGACAACCTTCTGATTCTGCCAGCCGCGAGGCACATAAACCGCTGAAGAATTCCCCATAGGCCTACACACCTTCACCAAACCATCCATATAGTAAATACAATGTATTTACCTTAATAAATACATGCTTAAACCAAATCGAAGCATTTTAAAACCCAGCGTTTAAAGGCCTTAAACAATGGAATGCCCAGTCTGCGAAGGCCAGGTCCAGAAAAATACGTACTGAAGGCAACAAATGCTATAGGCTCTCGTGATTTTGTTATGTGTGTTTTTCGTAGATTTTGCTTTGTTTCAGTGCGATGTATGTGACTGGGATTGAGAGTATGAGAATGCACCCGAGTAGCATGAACGTCGAGCTGATGCTGTAGGACTCCGCTATCAGTCCGCCGATTATGGGGCTTGCCACGTAGGCCGCATCCTCGGAGACGTTCCATACGCCTACTATTCCGCCCCTCTCCTTGTCTGAGGATATGTCGGTTAGGAAGCCGTCTATGGCAGGCCTTGAGAGTGCTAGGCCGGTGGTTGCGATGAATGCGGATATCATGAGTATGTCGGGGTCTTTTGTGGAGCCGAATATTATTAGGAACGCCCCCGCCACTGCCATTCCTAGGATGAACATCTTCACCTTCCCTATGCGGTCTGCCGCCATTCCAGCCGGAACTTCAAAGAGTACGAACGGTATGACGAACATGACGAGTATGATGCCCACAGTCTCAACGTCCAAGCCCAGCGTGGTGTAGAGCGGCTCCAGGGTCCAGATCACGCCGTCTATGAATACGGTGATGAAGGTTGTGAATAGGATGGCCGCGCCAGAGTAGTGGAGATCCCTGAAGTCTGTGAGGCTCCTCAGGTACACCTTGTCTTCATGGATTGCATCCTTCAGGCTCGCAATCAGGGTCTTCCCCAGGAGGATGGATTCCTTTACTTTTAGCATGATGAGTGCTGAGGCCAGGCAGAGGAGGAAATAGAATAACCCGGTGTTTGACACACTCACATCCAACGAGTCAGCAATCAAGTACCCTGCGACCACAGGGCCGACCGCGAACCCCACCTGGTATGCCACTTCTATTATCCCGAAGAATTCGGAGGATTTCGCCTTAGGCGCGATGTCCATGACGTAAGCCCTCACTGGCACTATGATCATCAGGTTAGCGAACCCGAAGAAGACCATGAAAATAGCATAATCCAGGAGGGTGTGGACTGAAGGCAGAACCAACCCAAGAAGACCCATAAACACCATCCCGTAGATTATGAACTTCTTCCTACCCACGTGGTCTGAGAGGCCGCCAACAGGTATGTCAAAGACCATCGCTATGAGCGAGGGGACTGCGATGAGGAGGCCTACGGTGAAAAGATTCTTGAAGAGACTCTCCGCGATTATTGGCAGGACAAACCAAACCACAGCATTGCCTATCGAGAACAGGACGCCGCCCATACCCAAGAGGAAGATGGGACGATACTCCCTCTCAGCTGACGCGAACCTGCGGAAGAAGGGAGGCATATGATAGATTACTTTTTGTCGTATAAATGCATTCTTTTGATTAGGAGCGTGGACAGTATCATCAGAATCCCGAGTGTTATGAATGGCATCCGGATGCCCGAGTACTGTGCGACCAGACCGCCTAGTATGGGGCCTGCGAGGTAACCTAATTCCTCTGAGGTGTTCCAGACTCCGATGATTCCACCTTTTTTGGATTTCCTTGAGGCATCGGCGAGTAGGCCGGAGAGTGATATCCACGCGAACGCTAAGCCAGCGGTGGATAGGAAGGCGAATACTATGAGGAGCGGGGTATCCCTGGCTAAACCGAACAGTATCATGAAGAATCCTGCCGTGATGAGGCCTGGGACTAGCACTTTCATCTTACCGTACCGGTCTGCGAGTATCCCGGCTGGTATGTTGAACAGTATGAACGGGAGTATGAACATCGACATTATCAGCCCGGTAGTGAAGGAATCAAGGCCGTAGTATTTGTTGAAGAGGGGCTCCAGCGTCCAGACCAGTCCCTCGTAGGTGGTGAACATTATTGTAAGCCACAGGACGGTGACGCCAACACGGCCGAGTTTCATGTACTCTCTTATTCCGCCGAAGATGAAGTCCTTCAGGTTGAGTTTCAGCTTTGAGGTTACCTTAGATTCGCTGAACCTGAAGAAGAGGAAAAACAACGCCACCAGAAGTAGGTCGATGGCGAACAGGTTTGAGGCTGAAGCCAAACCCGCCTCCAAGCTGTTGATTATGAGGTACCCCCCGACCAGAGGACCTAAACCAAGCCCGGCCTGGAATGCCGTGGCGACTACGCCGAAATGCTTTGACGCGCTGTCTGTTATGTCAAACAGGTGGACTTTGATTGAGGCGTATATCAGCTGACTGGCGACGCCGAAGAAAAACGCGAAAAATAGGAAGCCAGCTAGTGTTGAACAGTACGGCAGACACAACATCAAAAGCACCATTAGAGACAACCCTGCGAGGACGACAGTCTTACGCCCGTAAGCGTCCGCAAAATTCCCGGCAGGTATGGCAGTGAACATCGAAGCCAACGCAGGGACAGCAACCAAGAGGCCGACTGCGAGGACGCTCCCGGACACCTCATAAGCCATGAAAGGTAGTAGAAACAACACCAATCCGAAGCCGATGGAGTACAGTAGCGAGATGAACGCAAGCCCCGCAACACCATGCGACGCCTTCATATTATCTATCACACGGGAGCCCTTATATTAGAAATCTCATATAACCTACAATGGAGGGGAAGACTGTCGAATGCGACGTGCTGGTCGTCGGGGCCGGACCGGCCGGTTCAGCCGCTGCGAGGGCCTCAGCGCTCGCAGGATTGAAGACTGTTTTCATAGACAAACGCGCTGAAGTCGGCTACCCGGTCCGCTGCGCCGAAGGGATGGGCAACTACCTGTTCCCGTTCATGCCGTTCAAGATACCCAGAAGGGAGATAGTGTGGGAGACTGACGGTATCGAATTCTGGGCTGAGGACATCACAATAAGACGCCGGGGCGTGCTGTGGGCCGGCTACACTGTCAACCGCCGTTTGTTCGACAAATGGGTGGCGAAGCAGGCTGTTGAGGCGGGTGCTAGACTGATGTTGGATGCGGAACTTGAGGGGTTCGAGTTCAAGGGGAAACACACAGTCGAAGAGGCTAAAATCAAAACAAAAGAGGGGGAAGTAACGATAAAGCCGAAGGTTGTTGTCGGCGCTGACGGATTCGAGTCCACTACATTGAAGCTATTGGGTGAGTACCATCCGAAGGAGGGTGCAGTCGCTGAAATCTACTCCTATGAGATGAAGGATATGAGACTCGCCTCCCCGAAGTACGAGCAGGTGTTCGTCGGAGACTTCAGCGAAAGCGGATACGCTTACGTGTTCCCGATATCGAAGACGAGGGCTAACGTCGGAGTAGGATGCGCGTACCCGACTAAACCGATTGAAGAATACTTTAACGAGTTCCTGCAGATTCCTGAGATGAAGCATCAGGTGAAGGAAGCTGTGAGGGTGGAGAATAAGGGCGGGAAGGTGAACGCCCTCGCACTGTCCAAACGGTGGGCGTACGGGAACGTGCTCCTGGCAGGCGACTCAGCAGACCAGAACTTTAAACCGTTCGTTGAGGGCATACTCCCAGCCATAATCTGCGGCGACATCGCAGGTAAGACCGCAGCCAAACACCTCCAGGGAGTGGAGGGACTAGACCAGTACACCCACGAGGTGAAACGAGTCCTGGGGCCGGTGCTCAACCAGTCTGACAGAGTCGGAGACCTCATATACGAGCTATTCAGCATCAAAGACCCGAAAAGATACCTACTACTACTCAACCTACTGGCCGACTTGAACAGCCCAGATAGGATTCATGAGATGAAACGGATGCACTACGACAGGCTCAAAGACGAAACCCTACTCTGGCAGGAACACTACAAACAAATCCCAACCAGAATACAAGAATACCTCTGGTACCAGTACATAAAAGCAGAAAAACAGATTCACAGACTCCTGCCGTAAGCTAGTGCTATCAGGCTTAGGATAAGTATCACCACAGTTATACTTATGGTAGTTATTGTTAGGCCTGGTGAAGTGAAACAAAATGTGGGCTGTTTTTATACCGTGCTTGGATTAAGTAGTTATGTTATGAGAAAGAAGTACAATTTCCCGGTTGTGGTTGAGGGGGATGAAGACGGTTACTTCGTGTCATGCCCGACACTGCAAGGCTGCTACTCGTGCGGGGACAGTTATGAGGATGCTATGAGGAACATAGGGGACGCCATACGCCTCCACATACAGGATATACACCCCCCAGGACAGTTAAATATAGTTCTCTAATAGTATAGCATATAAGGTGATGTGGATGTCAGGTGTGTATGTTAACCTCCCAGGTAACTTGTTGAGGGAGATGGGTAAGCATAAGATGATAAGTTGGGATGAGGTCGTCCGTAAGGAACTTACATTAGCGGTTAGTGAGAGGGCGCTGGTGGAGCAGACGCTGAAAAAGAGCAGACTGAGGACGGAAGACGCTGAGGAGATAAGCCGTATGGTAAAGAAATCCCTCTACCAAAGGCACTATGAGAAGGCTTAGACTAGTCCTTGACACCAATATGGTGATATCGGCGCTCATAAGCCAATAGTCAGACTATCCGAATTTAAAATCTGTCACGCCCCCACAAGCAAGATATTTAAGTTTGCTTAAAGTGTGAGAGTTAATTTGGTTTGAGGGCTGATTATCCTGCGATGAGTAAAAATGGCGTTTAATCAGCTTATACCGTGTATTATGGCTTTTTAGACAAGTACTTTTGCGTTAAATTTGCCTTAAATATGCGTTAAATATAGTATAAATCATGATGGATGCGCGAAACCTTAGGAAGGTTATTGAAGGTGGAGAAAACATGGAAGTGGAGCTAAAGCAATCACTCCACAGTGTCCAAGATGCGGCTAGGATAATCTGCGCCTTTGCTAACACCCAGGGTGGCATCCTCATCGTGGGGGTAAAAGATGACGGCTTAATTGTGGGCGTCGAAGGGGGCACGGACCTGATTCAGCAGAGGATATCACAAGCCAATGCGACCATACACCCGACGCCAAACACAAGCATAGAAGTCCACACAGCCGAAAACAAAAAACTCGCCATAGTTATCGTCCACAAGGCAGACACGTCAGTATTCCATAGTGTGGGGGGAGTAATTTACATACGCCTTGGAAGCACCATAGCTAAACTTGAGGGCCAGAGTATTGTCGAATTCCTGAGAAACCGGCAGATACTTCTCTTTGAGGAGTCAACAGACTCCTCCGCCAGGGTCGATGACATTGACGCGAACAAGGTTAGAGACTACCTTGAGGTGAGGGGCCAGTCAGATTACCTTAAGACGCATAGCTTACAGGATTTTCTCATCAGCAAGAAGCTCGCATCCTTCCAACTTGGCGTGAAAATTAAGAATTCAGCGATACTGTTTTTCGCCAAAGACCTACAAGCGTTCCTCCCATACACCCAGATAAAACTTGTAAGATTCGACGGCAGGGAGCCTGTGAAGGTGTTGGCGTATGAAGAGGCTAAGGGGAGCCTGCCGCAGATCATAGAACAATCCATGAACTTTGTGAGAAGGTTCATAACCAAAGAGTTCATCATACAGGACATGCGCAGGAGGGAGATGCTGTCCCTACCGGAGGAGGCTGTAAGGGAGGCAGTAATAAACGCCATAGCCCACAGGGACTACTTCAACAAAAACGAGGTGCAGTTAAGCATCTTTGACGACAGGCTTGAGATAACAAACCCGGGTGGCCTGCCGGAGGGCATGACTAGGGAACTTCTGGGGGCGTTATCGATACAACGAAACCCCATAATATACCAGCTTCTTAAGGACTACAGGTACATGGAAGGCTTAGGTTCAGGTATATCTAAGATATACCGACTGATGAGCGAGAACAGGCTAGAAAGCCCAGAATTCATCACATCAAAGGATTTTTTCAGGATAGTCTTGAGGATGGTGAAAAAACCATGGACAGAAGGGGTTGGTGAACTTAACAGGAGACAGATAAAGGCGCTGGAATACCTGAAAAAGAACGCCACAATAAAGTCCAGGGAATACGCATCAATCAACAGAGTATCCACGCCAACAGCAGTCAAGGATCTGACGCAACTCGAATCAAGAGACATGGTGAGAAGAGTCGGCTCAAATAAGACCACACACTACATACTAAGCTAAGACAATAAGAGAGGATAAACCCCCCAAGACCCCCAATACAGAACGCCACCTTTAAGTATTGAGTAGTAATATAATCTAACACCCCTCAAACACCCAAAAATGGCCGCCCACAGTTCCAAATGCAAAATCTGCCACAACAAACTAAACAAAAACTGGAACTACTGCCCAAAATGCGGAACAAAAAAGAACGAAGAGGGTGATCTAGTTGATTTTAAAAAAGTTAAGATAGAGAGGATAAGGTATCTGTGGGAGAGGCAACATGGTGGAAAGATACTCTATGAGAATTTTGAAAGTTTAAAAGGGGCAGGATATATATTCCCTGAGAAGACAATCAGAAAAGAGTTGGGGGATTTTTCTGACATCAACCTCTGTGACCTTAGGTTGTTTAGTTTCCTTTATTTCAAACCAGATTATGTGAACGAATTAATGAAAGTCTACAAGTCATATGGCTACTACTCAGCATATTTAACTGCACAGGATATGAAGCTTGGGGGGTATGTTGGCAGTGATGTTGATGATGAGAAAGTGTGGAGGGAGATATTCAGCAAGAGGTTTTCACAGTACTTTTCAACCGTACTGGAGAATACACGAACGGGCATATTGAAGTCTTATTCTGTAGATTATAAGAATAGGAGGGTTATAATGGAACTCAGTGAAACTTCATCTTCATTACTCAAATCCAAAAAACCGATTTGTTTTTTAGAGTTGGCTTCTGTATGCGGTCCATTGGAGGCGATGTCGAACGTGTATTGGAGTGGTGAGGAGGCGAAATGCTTGTCCGCAGACGATGAAGTATGCCAGTTAATAGTTTACCCAAGTAAGACAGAGGATTTTGAAAACATACCTAAATTTACTAAAGAAGAATTTAATGACTTGATAGACCAGAATATTGAAGATATTTTTGAGAAAAAACAAAAGAGGAAACATTTAGGTAACATGCTCCACATATTTGACAATCAACTACTCAACTATTACTTGATAAGCTTATCCCCTGGACATGCACTTTTAAGCCAATACTCTGGTACGATTATTGGAGGACGCATCATCAAAAGGATAGGTACAAGTAGAGTAGAAGATACATTAGATAAAATAGTAGAACTGTTCACTTCTATGAAAGTTGGATTAATTGAGATAAGCTCAAAGTCAGAGGGTAGGATAACACTAACCATGCGAGAGTCAGCGTACAGTTCAGGAGTGAAAAACATTAACATGAAACTAGACATTTTCATCGCAGGTATAATAGAGGGAGCATTAAAAGAAGCTACTAAGCAAAAGTGGAGTGTAGAGGAAACCAGATGTATAGCAAAAGGTGATAAAACCTGTGAATTCAATTGCGAAATAAGATAATCAAAAGTGATGAATTACATACACCAGAGATGACTAAGACTAAAAACTGCAGAATCTGCAAAACAGAACTGCTAAAAAACTGGAACTACTGCCCAAAATGTGGAGGAAAAACAAAAGAGGAGAAATTTGAAATAAAGGTAGATAAGATAAAATACCTTGTGGAAAGACAAGAAGGAGGAGATATAGTATATAAAAATTTTAAGTCAATCACCGAAGTTTCTAAGTATCACGCAAACAAACAAGAAACTATAAGAGAAAAACTCGGAGACTTTATTGGTTTAAACTTTGGAGGTTTGCGGATATTTTCACTATTATATCATAAACCAGAGTATATCAATGAATTTTTTAAGGTAGGTAAGCTATTGGGTTATTTTGCCACCATCAATGGTTTGAAAGTAATTGGCAAAACAGAATATCTAGGACAACATTATAAGTCTGATGCCTTTTGGAGCTTTATAAGTAATCCTAAAATTCAAGAGATGCATATGAGAGAGTGGCATCTTATGAAAGAGGGATTATTAGAATTCATTTCAGCAGATAAATTTAGAGAGATGATAAGATACCACATCAAAGAAAGTCCAATGTCAGCATTCAAACTTAACAAGCCACTATGTTTTTTTGAGTTAGCAACAGAGTGCGGTTTTGCAGAAGCACTGTCGAATGTGTATTGGTCGGGCAAGGAAACGATGTGTGAATGTGTAGGAGATGAGTATTGCGAGTTTGAGATAATACTAGAAAAAGAATATTCAGAACCTAACCTGAAAAAATTTAATAAAAATGAATTAGAAAATTTAATTAATCAGTGTGTGGAGAATATAGAATCAAAAAATAGGATCCAAAGGAAGGAGCGACGTGATACGATACACTTGATGGATGATCAGGTGATAAATTACTTGTTAATCTCACCTTCACCAG
>JAZDIN010000005.1:0-5247 GCA_043804895.1 Candidatus Altarchaeota archaeon
CAACGGATGGGTTGTGAAGGAGAACTACGACGGCCTCGTAGGAGTCAACGGCCACAGCAAACTCAAGGGCAGTTCAGGGAACACGAACTTCGCCTTCCTCGTTGATGTTGCTTTGACCGAACCTGTGGAGGACACCATAGAATACGGTCGAGCTATAGCTGACCTCGCAACTACAATCGGCGGCGGCAAACCTTTGATACAGCGGCTCGGAGACCTACGGCGTGGCAGACGAACCAAGGCCGAATATCTGACCAGCAGCCCGTTTGAGAACACCCTAAAAGACGTGACGCCAGGGGACGTGTCGATGGCACTCCCACACAGGATAGTCACGGACATACTTGAGGGGCTGGAGCGGCTTAATGCGGTGATACCTGGCGTGAACTCGGACTCCACGTTCCTGTACGCGCCTGAGATAAAATTCTACAGCATGCGCGTCGAAGTTGACAAGGGGATGCGAACCAGCATCAGAGGACTCTATGCCGCGGGAGACGGCGCAGGCCTAAGCCGAGACATAGTCAACTCCGCAGCGACCGGAATACTCGCAGCCGAAGGCATACTAGGAGAATGAACGTCACGGTTCTGCGGTTGGGTCACAGGTTCGCGAGGGACGCTAGGATTAGCACGCACCTTGCTTTGACTGCTAGGGCATTTGGGGCTGAGAGGATTGTCTATGACGTCGCTGACGGGAAGGTGAAGGGTAGCATCGAGCGGATAACATCAGAGTGGGGCGGGGGATTCAAGGTCGAATCCACAGACAGTTGGAGGAGGTCCATGAACGGGTTTGAGGGGGTTAAGGTGCACCTCACCATGTATGGGCTGCCACTCGACGACGTAGTGCCTAACTTTAGGGGAGCTGGCAACGTACTCGTCATAGTCGGCGGAGCTAAAGTACCCCCGGAAGTCTACCACCTAGCTGATTACAACGTCTCAGTCGGCTGCCAGCCGCACTCTGAAGTGGCTGCACTCGCAGTATTCCTGGACAGATTATTCGAAGGTAGAGAACTCGGAAAAGACTTTAAAGGCAGGAAGAGGATAATACCCCAGGAGAGGGGAAAGAAGCTAGCATGACCCGAGACATTCACTCCTCGCCCATCATCTTCTCCAACTGGCCGCCAGCGGTTTCGCGCCTTTTCTTCCCGCCCCCGCCCATGAGCGACTGCTTGAAATCAGAATACTCTTTCTCTTTCTCTTTCTTCTTGTCTTTGTCTTCGTCGCCGCCTTTCCCATCGCCGCCCTTCCCGTCACCTTTACCGCCTTCCTTCTTCTGCATGTCCTTAACTTCCGCGCCAGCATCCTTAGGCGGCGCAGGAGGCTTCGACGCGGGTGTTGAAGGATTCTTGAGTGTGGATTTGAATTTCCCTATATCTGCCCCCATCCGCCTTCCATAGTTTAATCCGCCTTTCACCGCATCAATAGGCTGCTTCAACAACCCTAAGGGATTCAACGCTAACCCAAGCGCGCTCTTGCCTGCACCACCCATCATCTTCCCGACGCCTTTGAGTCCAGCCGCACCAAGACCTGCTAATCCACCCACAACAAGCCCGGTTCTTTGGGCAGCGTTCATGCTACCCCACTGCCCCATTTGCTTTGCTAGGTCTTGACTGAGAGGGCCACCTTTCGCAGCATCAAAGCCTGCTCCGACGCCTCCCTTTCTGTCTTTTCCTCCGCCTCCTTTACCGCCTGTGTCACCGCTTCCGGATTTGCCTGGTTTCTTAGCCCCCCCAGCAGCTTTTTTGTCAGCCAACCCTTTCATCTTCGTAGCCCCAACCTTGAATCCAGCCGCAACTAGGCCTTCGGCGCTTTGCGTCTTAAGCATTTGGCCTACGGCTACCACTGCCACAGCCCATGGGCCGGGCAACATCTGGCCTATTGCGGTCATCGCTCCGCCGACGACTTCAAGGGTGCCTGTTATCTGCAGCGGAGACATGATTACCATAAACAGGAACACTATCGTCATGAACATGGAGAGCATGTAGTCCAGCGGATGGAAAAAGCTTGCGCCAGTGAGTGTGACAGCGGCTACGATAATCCAGAACGCCGCTATTGGGGTGACGAGAGCCCATGCTATGGTGTATTTGAGGAACTGTCTGCCGATGGTCTTGGTGAAGTCGAATAAGTATAGGAGGCATGTGAGGGGTAGGAGGACGGCGAGGAAGACCACGATTATGTACCTGAGGAACAGCATCACCAACGCCAGGAGAGACACGATTTGGGCGACGATAAAGATGCAGCACATCCCGGATAGGTTGCCAGATGCTAAACCAGCGACGAATGTCGACCCTATCAGGTGGCCGAAGTTGCTGTCGCCGACGACCTCCTGGTATGTCGAAGGGTTGGTGCCGTCCCCCATCAGGAGGGATTTCGTCATCGCGAAGGAGACGTCGAGGAGTATCTGGTAGAGGTGGGGGGAGACCGGGATTATCACAAGAGCCACGATGAGCGAGTGAAGCTGGGATTTCGCCTGCGAGCGCTCGCCCGGGCTTATGGAGGCGAATATCAGCTTGATTGAGGAGTAAAGTATGAAGAAGAGGAGTATCGGGATTATTACCTCCATTATGAGCCCAGCCATCTGAAGGTAGCTGCCTTCGTTTATCTTCGGGTTACTCAACGTCTCGTTCGTCAGCGTGAACACGAGAACAGTTGCGAGGGCACCTATTACGTTGACGATTGCATCTGCAAGCCATCCCACTAAGATTTCAAGGACGTTCGACACCAGCCCGTCGGATTCCTCAGCACAAGCATGGGAGCACAAAAAAGTCAGGATGATGAGGGATGCCATCACCATCGGAAGCCATCCTGCGGAACCTTCCTTCCTTACTTTCATTTCTTTCCCTTGAACTCGTCGTACATGTCCTTGAAGTCCATCGCCTTCCCGCTGAAGAACCTATAGGACATGACAGCAAAGAAGGCCACAAGCAGGAACCACAGGTTGTTCATGAGGTAATCGCACATCGGGTTCGTCGACTTTGAGAGGGTGCGTCCTGAGTTGCCTTTGTCTGTGTGGAGTCCGTCATAGGATTGGAATTTGTAGTTTATGTCCTGCTGCCTGTCCTTGACATCCAACACGCTGCCAGTGGAGTACCAGCCCGTATGGTCGGAGTAAGGCTCTGAGAACTCGATGTAGAGCTTCTTGGCTCCGCTGTCTAGGACGTCCCCGTTGCACAGGTCCATCTCCTTAACCGTGAACTTAAACTTTTTGGAGCCGACATCGTAATCCTCCTCAAAGAAGTACTTCTTCGGATGGGGCTTCTCAACCTTCAGCGTTATTCCTCCAGCGTTTATTTCGTGTTCGTCCTCAGCGCACGGGCTTCCCGCACCGAGGGGGTTCATGGACGCTGACCTTAGGTTATGGTATACCGTCAGGTTCGCTTTATCCCAGTCAGATTTGTCGAGGCTGTTGGACTCGAATATGAGCGTGTAAGACTGGGTTGTGATGTTTTCTGGGGTGCAGTTCTTTATGTATTGCAAATCGCATGAGTTTATACTGCTGTTCCACTTGTACTTGTACTGGAACACGTCAGCCCAGTACGCGTGGAACACGCCGTCTGAGCAGAAGCTCTTGTACACGCCGGGCGCCCCCTCGCACCTTGCCAGCGGAGACACCTTCCAGTCCTTCACACCATTGCACGTGTCATTGACTAGGGGGTATGTTCTCTCATACTCCTTCGTGTAATTGCAATCGCAAACGCCGTCGTTGCATATCTTCTGAGCCACCTCAGTGCACATGTCAGGGCATAATCCCACGAGATTGCCAAAGCACGACAGTTTGGCCTGGTCGTAAGGCCGACTCTTACAGTCGGGTGCGTATCTCACGTACGCGCTGTTGATGGACTTGGAGCGTTTCGTCATCTTCACGTTCTCCAGCTTATCTGGGTTGAAGTTCTTGACCTCAAGGCCCTGCTCCACGTCGAGGGGGTTCATGTAGACTCCGGTGTAGTCGTAGTAGCGTGGCTCGTCCTCGTGGAAGTTCCTGTATAATCCTATGTTGTACGCTGGGTCGCTGAAGTAGTTCGTGCAAAAAGGGTCGTCAACTACAAAAACGCCTCCCGCGCCGGTTCTCGAGCGGTCTGTGAGGATGATTGGCGTAGCCCAGCTGTATTTGGTTGCTGTCGCAGTGTAGGAGTCGAACGTGTAATAGAACTTCTTCACCGGGTTCCTCAGCCAGCGGAAGTACAACGGCTCGAGTGAGTCTTCTGAGTCGGCATATTGGGAAAACCAGTCAGTGTAGCAGTGTCTTGTCATGTTAAGTAGGTAGGGGAGTCGGTTTGAGTCCGGTAAGAGTAGGGTGGTGGTTTCCGGCTTAGTCTGTACTATCATGTATTCCCTTGGCAGCGTCGACTCTAGGACTGTCATGTCATGGATGGAAGGATATTTTTTCGCGCTGAATTCGAGTACTGCGACGTCAGGCACGTCCAGTTTGAACCCGCTGAACACGTCTATATCGCCTTTTTTGTCGGATACGTTAGACTTGAAGGTGATGTAACCTGCAGTGAACGTGGGCGCACCGGAGTAGTTGTAGTATATGCGGCCTGTGATGTTGACCGTGACTTCTGAGACGTCATTGTCTGCTGGATTCTCTATTGTAAGGTGGTCGCCGTAGGGTTTGGAGACGACGGTGGATGTGTCGTTTATCTCCTCATACACAATCTCCTCCTCTTCGGTGTCTGGGTTAGTCTTCGTAACAGGGTAGTCTAACGTCTCCCCGCCCATGTGCCAGCAACCCCAACACGCGTACTCGCAGTTGCAGTCATGCTTCTCCTTCTTTTTCAGAAGCTTGGGGAAGCATACTGACTCACACGCTGGGTCGCTGCATTCCATGCTTCCGCAACACAAACGTTCATAAATGTTATTAGGGAATTGTGGGCATGGCCAGGACCCAGGGTCAGAGTTACCTGGATCATCCCAGCAGCAGCACGGTATCTCCCCGCTGAACTTCGGCGTGTCTGTGCAATCCCCATAGGTTCCGTCGCACTGCTCCAGGCAGATCGTTTGCGTGTAGTTTATCACCAGCTCCTCGATTCTGCTGCAGCCTATCCAGCTGCACTGTTCCACTATAGGCTGCCTCCTCAGCTCGTTCCGTATCGTGTAGTTGACGTCAATCTTAAGGGTCTTTGACTCATCGCTGAGGCTGTGCTCCTGGACGTTGTCGTTGAGGACCGTCGTCGGGCCTGCCGGGGGTTTGAGGACGTTCTCCCTCAAACCCTTCTCGACGTTATTGTAGGGTGTCGTGGAGAGCAGGTCGCCGTC
>JAZDIN010000006.1:0-28655 GCA_043804895.1 Candidatus Altarchaeota archaeon
CACGGCACAAACCCAGCCACAGCAGCATACTGCGGATACGAGGTCATCACAATAAAATCCGACGAACGAGGAGACCTAGACTTGGACGACCTCAGAGAACACATGAACGATGACGTAGCAGGACTCATGCTCACAAACCCGAACACACTCGGCCTGTTCGACAAGAACATATGCAGGATAACCGAGATAGTCCACGGGAAAGGCGGCCTCGTCTACTACGACGGAGCTAACATGAACGCAATAATGGGGAAGGCGAGACCAGGCGACATGGGATACGACATAATACACATAAACCTCCACAAGACATTCGCAACACCACACGGCGGAGGGGGACCAGGCTCAGGACCAGTGGGAGTAGTCAAGGAGCTGGAACCATACCTGCCCGTGCCGAAGATCGTTGAAAAGAAAGGCACATACAGCCTCGACTACAACAAGCCAAAGTCAATAGGGAAGGTGAAGGCATTCTACGGCAACTTCAACGTCATGGTAAAAGCTTACACATACATCAAGGCCCTGGGCGCCGAAGGCCTCAGGGACGCCTCAGAGCAGGCAGTGTTGAACGCCAACTATCTGATGAAAAAACTGAAAGACTACTACGACCTACCTTACGAGCGAACGTGCATGTACGAGTTCGTCCTATCCGGGAGAAGACAGGCCCACAAGAACGGAGTACACACGCTCGACATTGCCAAGAGGCTACTCGACTATGGATTCCACGCGCCAACCATATACTTCCCCCTCATAGTCGAAGAGGCCATAATGATAGAGCCGACCGAGACCGAGAACAAGGCCACCTTGGACGAGTTCGCAGAGACTATGATAAAGATAGCCAAGGAATGTGAAGATGCCCCTGAAACAGTCAAAAAGGCCCCCCAGAACACCCCCGTGAAGAGGCTCGACAACACCCTAGCCGCAAGACAACCAATCTTACAGTGGAACCAGAAAAGACAGTAGAGTGCTTTTATCCTCGTACTGCGGAGATTCTAATATGAGTGAGCAGAAGGAACCCGGTGAGGGAAAGAAGGAACAACCGCTCATCGTAGAGCAGCTGTCCCTGTTTGAGGGAGTTCAAACAAAACGCTTCTCTAAGGAGGATGCTAAAAAGGCGATTCATGACCTTGATAAACCAGAGTTCTTAGTAGGGAAATTGAGTTATGGTGAAAGGTTAACGCGTCTTCTCAAAAATGCTGGTGAGGAGAATATAGATGAGGTCCTCAAGCACATTGAGAAGTCATCCAAAAAAGACTTAACGCTGGCGATAGTACTCCAAACACTAGACTATGCGGCATTGCGAGGGCACCTGGAGGGAACCCTTGAGGCATTGGCTGAAGGAAGTGAGTCAGGCGGCGAACAAAATCTCCGCCTGAGGGATATGAAAGGGCTGATAGAGCATGGAATCGTCTATGATAAGGAAACAAGAACGTGGGGGGAGAGAGAGCTGATATTCCAAAAACGCTACCTTAAGGGGGAGACAGGACTCGACGAGGAGGAGAAAGTAAAAGACAAAGCAGTAAATATCACCCCACTACTATTTGTTGAAGAGCCGTACAAGACATGGTTAGCTAGGAACAAGAAACAGCTGATATCCGGCTCAGGCTACCCCCCATACCTGGAGGACGAAGACTTGTCTAAAAAGGATGACACACGGAACGCAAAGGATACTGTTGATGGGATGGAAGGTCGTAAGGATTTAGTGATTGAAGAACTCCGTGGAATGGGAGTAAATACCGTAAGGATTACGGGAGGGGAGATAGACATAGGAGATGGTAGGGTAAAACTAAGCCAGCTTCAGGCGATGTATATCACCAGTGCTGAGAGGGCTATAGTGAAGGAGAGGGCAGATTACCGCAAGCATAAGCGCATGTTAGACATGATATAAGCATGCCCTTCTATATCCTGTTCAATGTTCCCTCGCAAACCAGACTGGCTTAAGGCTTCCTTAGGAGGGGAGGGTGAGTTCTCGCATGTTAAAAACACTCTCAGATTCCACGGCCTCCACACCGTCTGTGAGGAGGCTAAATGCCCGAATAAAGGCGTGTGTTGGGGTGAGGGTACTGCGACGTTCATGATACTCGGCGACACCTGCACCAGGAATTGTTCATTCTGCGCTGTGAGTTCAGGTGCGCACGGGAAAGCGGTGGACCCTGACGAGCCGATGAATCTTGCCGAGGCGGTTAAAAAACTGAGACTGAGGTATGTAGTCATCACCTCCGTAGACCGCGACGACCTCCCAGATAAAGGCGCGGGCCACTATGCGGAATGCATCCAGGCTGTGAAAAAGACGGGGGCGAAAGTCGAAGTGCTGATACCAGACTACACTGGGGAGGAACTCAGGACCGTCGTCGCAGCCGGCCCGGACGTTGTGGCGCACAATATTGAAATTGTGGAAAGGTTGCAGAATCTGAGAGATAGGAGGGCGTCGTATGAAAGCAGCCTGGAGACGCTCAGGCAGGCGAAGGAGAGTGACAGTAGAATAAAGACGAAGTCGTCGATAATGCTAGGCCTCGGCGAGAAGGATGGTGAGATCCTGGCTGCGTTGGACGACCTCAGGAATGTCGACTGCGACATCCTCGTCCTCGGCCAGTATCTGCAGCCCACGAGGAAACAGACGCCAGTGGTTGAATATATTAAACCTGAGAAGTTCAAGGAGTATGGGAAGGCTGCGAAAGCGAATGGTTTCATAAAGGTGGTGGCGGAGCCTCTTGCAAGGACAAGCTATAAGGCAGCTGGGATAGGATGAAATTGAAGGCCATACTGTTCGACATGGATGGGACGATAGTGGATTCGATTCCAGCATGGCATAGGACGTTCAACCAGGTGAGGGGACACACCGGCCAGCCGGGGATAACATATGATGAGTTCTGCAATGGCGTCTTAGGCGAGTCGACTTCTGAGGATGTGAGAAGGTTCTTCCCGATGCTTAGTGAGGACGAACTGGTGAGGCTCTATGACAGGTTCTTCCCGCAGAATATGGAGGGCGTACGCCTTTTCCCAGACAGCCTGAGGATACTTGATTATCTTGAATCAAAAGGCATCCTTAAAGGCATCGTCACAAACACACCAAGAAATCTTATGGACCTGACGTTGAAGACTGTTGGGCTGGAAGACCGCTTCGACGTAGCTTTGGGGGGGGACGACGTTTCAGTAGGGAAGCCTGACCCTGAGATTGTCAGAAAAGCCTGCCAAATGTTAGGATTGGGGACTGATGAGACGCTGATGGTCGGCGACACAGAGGCTGACATGGGGGCAGGCCGTAACGCAGGATGCAAGACCGTTGGCATAAAAATGAGAGGAGACTGGAGGGTAGAATCACTCGGCGAACTCACTGAACTTTTAAGTAGACTATAGTTTTATATCCCGATGAAGAATTGATATCATGCGTGGGATGGTTTTGTTTGCACTGGTTGCTGTCGTGCTATTCGCAGGCTGCGAGGTAAAACAGCAGCCTGTGAAGCCGGTGGCTTGTACGACGGAGGCTAAGGTTTGCCCGGACGGGAGCACAGTTGGCAGGGTTGGGCCGGACTGTGAGTTCCAACGATGCCCTCCCCAGGCTATGCGGAACCTTGTTGTTTCAACTGAGAAGCCACTCTACCACAGTAACGAGAAGATGTGGTTCAATATGACGGTGGAATCGGAAACTGGGGGGTTAGCAGAGATTTGGGTTCACGGCATAATGGCGAGGAATGTGGAGAGGCTCAGGATAAGGGAGAATTACACGCTAGAGGCAGGCCTTAACCATATCAAGGTCAGGTATACTATGCCGTCCTGCACAGGCTGCGCAGGGATTGATCCAGGCAACTACACCGTCACCGCAGAGTTGACGATGGCAGACAAGACGCTGATAGGGAACACGACGGTTGGGGTACAGCAGTAGCTTATTGGAATCTTATTTTCACAATAGCTTGGAGGTATGCGAGTGCCACCACTACCCAGCCGATTATCTGATACGGCCATTTAGTGTAGAAGACGACCATGAATCCTACGAAGAATAGGCCTAGTCCGAGCGGAGTGCAAAGCGGACACCCTTGGACTGCGCACACCTTAGGCGTCTTGATTACCGTGGGTTTACTCTTCTGAGGCACTTTCACCGTCGTCGGAGCTGTCGCCGTCAAGGCCTCCAGTTATTTTCTCAACACCCTTCGCCGTTATTGCGACCGCCGTTATGCCGGCGACCACATCCCAGGGACCGCCCGAAAAGCCCATATATAAGTATCATGTGGCGTAAGTATTAAAGGCGATTTTATGATGGGTAAGTTTGTCATGAAGGTTCCGGGTGGTAAGCTCCTGAAGGTCGCTGTCCAACATGACAGCGAGAAGATAGTGAAGATAAAGTTGTGCGGGGACTTTTTCATGCACCCTGAGGATGCGCTTGAGAGTTTGGAGGGTAAGCTTATTGGCGCCAGGTTAAGCCAGGTGAGGGGGATAGTAGCTGACGAACTGGCTGACGTTAGGCTCTACGGCGTTGATGTGAATTCCATCGTGAAAGCCATATGGGGGGCAGTGGGATGAGATGCAGGTTCATCGACACAGGAGAGCACACGGCATACTGGAACATGGGGTTGGACGAGGGTATCATGCAGCACATAAGTGAGGGTAGGAGTCCGACAACACTAAGGTTCTACAGGTGGAGGCCGGCTGCCGTGTCTGTCGGGTATTTCCAAAGCCTCCGCGAGGAGGTCGACGTTGACGCGTGCTACCTAAACAAAGTCGATGTCGTTAGGAGGGTTACAGGAGGCGGGGCAGTCTACCATGATAAGGAGCTGACATACAGTTTCATCGCAAGGGAGGATGCAGTCCCTGACGACATATTGGAATCGTACAGGATGGTGTGCTCCGGCCTGATTGAGGGTTTCATGTTGCTTGGCATAAAGGCCGAGTTCGTGCCGTTGAACGACATAGTCGTGGGCGGCAAAAAAGTCAGCGGGAACGCGCAGACGAGGCGGATGGGGTGCGTGCTACAGCATGGGACCGTCCTATTGGACGTTGATGTGGACAGGATGTTCTCACTCCTTAGGGTGCCGAGCGAGAAGTTGAGGGGGAAGCTGATAGCGGACGTAAAGGAGAGGGTAACGTCAGTCAAAGGTGTTTTAAGGAAGGATGTTTCGTACGATATTGCGGCTGAAGCCTTCAAGAAGGGGTTCACGAAGGCGTTGAAGCTTAAGTTGGTGGACGGTGCCCCGAGTGAAAGCGAGATTGGGCTCGCCCACGAACTTGACTGCTGCAAGTATTCTACAATGGAGTGGAACGACAAAAGATGAGACATGACGCCGTCGTGATTGGGGGAGGGCCTGGCGGCTACGAGTGTGCACTTTGGATGTCGAAGCTCGGCGGAAGCGCAATCGTCGTCGAGAGGGGAGAACTCGGAGGCGTCTGCACGAATAGGGGGTGCATCCCGACGAAAGCGTTGGTTGCAAGCTGCGAAGCCTATGAGACTGTCAGGCGTGCCCAAGAATTCGGAATTTCGGTTCAATCATCTGGCGTAGATTCCGAAACTGTTTTCAAACGTAGGGACAGAATCGCGTTGACCATGCGCAAGGGTGTTGAGAAGCTCCTGTCCGACGCGAAAGTCGAGGTCGTCAAAGGAGAGGCTAAGATCAAGTCCAGCACTGAGGTTGAAGTTGCTGGGAGGGTCATACAGGCTAAGAACATCGTGGTAGCCACCGGGTCTGAGCCTCTTGGGCTGCCTGGCATAGGATTAGACCACGAGTATGTGATTTCAGGTGATGATGCGGCGACATCGTCAAAGCTTCCGAAGAACATTGTAGTCATAGGAGGCGGGTTCATAGGGTGCGAGTACGCTTCATTATATAGTAAATTAGGCAGCAATGTCACGTTAGTCGAGGCTTTACCCAGGATACTCCCAACTGAGGATGAGGATGTCTCGGATACCCTACACAAGATTCTTTCCAAGGAGATGAGGGTATTAACAGGAGTGAAAGTAGAGTCGGTTGACATGGAGGGGAAGAGTGTTAAAGTCGCAGGCGAGGACATACCAGCAGACCTTGTACTCCTTGCCGTGGGTAGGATGCCTATTATCCCAGAAGGGGCGAATGGCATTGGAGTGGTTCACAATAAAGATGGTATAACAGTAGATTCTAGGATGAGGACGAACGTTAGGAGCGTTTACGCCATAGGCGATGTTACATCCAATCTGAAGCTCGCCCACACAGCCTACGCAGGCGCTGAAGCCGCGGCTAAGAATATCATGGGCCAGGATTTTGAGGTTGACTTTTCTGTCGTGCCGTGGTGCGTGTTCACAACGCCCGAGGTAGCCAGGGTTGGTGTGACTGAAAAACAGGCAGGAGATAAGGCGAAGATAGGGATTGCAGACTACATGGCCAACGGCAAAGCCAGGTGCATGGGGGAGCGCAGTGGATTCTGCAAGGTCATAGCAGATTCCAAAACCGACGCTATAATCGGAGTGCACATCCTCGGAGCCCACGCATCAAGCCTCATAGGAGAGGCCGCACTGGCTGTGAAGGAGAGACTCACCACAGAACAGGTAGCTCAGACTATACACCCCCACCCAACATTGAATGAGCTCATCAAAGAAGCCTGCGAGAAGGCAGCGGAGTAGACTTATTTTTCGACGTTGCCCCAGAGTCTCCCAGAGCTTTGATAGGTGTTAGCCCCGGTTCTCGTGTCATTGTATGTGAGGACAATATGAGCCTCGAATCTTTTGCCAGATTCACCCATCCAGTTGCTGTTCGTAATCTCCAGCACCGCTGACTCGCCCGGGACTATAACGCACTCGCTACCAGGCGCTGACGGACCACATACCGGTGTGCTTCGGACTGTCAGGCAGTATGTTAAATACGGGTCGCATTCGGATGATTCCTTCTCTACCCTGACTGAAGCCTTCAAGAGGGTTACATTGGCTCCGACAGTGTTAAGGAGACTAACTTGTAATCGCCCGTTCTCGTTGAGTATGAACTCATTACCCTGGACCGTGAGACCCCAGAAGCCGAAGTTTCCTGGCTCGACTCGCTCCCCCAGGTTGAAGAGGCCCCACTGCCACATGACCACCATTATGACGAGTATAACCAAGAGCACCCACCCGTAGGTCATGAGGAACTCTAGCGAACCCTGCCCACGCTTAGAGGTTGCCATTGTTATAGATTAGCCGGCTCAGAATATATAGCGAATGACATAAGTTGTTGAACTTTGGCTTGTTGGAAATCAGCCGAATTTATATGTCATTCGATATATTCGATAGCAAATGTACATTGTCAAAAGTTCAGATACATTTGCTATCGTCTATAAGAGTTGGCGTTTATTCGCCCAACCTTTCAGTGACGATATCTTTCAGTTGCCTGAACTCCTCTTCCTCTGGGTTTTGTTCTATTGCCTTCAGGCATGCTTCAAGGCTATCCTCGAAGCGCTCCTGGAAGAGGAGTATCCTTGACTTCCAGAACCACCCCCACCCTGACTTCTCACCCAGGCTTATAGACTTCTCGTATGAGTGTAAGGCGTCTTCAACCCTCCCTAACTCATCTTCCATGAGGGCCTTACTAAGCCAGAAGTCTGGGTTGTGCATTTTCAGTTTGACAGCCTTTATGTAACATAAGAGGGCTTCCTTGTACATACTCTGCACCTGCAGAAGCTCCCCTTTCCTGAAATAAGCCCAAGCTGACTTAGGGTTCAGTTCGAGAGCGCGCTCAAAACAAGAAGCAGCCTCATCGTACCTGCCAAGGCGCGTCAGCGACCAGCCCAGGAGGACGTGTACCATGGGATCGTCTGGGTAACGTTGCTCATAATCTGAGATTAGCTTAAGCATAGCGTCTTCGCTTCCGGTTAGCTTGCTCATCGCCAGAAGACGGCTCATCAGCTCGTCAGAGGGTCCGGCCATAGTATAATAGATTACCCTGCTATTTTAAAGAGCGCACCGCAGCCAAGGCTAGTTTGGTCATCTCCTTCACGTTGAACCTTCCAGTGTTTATCACAAGGTCGTATGCGCTCAGGTCAGCCAGGTCTATCTTGTAGTATTTCATATAGCGGCGGCGTTCACTTTCATCGCGGGTTAGGATGTCCTCCCTAGCCTCAGTCTCCGATGCGTACTTTTCCCCCCTCTTGAGGGTCCTCTCAGCCCGGATATCAGCCGGTGCGACAAGCCATATGCTGAGGTCGGGTTTCAGGAAATATCTTGAGAGTCTCCCGTCAACTATGCAATTTCCTTTTGCGAGTTTGCGCTGCCTGCCGTCAATCTGCCTGTCGACTTCGGGATGCCGTTCAGCGTACTTTGAGAAATCCACCAACGTCATACACTTCTCGGAAGCCATCTCCCGCATGACCTTGCCTGCTGATATGTGCTTATAGGACAGCCGTTGCGCTAAAGCCTTCGCGAGGGTCGACTTGCCGGATGCCGCCTGCCCTCCGACAGTGATTATCATCTTCGTTAGGTTTTAGACTTGATCTTCGCTTTTCCTTGCTTTTTCTTGGCAGGCTTAGCATGAGCCTTCAGTTGCGCAGCCTTCTTGACCTTGGTCCTCGGCTTCTCCTTAGGAGTTTTTTTAGTTATATGCCCTGAGGATACCTTGCCCCACCAGTCCCTCGGAAGGAACTTCTCGATTGTGAAATCCCTCTCGATGTCGAGGCTGGCGTACTCCGGCCCAGAGTGCTTGGCTTCCATCCTAGTGACGTACCTGACTAGGTCGTCAAGGCAGTTCGGGCACAATACGCCGCCATAGGAGCGGTCCGGTATCCTCTGGCTTTTCGAAATGCTTTTCATCCAGGTGGGTGAGCCTGAGGCGACTCCACCCAGTTGGCTCTTACACCGCCCGCAGGTTACGTGACCT
This sequence comes from Candidatus Altarchaeota archaeon, assembly GCA_043804895.1. Taxonomy (GTDB): domain Archaea; phylum Altiarchaeota; class Altiarchaeia; order IMC4; family SCGC-AAA252-I15; genus JAHIYG01. The sequence goes on from JAZDIN010000006.1 coordinate 8,796, forward strand.
GCTTTCTCCTGGCGGAAGTGCGTTACCGTCCTTGCCCCGGGCGTTCTGATTTTGACCTTCTTCCTAGACCTTGTCCTCATGCTTCTTTTGACCATCTTAAATCCTCCTCATGTAGTGCCTAATATTTTGTTGAATATCATACCCGTTATGAAGCTGCATGCGAAGTACCACCAGAACCAACCGTGTTCCATGCCGAATATTGTTGCGACAGTGGTGGAGCCTACGCTACCGTATAGTATAGAATATCTTGCTTTATTACCGTTAACCTGGACCTGCGTCTTGCTCAGTTTCAGGACAGCGTCTTCAGAGGCTTCGGTGCGAACGAAACTGCCGTTGTGCAGGTAATACTCGAGAGCCAACGGCGTAGGTATGAATTCCGTCATCTGGCCTTCAGAAGTCAACGTGACGTTCAACTCCCCTGAGACCCCAGGTTCGATGATGCTCCAATTCCAAACGAGGGTATCACCTATTTGGTTGCCGTTAGGGCTTAAGTCAATTGAGTTGAATGTGACCCCCCCAGGAAGTTGGTCTGTGACTGTAACATTGTAAGCGTAACCTAACGTCCCATACGCGCCACTCATCCACTGGAACACTAGGATGAATGGGATGAGGGTGAACAGCATCGGCTTGAAACCCTGATGCATCTGCTCCATGCTCACGTTCAGCATCTCCTGCTGGTGCTTCTGCATCGCCTTCACATCCTTCCTCTTCTGCGCCTCCTTAATCTGCTCCCTATGGTGCTTGACCTTCTCCTTATGCCCCTTCAGCTTCTCCTTGTCCAACACCACATGGCGGACTAGTGAGCTGACAAGCGTCAAGCCTGCCGAAACCAAGGCTATCATGTAGCCAGCCGACGTCAGTTCAAGCACTTAAGACCCCCAAAAGTTGCTCTGCAGCCTGAGGCAGCGTGCCCTCCGGCTTCCAGATTATCTTTATAGGCGTGCCAGTAAACACCGAATACGCCATCGCAATGCTCCTGTTAACGCTCTGATGCCTCTCGATACCCTCGAGGTTGTCAACCTCACGCCTTCGGAAATCCCCACCAAGGTCCTTCTTACGGAACTTGTTTATGTCCTCCGGCCTACTCTCCAAAACGACAATCACGTCAGGCTTGAGTATCCTCAGCACCCACTCAGGCATCCCTGGGATGAAGCCCTTAGGAGTTTCTATCGAAGCGTGCGTGTCAAGTATTATCCCCTTCCGGTCAGCCAGCTTCCTAATCTCAGTCGCGGCCTTCTTCTGGATGTCATGCTGCTTCTCTATTGGCAGCTTCCTCATCTCATCGCGGTGCTTCACAAGACCGGCTGATTCTGCCGATTTGAGCATCATGTCGCCGAAGTTCACCATCTCATAATCCACCTTCACTCCTTTCTCATGCGCCTGCTGGAAGGCAGTCTTGACGACAGTGGACTTGCCCACACCCGGAACGCCAGTCATAACAACCAACATAGTGAAACACCTCAGATAACGTCAAAGAGGACCAAGGTATATGGAATACGAAAATAAAAGCCAGAAATCCAATCAAGGTAGCTCGCTAAAACAGGAGAATAGAAGGGATTTAAACTCATAATGCGGGATTGGTAACACAATGGAAGCCCAGAAGCCTGTGTTCACATTAAACGACGACCTGGTTTTGAGACTGAAGAGTATTCAGTACATGTTAATCGCAGGGGAGTTGGAGGCTGAAACTTCATCCATAATGCACGACCTCTGGAGGAAAAACCGCAACTTTGAGCCCCGGTGGAAGGATTTGAAGGATGAAAAGTGGTATGGGAAAGCAGAGGCAGCGATAAGGGAGGGAAAAAGCAACTACAAACGAGTTGAGGGGAGGAAATCCCCGTACCAGATGGACATCGCAGGAACCGATTTCCGTGAACTGCCACCGCACCTGCAGGAGAAGAGCATATTAGCGGCTAGGAAGGCCCTGCCGTTAGTCCATTACGCCTACAACTGGTGCCTGGATAATGGCACGGCTCTGTCTAAGGAACAGGGGATACAGGACACGCTAGCATCCCACTTGCATAGGCTATGGATTAGAGCAAACAGAGAGAACGTGGTAAAATACCTGACAGGGGGAGACAATGAGAATAAACTCAGGGCAGTAATTGAGGCCCTCCCGTATGAAACCTACAAGGCCGTACAGGATGCTAAGTCATTGGATGACGTGAGGAGCATATTGGAGGGCGTCGATGCAGCAGATGTTGCGGGACTATTAAAGCTCGATGTAGAAACAGTTAGAAAAACCGTCTTAGGAATCCCTGAGTTAATTGGGAAAGTGAAGTCAGACGAAAAACCAGTAAGTTACTTAAAGCATGAAACAGGCTACAACATGAATGCTGACTTAGGTGTAGTGAGGGCAGCAGTACAAGCATACGACAAGTTCTATGGGGAGAACATGCTCATGATACCAGAATAGCTGTTTTTTAAACCAGACACCCTTATATCTCTTGGTGTATTAAATGCCACCATTGAAGAAAATAAAAAGCGAGGGACTGGCCGGCGGAGCAGGCCTCATAAGGTACTTTGACGTTGATGAAGGCGGGCCTAAAGTGGACCCTAAAATGCTCCTCGGGATTGTTGGAGCAGTCATAATATTGGAGCTGCTGTCGAAGGTAATATTATCCTAGGTCAGATGTGATGAAACAGAGAGAGTATATCACATGTCTGTGTCTCCTGTCCATTGCAGTATTATGCGGCTGCCTGGCAGAAGAGTCCAAAACCCAGGCTACGGCGACCACTATAGCAACGACGACTTCCACTAGTACGGTACCCACATCTTCAACAACTACATCAACCACGGCCACATCAACGTCAACCAGCGCATCAACGACGCTTTTCAAGGTCGCATGCTCTGTTAACAAGGACTGCGGGGAGGCATTCGACGACCTCATCTGCGACCAAGGCAGCGTCTACGCCAACACCATAACCCCCATATGCCAGAGCCCGAACACCCCATACGCGAAATGCATCACCATAAATAGGATATCACGCTCCCCAGTACAGGTATGCCCTGAAAGCAAATGCCAAAACGGAAAATGCGAACACGACGAATAGAATCTTAATCCATGTACTCGTTCAGGAATTTCAGCCAGCCCGGGTCTTTGAGCCGGAATACTGCCTCGTCTTCGAGGACCTCTGCTTCGCCGAGTTCCCTCAGGTTTTTGCCGAATCCTTTCTTGTCTGAGATTATATCAGGCATGATGTCGGCAACTACACGGTACTTCCTCTTAGTATCCACCACCCACCTGCCGTCCTTCACGTAAGGCCTGTCGTCCTTGTATTTTTGGGTGAAACGCTCCTGGTTGACAGCGTCCTGTGTGATTGGAGGGCCTTTGTGGTGGACTAGCTCTGGGAGGGACCACACCTGAAACTCGAAGAGTATGACGGAGGCGTCTTCTTCATTAGTCCAGAAGGAGCTTCTGAACACCTTGAATTCTAAGCCCTCAAGCTCTGATGACACGTGCTTTGCAGTCTTCCTAAGCTGGGAGTATAGTGTGTTGACGTTTATTTTCTTGTGCTTGAATAGGAACGCTATGAACTTGGACTTGCGCGACTTTAACGCATCCTTCAGCTGGCTTTCACCCCTCATCTTCTTCTCCTTCGGGAAGAAGTAGTCCTCGGAGGGGGTTCGGATGAACTCGTCTGATTTTACGATGAACTTGGACAGGCACTCAGGTGACACCGCAGCCGCTACGTTCCGGTTCCGGTCAACCGGGTCGACGACTATGAGGCACGTGTTCGTGAAGAACTTTGGGAGGGCGTCATGGTCATCCCAGAGGCTTTCCACGTCTATGACTTCCGGGATTTTCCAGCTTCTTGCCGCCTCAAGGGATTTTATGAACGAACCGTATCTGATGACGATGAGTTCAACAAGGTATCCGGAAAACCCCTCCACCTTAGCCTCAGCACCGTATACGCCTATGCCACGCATGAACTGCTTCAGAAGCCTTATCTCGCTGTTTAGCCGGTTCCCATCTAGCTTAGATTTCACATAGGTTGTGTGGTGCGGCGTCCTATCGACTGAGGACATGACCTTCGCGTCCAAGTAGCATGGCACAATCTCGATTTCATGCTCGCCCAACATCCCCTTCACATACGGGTGCTCGGCATAGTCTATCTCGTATTCAACGCCAAGCTTTTGGAACACTTCCTTGCCTATGCGGAGACCCTCTTTTTCGAGGTTATCGCGGCTCACATCCTGGGGGAATTGCATGAAGACATCTATGTCCTTGTTGTTGGCCAGGTCCGTGTCTTTCGCAAGGGAACCGACGAGTATCGGCTTCACATGGTATTCTTCCAGCATATTGAATATCCTTTCGACTATCCTCATCTCATCCTCGTGCTCCTTTGCCGTGGGGGTTATCCTTTTTGCAATCTCCTCCAGGTTCACTGCCACACCCCCTCGATTCTCGTCTTACATTTTGTGCATCCGCCATCCTTTACCTTGTTTGACGTTACCGAGAATCCATGGCGTTCGAGAAGCAGTTCACCACACTTAGGACAGTAGGTGTTCTCGTACCTGCCGTGGGGGACATTACCTGCGTACACGTACTTGAGGCCAGCATCCTTTCCGATTTTCACCGCGCCCTCTATTGCCTTCACGTCTGTCGCTGGTAGGTTGGTGAGCTCGAAGTCGGGGTGGAACCTTGACACATGCCATGGGACGAAATCACCGAGTTCGGTACTTATGAACTTGGCAATCTCTTTCAACTCGTCCTTCCCGTCGTTGAGTGAAGGTATTATGAGGGTCGTCACCTCCACCCACACTCCCTTTTTCACCAGCATCTTCAACGTCCTGAGCACAGGCTCAAGCATTGCTCCGCAGACTTCACGGTAGAACTTGTCTGAGAAGCTCTTCAAGTCCACGTTGTCTGCGTGCAGGTAGGGTGATATCAACTCAACTGCATCCTCGGTCATGTAACCGTTGCTTACGAACACGTTCTTGAGGCCCTTGTCGACTGCAATCTTCGCAGTGTCGAGAGCATACTCCATGTAGACTGTCGGCTCCGTGTAAGTGTATGATACTGAGGAGCAACCTGACGCCAGCGCCCCTTCGACTATCGCCTCTGGTGAGACTTCCTCCCCGACTATCTTCCCGCCCTTCTTGCACATCTGGCTTATCTGCCAGTTCTGGCAATGCCGGCATTTGAGGTTACAGCCCACCGTAGCCACAGAGTATGACATCGACCCAGGCTGGAAGTGGTAGAGAGGCTTCTTCTCAATCGGGTCAACGTGGAGCGCGCAAGGTAGGCCGTATGTGAGGGCGTACAGTCTCCCCCCCTGGTTTTCCCTTATACCACAGATGCCGCGGCGGCCGTCTGCGATAGTACAGTGATGTGGACAAAGCCGGCACTTGACAGCTCCATCCACTTTATCATAAAGGAGGGCCTCGAACATCAGATAAGATATGGTACCAGTATATTATATCGTATTTATTGGCGTATCTGTTGATATTTTCCGATGCAGTATGTGAAGATTCCTGCGGAGCGTGTGAGCGTCCTCATAGGCAGCCAAGGGTCCACCAAAACACTGGTTGAGGGGAGGACGAAGTGCAGCATTAGCATAGCGGATGGTGAGGTGACGGTCGAAGGCGAGCCGCTTGAAGAATGGGTCGGGAAGGACGTAGTGCATGCGATAGGCCGCGGATTCAACCCTGAGAAGGCTTTGATGCTCTTGAAGGACGGTTTTGTTCTGGATTTCGTCGAGATAGGCGATTTCGCGGACACACCGAATTCGAGGGAGCGTCTGAAAGGCAGGATAATCGGGGAGAGCGGCAGGACGAGGAAGTTCATCGAAAGGACGACCGGAGCGATGGTGTGCGTGTACGGGAAGACCGTCGGATTCATCGGCAGCTTTGATTCTGTTGCGTTGGCTAAGGAGGCCACTGGCCGGCTGCTCACAGGCAGCAGACACGCCAGCGTGTACCGTTTCCTTGAGAAGGAGAAGGGCAGGAGATATTAGTTTATAACGGCGGAAACTTAATAGATACAAACGATTTGTTTTTCCATTCATGGTTGATATTGATGGCTGAGAAGGAAGATGACGATATAAAGGAGCGGTCTGCTGACGATCTGTTCAAGGACTTCAAGGAGGTTTCCATAACGGAGTTCTTCCGCAAGAACAAAGCCCACCTAGGCTATTCCGGGAAGGTGCGTTCGCTCACGACCATCGTCCACGAGCTCGTAACCAACGCCCTAGACGCCTGCGAGGAGGCTGGGATACTGCCTGACGTCGAGATCACGCTCAAACAGGTTGGGGAGGAGCACTACAGCTTCACATGCCGCGACAACGGCCCCGGAATCCCTGAAAAGCACATCTCAGGGGTCTTCGGCAAGATGCTCGCTGGGACGAAGTTCCACAGGAATGTGCAACTTAGAGGCCAACAGGGAATCGGCGTAGCTGGAGTCACGTTGTACAGTCAGATGACGACCGGCAAGCCGATGAGAATCGTGACCAGCACAGGGGATGGGAAGGTTAACGACATTAAGCTGATGGTCGACGTCACCAAGAACGCGGCTGACATAATCGAGAGCAACGTGATAAGCCAGAAGTGGAGGGGTACTGAGATTCACGGCGAAGTCAAGGGTGTGCTGTTCAACTTGGGGGAGAGGAGCCCGTACGAGTACATCAGGAGGACTGCAATAGCGAACCCGCATGCGAAGGTAATATTCACAGACCCGGAGGGTAGGAAGAGCATTTTCGATAGGACGAGCAAACAGGTGCCTACGCCCCCGAAGGAGATGAAGCCGCACCCGAAGGGGATGGACACCGACGAGCTTCTGAACAGGGGGAAGCGTTCGGTCGCAAGGAGGGTGTCAAGCTTCCTTGAGACTGAATTCGCAAGGGTCAGCAACGCCAAGGTTGATGAGATACAAGGTAAGGTCAACTTCGACCTGAAGAAGAACCCGCGCAAGCTCACATGGGCCGAGGCTGAGGAGATAACCAAGGCCTTTAACACCATAGATTTTATGGCGCCGCCGATTGAGGGTCTGAGGCCCATAGGGGAGAAACAGATAGAGAATGCCGTCTTGAAGATATTGAAGCCAGAGTTCTCCTCAGTTTTGACCAGGAGCCCAACAGTCTACGGCGGGGGTGTGCCATTCCAGGTGGAGGTTGCCATAGCGTTCGGAGGAAACTCTGGGAGGAACGCCACAGGAGAGGCAGGGGAGGAGAGCAAAGTCGAGGTCATGAGATTCGCTAACAGGACTCCGCTCCTTTTTGACGCAGGCGCGTGTGCGATAAACCAGGCAGTGCAGAGCGTCGACTGGAAGCGCTATGACATTAAGGACTTCGAGAGCACCCCTGTCACAATTTTCGTCAACCTCGTTTCCATGTACGTTCCGTACACTTCGGCTGGCAAACAGAGCGTCAGCGCGGAGGAGGAGATCGTGAAGGAGATTAGAATGGCGCTGATGGACGTTGGACGTAGATTCCAGCGCTACCACAGCAGGATGCGCAGGGACATTGAGAGGGAGGCGCGGATGAACGCGCTCATGAAATACAGCGCCGAACTCGCGGCTGCCGTCGCTAAGCTGACTGGGAAGGATGAGAAGAAGCTCGCAAGGGAGCTTCAGACGCTCATAACGAAGAAACTGAAGCTGGAACTTAAGGCCGAGAAGGAGGAGGACGCAGGGGAGGAGGAACCTGAGCTGAAGATCAAAGGCTCTGAATCGGAGGAATCATGATGACTAAGAAGAAGGAGGTTATGTCCAAGCTCGTGGACCTGGGTGGCGATATAGCCGCTTCGATAGAGAAGGACAAGGTCCCGAAGATGCAAGTCCCCTTGAGGAGTCTCAGCAATATCAAGTTCGACAAGCAAAGCAACCTCTTGAGGATGGGTAACAAGACTTCAACGAGGAATTTCATGAACGTCGCCCACACCAAGAAGTTCATGCAAACCATGCTGATAGCGTCGAAATGTCATGAGCTCGTCGACCGCGACAAGACCGCCAGCATCAGGGAACTATATTACCAGCTGAAACACACCATCGCAGGCACGAAGGAGAACACATTCGAAGGCCAGGACGAGAGCGACCCTCTGATAGTCGACCTGGAGACTATGCTAGCAGTGCTGAGGGAGGAATTGCACCTTAAGGCAGACGACAAGGGAACTATAATAGGTAACATCGTGATTGAGGATTCCGGCGACTTCATAGACTGCAGCAAACTCGGCAGAAGCGGACTATCAATACCATCCATCGTCGAACAGTACAAGTTCCATGAGGTGGACGCCAAATACTGCCTTGTCATAGAAACCGGCGCCATGTTCGACCGCCTGGTTGAGGAAAAGTACCCGCAGAAGAACGGCTGCATCATGGTCTCCACGAAAGGGCAAGCTGCGAGGGGATGTCGCAGGCTCCTGAACAGGATAAACAAGGAGCTGAAGATGCCAATGATAATGTTCACAGACGGAGACCCGTGGGGGTATTATATTTATTCAGTAGTGAAGGCAGGCTCGATGGCACTGGCGCACGAGAGCGAGAGGCTTGGGACGCCAAAGAGCAGGTTCGTGGGGATGACCATGAGTGACGTGGAGAAGTATGGACTCCACAAGGTCACAGAGGAGCTTAAGGACGTTGATAAGAAGAGGATAAGCGAGCTCCTCCAGTACCCGTGGTTCCAGACCAAGGAATGGCGCCATGAGCTGAAACTGATGGAGGAGAAGGGCGTGAGGATAGAACAACAGGCGCTAGCCTCCAAGAGCCTGGAGTTCGTTGCAGAAGAGTATCTGCCAGAGAAGATTGAGAAGGGGGAACTATTACCCTAGAAGATGAGTGAAAAAGACGGCGAAATCGACGTGAAACTGGACGGCGAATTGACCGCAAGACACCTTCTCGCGCTAATCCTGGAGGTTAACGCCATAAAGGCTAGCGAAGCCGCCAGGAAGATGCAGGTCAGCTATGAGAAGATCCTGGAGTGGGGCTGCGAACTCAGGAAAGAAGGCCTAATCGAGATGGACGACTCGCTCGGCGACACGTCCTTCAAGATAACCAAACAGGGCATAAAGAAGCTAAGGAACGTGGAGGCGCAGTGGCTCGCCCAGGAGACCGCATGTGAGGGGGTGGAGAAGAAACCGAAAGGGGACACTAGAAGGGCCATGAAGCTCAGGCTCGAAAGGGTGAAGGGTAAAATTTCTCTTTTCTCAAAAAACACCAGCGAACTCCTTACTGAATTGTGGGAGGACATTATACTCTTAGCCTCTGTACTTCTGTCGCTCAAACTGTTGACTGATTTCGTTGACATGCCTAACGAGCAGGCGCTCAATTTCCTCCTCGGCTCGATCCTCATATCCCTCGCACTGCTCCTGTACCACCAATACAAGAAATCCCTGAAGACCGCCAAGTTCGTCGGGTTCATGGAGTGGGTGCTGGACATGGCGAAGACGAGGAGGAGGCCGATAGCACTCGTCGTGGTCGCCATCTTCATGATATACTCCGTGGGGATGCTGATACTCAACCCAGAAAACATGGCGCCCTACCTGATTTTAACCATTCTTGTCGCATCCACTGTTAACATGATATACTCCCAGACCGCCAACACAGTGTCTGACGTTTTTAAATTCTACGTCGGAGTACTAATCATAACCTCAGGCCTTCTGATGATAGCAGGTATGATAAGCGTCACAGGGATACTTTTCGGCAGCAGCATGTGGGTAATAGACGCTGGCTTCGGCCTCGGACTCCTAGTCATAGCCTACCTGAACGAGAAGAGCCTTGGAGTGGCCTTGTTGATTCCAAAGTGAGGGTAGTCATCCCGTCAGGAGACCGCCTATCGAGTCTAATATCTTCTTCGCAGCCTCCTTCTTGGGCATGCGAGGCAGGCATTTTACGCCATCACATAGTATGTAAGCTTCAGTCTCATGGCAGCCGAAGACGTTCCTGCTGACGTCGTTCAGTATGACCATGTCAGCGCATGGCATGAGCTTCTTCGCCTCACCCACCATCTCATCAACGCTCCCGCCGTACTCCGCCTTGAAAGCCACAATCTTGAGATCAGGGAAACACTTCCTAGCCTCGACTATCAGCTTCCTCGTTGGCTTAAGCTTCAACGTCAGCTTACCGCCGGAGCGTATCTTTCCGCCCACCTTTTTGAATGGAGTATAATCAGCCAAAGCTGCTGCTGAAATGAGGATGTCATAGCCGTTGCCAAGTTCTGCGAGAGTCCTCTCAGTCATCTCCTCTGACGAGACGACAGGGATGACCCGGACACCATACATGGTAGGTAGGCTGGTCGGTCCGAGGACGAGAGTCACCTCAAATCCCCTCCGGTAGGCCTCCTCAGCCAAAGCCAACCCCATCAAACCGGTGCTCTCATTGGAGATGAACCTTATGTCGTCGATGTACTCCCTGGTGGGGCCGGCAGTTATCAGGACACGCATGCTCAGATATTAATAAGTAATCTCGTATAAGAGTTGAAATATGGTAGTGAAGGAGAAAGTAGCCGGTTTTGACGTGGCAGCCGACTGCCCGAAGAACATGCTCAACGGACCATGCGGCGGAGTCCAAAACGGCATGTGCGAGGTGGGCGGACCGTGCGTGTGGGTTAAGGTTTATTCAAAACTGGTTTCTGAGGGGAAGCTCGACGATTTCACGAAGGTACGGATGCCGGGTATAATATGAGCGGACTGTCAGAATCCATCGGTAGGAAGTTCACTGTGACGACGGAAGTCAAGCCCCCGAGGGGGCCGGACACCACGAAATTCATTGGAGAGGTGAATGTTATAAAAGGCTTGAAGAATGTCACGGCAGTGAATGTCATAGACAGCCCAAGCGCGAGGCTGTTCATGAGCTCCCTTGGCGCGAGCATAATGTTGAAGCAGAAAGGGATTGAGCCAATATTCCAGATGGTGTGCAGAGACAGGAACATGCTCGCCCTCGAATCAGACATAATCAGCGCCGCAGCCTTCGGGATAGAGAACATCCTGGCTTTAACTGGAGACCACCCCCAAAGAGGAGCAAGCGACCACCCGAACGCAAAACCTGTGTACGACCTCGACGCAACGTCGCTGATTAGGACGATTATGATGATGAACGAGGGAAAGACGCCACTCGGTGTCGAATTGAATGCGAGGACTGGATTCTACGTCGGCGGCGCAATATCACCTTCAGTGAGGCCGGTGGAGCCTGAGGTCCTGAAGGTTAAGCGGAAAACTGAGGCAGGCGCGAAGTTCTTCCAGACGCAGGTTGTCTTTGACACGACAGTGCTTGAGGAGTTCATGCTGAAAGCAGACAAGCTCGTCGGAGACATAAGACCGAAGGTGATAGTCGGAGTAATACCCCTAGCCTCAGAGAAGATGATAACATTCCTCAACAAACTGCCAGGGATTAAAGTGCCAGAGGACACAGCCAAGAGAGTCATCAACTCAGAAGACCAGCAAGCTGAAGGAATCTTAATAGCCCTTGAGATAATTGATGGGATAAAGTCGCTAGGCCTCGGCGGAGTCCACATAATGCCAGTCGGAAGGACAGAGACGCTTGAGAGGATAGTGGAGCGGATTTAGACGGGAGAGACTACCTGTATTTTCCTGCAAAACAATGGCCTTGTATGATATCGTCAGTTATTTTCTCGCAGATGCTTTTATCCCCAGTTAGTTTGACCACATTCAGCAAACACCAGTCGCTACTATACCCGCTTTCTATTTTGTCACAGTGTTCAGGCCTTGTTGAATAGTCCCTGTAGCAGGTGTCCCGGTAAATAGCCCAGAGATGATGTTCGCACATTTCGATTTCAAAACGGCCATATGCTTTTTTAAGCATCAATACGTCATTTACACAAAAGTAGTTCCATGTCATGTATTCTTTCTCGGAGATGTAATCACAATATGAGAAATTATTGTTTACACTAGCAAGCCCCCAGTAACAGTTTATCTTGAGCTGTAATTGCTCTTTGTCCTGTTTTGCTCTTTCCCCAAGCTCAGTGCAGACAGAGAAGTTGTTTACCGAGACACTATAATACTTGGCACAGCTCCCCACAGAGGACTTCGGTACATCCAAACACGCCTGTATTGAGCCCTTCTTAATCACATACCTTGCGTAGCATCTGCCTATCCCGTCACTGTCGGGGTAATACCTTGACCTGCAGTCTGGAACACACCTACCACTGGTATCACAGACCTGCTCAAGTTCCTCTTCTCCCACATCACCCCATGCCGCAGTAGAATTTATTAATTGCGCCCCCGTATTTGACATTTGCTCGGCAGCGGGTACTGGAGTAGGTAATCTGGCATCAGGACCGCCGCCAAATGTGCTGAGTAATCCAAAATCAGTGGGTAGCATGTTTGTTGCACCCACTAACGCAAGGACTGATAATATTGCTAGGGGAAGCATAAACCCAACAAAAAAGCCTAATAATTTCCAGGCGTCAAAATCCCCCCTTGGGGGAGGGTTTCCCTGCAAGAGTTCTGCCATGGTGTGTTTGAGAGAATGAAGTTACTCCGTCACCTTGTACACTACGTCGTGTGGCCTTACCCTGTCTCTCACCTTTATACCCACCTGATCGCCAGGCTTGCCCTCAGGAATCTGCGCGTGTTCCACCTGCATGGAGTCGACTATCTGCTTCAGGTCAGTCGTGTTGCCGAGGATGTGTATCCTATCCCCGACTTTCAGCGTGCCGTCTGTGATTTTCACAGCCGCGACCGATGGTTTGGCGAAGAACTGGAAGACCAGTCCGATTTTGTTCTCAGCCATGACATACCACCTCCTAAAATACTACTGTGACGTGACGTTTATATACTTGAAGGAGTAATATTTGGCATTAGGTGGTTGGCGTCATGTCAAAATGAAGTTGGATTTGACGCCGGTATATCTGGCATTCGGGATTGGACTGGCCACCTACCTGGTTCTGAGGTTAAAGAAGGTCACGCCTGACGTAAAATTCAAAGACGTCAAATACGACAAGCTAAAGAATGAGATACAGCTTCTGGTCGAGAACATAAGCGATGACAGAATATACGTCAAACCAGCCTTGAGGGTTGTAAGACTAGCCTCAGCCGACGAGTGGAGGCAAAACAAGGTTAACGCCAGCCAGATACCGATGATGATGGCATCAGCAGGCAGTGTAATAAAAGGGTATGAGCTTGTGGGGGAGTACGCGGATCCTGTGGCTGTGGAGCCTAAGATGACCGCGGTGATAAGGTATCCCGTTATGCGGGACTTCGGTCTCAAGGCATACGACAACATAAAGGTGGACTCACCGATTGGCAACGACCCGTATAACATGAACGGCAGCGCCACCGGAACCGTCCGCATGACTTTGAACGAGCTAACCTCTGAGGAACTAGCCGATCTTTTGAGCGAGAGGGAAACCCCTGACGCTAAGAAGGCAGAGTTGACTGTTGCAAAAAGCGACTTCCCTGTGTCGGCCCTATGCTACTGCTGCGGCAAGGAGCAGATGCTACGGTGGATTGCGGGAGGGAATCACGTATGCGACGGGTGCAAGAACTACCTGGTCAACGAAGCGGCCGTGTCTGTGAACTCTATTGACGCAGGCGACATGGAGGAGGAATACGGGCCTTCGGAGTTGAACGTGGGGATAGAGTTGATAGACACACAGCCTGTGGACTTGAAGCCAAGGCACAAAAAAATACTTAACATACTGGGTGAGGAGAACACCGCCTCAGCGAAGGAGCTCGCCAACAAGCTTGAGCGCGGACACAAGTCCGTGGCTGAGGACCTCCGCTACCTCCTGAAAAACAACCTCATAGACCGGGTTAAAATAAGCGGCAAATACAAGTACTTCTCAGTTAGGGAGTCTGAGCAGGTGATACTGCACAACCAGGACGAAGAAACATTCGGACAGCTCAAGTGGACCTAGAGTAGTTTTCGCATCAAACTCAGACCTTTGCCTGCGAAACCCAGCTTCTTCCCGACCCCCGCCCCCACATGAAGGTGCTTCACCATTATCTTCGGCGCCTTCAGCATCTCGTCAATCTTCTTGTCAAGTTCTGGCTTCTGGAGCCGAATCAAGTCCTTGATGATCCAATCCTTGACAGACTCTATAGAATTCCTCACCTGCCCGACAACACCCATCATCTTTTCTGGTGAGACTTGGCCATCGCCGCCAAGGCCTTGTATTCAAGGGCGTTCTGTTTTATGCTCTCAACCTCGTCCGAACTTAGCTTTCGAATGACTTTAGCAGGGACGCCAGCCACTAGGGAGCCATTAGGCACTATTGTCCCTTCGGTGACCACTGACGCTGCAGCCACGACAGAGCCTGACCCTATCTTGCACCCGTTCATGAGTATCGCACCCATCCCAATGAGTACGTTATCCCCTATCTCGGCTCCGTGCACTTTAGCTCCGTGGCCTACGGTCACCCAGTCGCCTATCCTGACAGGGAACTGCTCTGGGCTGTGGATTATGCAACAGTCCTGTATGTTGCTGTATTTGCCAACTACTATCCTGCTTCGGTCCCCCCGGACGACGGCGTTATACCACACGCTGGAGTATTCTCCGAGGGACACGCTACCCACAATCCTAGCTCCATCAGCTATGAACACAGTCTCGTCAATCATGGCCTTCGCCTCCGCTTGAGAGCGGCCTCCCGTTTTTGTCAAGCACGAGGGGCACGACGAGGATTGTGAGTTTCGGCAGGCGCTTCTTGAACCGTATCGTGTTTATCTCCTCAGCCCGAAGCAAGGTCTCCTCGCTGGCCACGATGCAGTCTATGTCCTTGTCGATTGTAGCTATCCCGTAGCTGTCGCTGATTTCAATAACCTTATAGGGTTTTTTGAACTGCATTATAAAGGATTCCAAAGCTTTCTTCCGTTCGACATATGACCCTACATCCCTCACCCTGAACCTGCTTGCGAACTCGTCGCTTGTGAGGCCGACCACAACCGAGTCAGCATTCTCGAATGCAGTCTTAAGGACACTCCTGTGGCCTCCGTGGAGGCCGTCGAACGTGCCGCCTACCACTATCTTCTTGAACATCAATAGAATATTGCGTCGAGTAATATAAGAGCCGTCATCAGACGAGTTTTATGAGGAAACCGAGACTCTCGCGGAAGAAGAGCGTCACTAGTAGTACAACCACGCCAGCTACGAATACGCCCGCAGCAATCGAGATGAACGCCGTTTTATTTTTCATGCCAAATAGGTGAGCTGCGAGGGCGCCTGCATATGCGCCTGTTCCGGGCAGGGGGACTGCCACGAAGACTCCAAGACCCAACATACCGTACTTCTCCACATACGGCCGCGCCTTCTGCCTGGTCTTTTCTATGAACCGTCCCATGAACGTCTTGTTCATCAGGTCGAAGAACCAGTCCAGGAACACGAAAGCGGGGTAGATTATCGCGCAATTGGCCGCTACAGCTACAATGGTGACCATTAGGGGGTTGAACCCTGCCTTCAGTATCCCATACGGTATGCCTCCCCGAAGCTCAATCCACGGGAGCGCACTAATCAACGCAATGTAAAACCAGTCATCCATAGAGTAGACTAATATCAATGTCGGTGGATAAATACCACGCTTTCGCCTGGTTTTTAAGCGTTTTGCCCTATATATTTCACCATGTTCGACGAGACGTATTCCTACCTTGTCAGAAAGTTCGACTACAGGTTGCTTGCTGCATTGACTCCTGCAGTTGCCGCGTTGTTTGTCGTCGTGATACTATTCAACGGCCTAGAGTACGGCCTGGATTTTAAGGGCGGAATGTGGATGGACGCGCTGACAGACAACAGTATTGACGCGGGCAAGATTAATGCCATCACCGGGGAGCTTGAGGCTGCAGGCTTGAAGGACGTGAAAGCTGACGTAGGGTTTGACGTGAACACCGGTATGAACAAACTTAACATCCAGACTACGACCGTCCTGGAGGACAACAAGGAAGTGAAGGGCATAATAGCCAGATACGCCGGCGATTTGACAGACTACGACACCGCGACAGTGAAGCTTTCCACGAAGCCGCCTGCTGGGCTGAAGGAAAACCTTGTGAAGAGGCTGAAGTACGGGGTAGACTTAGAATATGGGGATGGCACCCTCACAGTAAGGTCGCTTGATTTGAACAAGGAGGAACTCGACAGCGCACTATCATACTACCTTACCGAGAAGGTCGAAGTCAAGCTTGCGAAAAAGAACTTTAACATGCGCTCTGTAGGCCCCACATTAGGTGAGACATTCAGGAGCCAGGGCTTCAAGGCACTTTTCGCCTCGTTCGTACTCATGTCGATTGTTGTGTTCTTTGCGTTCAGGGAGTTCATACCCTGCGTCGCAGTCATACAGGCAGCAGTCTGCGACATCTTAATAGCCCTGGGGGGGATGAGCCTCCTCCACATACCGCTTGAGCCAGCCTCGATAGGCGCGCTTCTGATGCTCATAGGTTACTCAGTGGACACAGATATCATGCTAACCACAAGAACCTTGAAAGACAGGTCAGCTAAGTTCGACGAGCTCGTCGATGACGCAGTGAAGACAGGATTGACTATGACAGGCACGACCCTGACTGCATTAGTGATAATATACATCATATCCGTCACACTGACGCAGATTCCGCTTTGGAGCAACATAGCAGCAGTTCTAATAATCGGCCTATTGGCAGACATACCAGCGACATGGCTGACTAACGCGGGCATGATAAAATGGTATGTTGAGTCAGGCGGCAGGCACATGAAGCTGCTTCGGAGGAGAAGATGATTAAGGCAATCTCCCATTGGAAGGTGATACTGCCTCTCGTGTGCATATTCATATCCCTGCTTTTGATATCGAACGTGATACAACTCAACAAGAACATGGGACTGGGCTTCGGGAACGGGCTCGACTATGGGCTGGACTTCGCAGGCGGCACACAGATACAGTTGAGGCTTGAAAGCCAGGTGACTTCGGAGATAATGTCTTTGGAGAAGAACATACTCGAGAACAGGCTGAACAGCATGGGGTTGAAGGACATACCTGTGAGGCCTTGGGGCGACCAGTACATGCTGATACAGATTGCGCAGTCCACACCCGAGGAGATCGAAAACATAGAGAACATACTGAAGCAGCAGGCCAGGTTCGAGGAGAGGATAGAGGGGGAACTAGCCATAAAGGGCGATGAGATTAAGGTCGACCTCGGACCAAGCGGCACTGAGTTGTACAAGCTTCAGGACGGCTTTTACTGGTCTGTTGCTGTAAACCATAACAAGGACGGGGCATGCCGATTCGGAAAGGTGGGCGACGGCAAGAGGGGAAGCGCAGTTGACATATTCATAGACAGGCCTGAGAACACAACTATTGTCTTCTTTGAGGGAGACTATCAGCTCCTCAACAACCTAACAGAAACCAGCGACTCAGACAGATTCTTCTTCGGGTACACGACAATCGATGTCATCCAGAACAGGTCAAGGATACCGGTTGTGAGCTTTTCAAACACGACGCAGACTTTAGGGCAGCTCATGAAGCTGAAGTCTGAGGGGTATTATGAAGTGATACTTGCAGGCGACGAAGGTAGGATATCTGACGAGCTGAGGAATAGGCTAGAGGAGGAGGGATTCAAGACCAGGAGGGACGCCATAGGCAACCGTTCCTATACCAGCTGGATTTCACAACTCATCGGCCTCCAAAGTTCACCGAGGCTGGACTTTGACACCCGCGGGGAATGCGTTTATGAGGCAAGGATTACAGGAACCTCATCCACACTAGAGGATGCGAGGCTTGAGGTGCAAAACAACAAGGTCCTCTTGACGTCAGGGAACCTTCCCGTCAGATTGACTGTGGAGTCTAAGTCCACTACTCCTCCGACACTCGGTAGGAAGTTCCTGCTGTACAGCCTTTACACTGGGCTTGTCGCAATCGCTGCCGTCGCATTAGTCATATACCTTAGGTATAGGAGGGCGGAGATCGTTGTGCCAGTTATGTTCACGGGGATAGGGGAGATAGTACTCATCCTCGGATTTGCAGCATTCATAAACTGGGAACTGGATTTGGCAGGAATAGCAGGTATAATTGCATCCGTCGGAACAGGAGTGAACGACCAGATCATTATAACAGACGAGACCTTGAAGAGGAGCAGACATAAGAAGGCGCTGAGCATAGCAGAGAGGATTAAGAGGGCTTTTTCAATAGTCTTCACAGCAGCCGCGACGATTGTGGCAGCTATGATACCCCTGCTGGGAATCGGAGCTGGCATGCTCAAAGGCTTCGCATTCACTACCATAATCGGCGTCCTGATAGGGATAATCATAACAAGACCTGGCTACGCTAAGGTGATGGAGGAGATACTTAGGGGAGAGGAGTGAGCCCCAAGGTTCTTAACTGTCCATTCACAATATCTCAACCGATATTATGAACGAGCTTGACAGGATTAAGGCACTCGAAAAGGAGCTGGCAGCAAAGCTCGAAAAGACCAAGACAGAGAGTACTGAAAAGGTTGAGAAGGCTAAGGCTGCGAGGAGGGGGGAGTTAGATTCTGCGGTGAAGAAGGCGACTGCTGATGCTGAGAGGGTTATCAGGGAGTCCGAGGCTAAGGCTGAAGCTGAGGCTACAGACATTAGAGACAAGACTGAGAAGAGCGTATTGGAGCTCAGAGAGAGGTTCACGAAGAATTCTGATAAGGCTGCCGCACACATATTGAAGGAGTTGGGTGTTTGAATGCTGAAGCCGGTTCGCATGTGCAGGCTGGATTGCATAATCGCCAAGGAGATAAAAGACGATGTTATCGGCCGGCTGCGCGCCGAAGGCGTGGCACAGGTGGATGTGCTCTCCAACGAGGAGCTTGAGAAGGCTGACATTGGAAGGGACGCACCGCTTCAGAGGGCTAATGAGGTGTCAGCGCTTCTTGCGAGGGCCAGGTCAGTTATAGAGTCAATTGCCCCGTATGGAAGAGGAGTAGATTTCCTGGAGGGAGTGCTGAATGTTAGAAGGACACAAAAGAGAGAAGTTGAAGACTGCAGCTTTGGCAGAGTGAAGGTTAAGGCTGAGAAGATTCTCGCAATAGTCGAGGACGACGTACATACCAGCATAAAGAGACTCAAGGAGGCAGGTGAAACAAAAAACAAGCTTGCTGAAACCCTAGTAAAGCTGGAGCCTGTTAAGGAACTGAAGGTACCGGTAAGTCACTTCACATCAAGCGTATTCCTGCGCTCTGTCATTGGCGTGATACCGAAGGATGGTGAAACAACGCTTGTGAGGAGTCTGGAGGAGAAATTCCACAGGGAGTGCGCCGCCACAGCCTTAGTCAGAGAAAAACACAGGATTGTGATAGCAGTCCACGTCATGAAAGAGAGGTCATGCGAGCTTGAGCAGGTTCTCAGGGTGTCTGGCTTTGAGGAGTTGAATGTCGAAGGCGACGGGACATTCATGGACGCATATTATGAGACTAAAACCCGTATTGTGAAGCTTGAGAAGGAGACTGGTAAGCTGGCTGCAAGACTCAAGGAAGTTTATGTGGATAGGAACAGCTACCTCCACGTAGTTGATGAACTTCGGAGATTAGAGGAGGAGAGATGCACCGTGTTTAACAGGTTAGGGTCAACAGATAAGGTGTCTTACTTGAGGATGTGGGTTCCAAGAAAACGTTGCCAGGGGATCGTCGACGCTATTGAGGAGGAGGCTGGCGGACT
The DNA here is from genome assembly GCA_043804895.1 of Candidatus Altarchaeota archaeon. Lineage (GTDB taxonomy): Archaea > Altiarchaeota > Altiarchaeia > IMC4 > SCGC-AAA252-I15 > JAHIYG01. The sequence continues at coordinate 28,331 of JAZDIN010000006.1, forward strand.
CTCCTCTTTTGAGATAGATTGGGAGCCGCAGGACGCACCGAGTCTACTTGAGAACCCATCCATATTCAAACCGTTTGAGATGTTCACACGCATGTATTCGATACCCAGATACAACCAGATAGACCCTACAGTCGTCACCGCGCCGACCTTCGTGATTTTCACAGGATTCATGATAGCAGACGCAATGTACGGTCTGATTCTACTGTCAATTTCCCTGCTCATGATGAGGAGATACGGAAGATACTCTAAGGGGATATCAGACATAATGTTCATACTGTTGTGCTGCAGCATATCCACGATAATATTTGGTGTGTTGACAGGAAGC
>JAZDIN010000007.1:0-40622 GCA_043804895.1 Candidatus Altarchaeota archaeon
GACAAGGCCCCGCCGCACATCGAGCTGATGAGGCGCCTAGAGCTCGTCGACTACGAGCCAGCAAGCGACCCCGGCAACTTCAGATACTACCCCAAAGGGCGGATGGTGAAAGCCCTACTCGAAAACTACGTCACACAGAAGGTGCTCGAATACGGCGGACTAGAGGTTGAGACTCCAATCATGTACGACCTCCAACACCCGACATTGGAAAAATACCTCAACAGGTTCCCGGCGAGGCAGTACATCGTCGAAAGCGAAGACAGGAAATTCTTCCTCAGGTTCGCGGCCTGCTTCGGACAGTTCCTCATGGCCCACGACGCGACCTTAAGTTACCGGAACCTCCCATTCAGGCCTTATGAATTGTCAAGGTATTCGTTCAGGCGGGAGAAGAGCGGTGAACTCACGGGCCTCAGGCGCTTGAGGGCGTTCACGATGCCTGACGTACACGCGCTCTGCGGCGGATTCGAACAGGCGATCAAGGAGTACAAGCGCAGGCTTAGGCTCTGCCTGGAGACAATCGAAGGAGTCGGCTTGGCAAGGGACGATGTTGAAATGGGGGTTCGCGTGACCAGAGACTTCTATGAGGAGCACAAGGACATAGTCGAAGGGCTTGCGAAGGAGTTCGGTAAACCGGTCCTCTTTGAGATGTGGGATTCGAGGATATTCTACTTCGTCCTCAAATACGAGCTAAACTTCGTAGACGCCCTTGACAAGGTATCAGCCCTCTCAACAGACCAGATTGACGTCGAAAACGGCGAACGCTACGACATAAAGTACACCGACTCGGACGGAACCCAGAAGCATCCGATAATACTCCACTGCTCACCCTCAGGCGCTATCGAACGGGTGATATACGCCCTCCTGGAGAAGGCGTACATGACATCACAATCAGGGGGCACAGCCAGCCTCCCAGTGTGGCTCGCACCAACCCAAATCAGGATAATACCCCTCTCAGAGAAATTCCTAGACCATTGCACTAGGATGGCCGACAGGTTCGAGGAGAAGGAAATCAGGGTAGACGTCGACGACAGGAGCGAGAGCATGGGCAAGAAGATACGCGACGCGGAAAGGGAATGGATTCCATACGTCATAGTAGTTGGAGAGAAGGAGATTGAATCAGGGAAGGTGAGCGTCAGGGTGAGAGGCGAGAAAGACCAGCAGACCATCGTCGCCGAAGCAGTCGCAGTCGACGTGAAAGAACAAAGCAAAAACAAACCCTACAGAAGACTACCCCTACCAAGGATGCTATCACAGAGGCCGACGTTTGTCGGCTGACCTATTTTTCCGCTTCAGGTACTCGCCGTACGTTACCTCCTCATCCTGCCTAACAAGGTTCTCGTCGAAGTCAGGTATCTTCCGCGGTTCTAGGAACTGCTTCGCCAACAGGACGGCGTCCCATATAGTACCCTCCTTCCCGTCCCGCTCATATGGTGTGTACATAAGCCCCGGAAGCTTACGCTCGTAGAAGGACCGCCTCATGTCGGGGTTAGGTAGATCACCCGCATCAATGATAACCTGGTCTATGTCCCTGCGTTGAATCGTCTCCAGTCTAGGCAGTCCATGCTTTCCGATGACAGCCTCGGTGTTGGACACAAAACAGTACCCGTTTTTGGCGAAGTTGACCAACGTGGCCGGGTGCTCGGCCCGTGCGGTAAGGTAACGCACATCACACTTCAAACACAGCCTCTCCGCGACCCTGCGCATGAAATCGGCCACACCAGCAGTCTTGTACGGGTCGTAGGTTTGGACGTGCATGTCCCATCCCATGAACCCAGGATTTATGTCATGGTCTAAAATGAGCGTAAGGTCGCCAACTGCCTGCTCCCCGTCCTTTAGGTTAAAGTATGCGAAGCATTGCGGGTTCGACAAGCTAGACCTGGACATCTCCATGCTGAAGCCGTTGCCCAAGTCACATGAACCAAGGATTATGTCCTCGCGTCTTTTCACACCCCCACTCCAGAGTGTGCCGTCGATGAAGGCCTTAAGATTAGACTTTTTCAGGAGACAGTCACGCTCCGCAATCCTCCCGACGTTCTCGTCGGTCAGCACCTTCCTCAACTCCCCCACCCTCTCGTCAATGAGCGCAGCCTCATCCTTACGCCCCTTCTGAGCCTTTTTCTCCCTGGGCATCATGTATCAAATAAATTAGGGAAACCTGAGGATATATCCCCTTTTTATATGCTAACCCTTTATTGTTTAACCCAGAATGGCATCAACGAAGGCTCAGGATGAGGATAAGAAGGCTGCTGCTCTCGCAGCCGTGCGAGAGGTTAAGGGCGGGATGAAGTTAGGCCTTGGGACCGGTTCCACTGCGAACTTTTTCATAGAGGAGTTGGGGAGGCGGAAGTACCCCGGCCCGGTGGTCGCATCCTCAAAAGCCACAGAGGAGCTGGCCAAGAAGGTCGGCTTGAAACTTGTCACACTCGATAGCCTCATCAAGCCGACGATGGGCGAGGAGGAGACGATACTCGACCTCTACGTCGACGGGGCTGATGAGGCTGACAAAAGCTACAACCTAATCAAAGGCGGAGGCGGGGCGATGACAAGGGAGAAGGTCGTCGCATCAGCAGCGGCCGAGTTCATATGCATAGTCGACGAGTCAAAGCTTGTGGCGAAGATTGGAAAATTCCCGCTCCCGATCGAAGTCATACCGTTCGCGAAAACGTACGTCGCATACGAGTTGAAGGAACTCGGCGCAGAAGTGAAGGAGAGGCCGAAGTTCATAACAGATAATGGGAACATAATACTGGATGCGACGGGCCTGGACTTCAAGGACCCGCTTCAACTAGAGACGGAGCTGAACAACATACCCGGCGTAGTCGAGAACGGGATATTCGCGGTCAGGCAGCCGGAGCGCGTCATAGTCGGCAGGAAGGGGAAAGCCGAATACCTCTAACATGGAACAGAAACCTGATATCAACAAAATCCTGATGCAGCTTGAACTCGGGAAACGGCAGATGGACCAGATGGGCAGACAATCGCAGATGATAGAGTCCGCGATAGCTGAACTCAACTCGACACTCGAGGCGCTCAACAGCATAAAAGACCAGAAGCCAGGCACCGAAGTCATGATGCCCCTCGGTGCAGGCTCATACATGCGGGCCGCACTCAAAGACAACGAGAACGTCATGCTCGGAATAGGCGCCGAGATGTACGTTGAGAAGAAGCTGCCTGACGCCACCGAGACCCTGAGAGAACGAGCCAAAAAACTGGCAGAATCCCATGCATCCCTCCAGAAATCGATGGCTGAACTCGGGACTAAACTCAACGCCATGAGCGGCCAAGCAGAGGAGATGATGGGCCAGGCAAGGTCCGGGTAGAAAATGTTCGAATTCCTGAAGCAGAAACTAAGCTCCTTCGTAGGCGGAGTCAAAGACACCACAGAGCATCAGATAACCGCGGCGACGAAGATAAAGGCAGCGGTCACAGGAAAGGCCAAGCTGACTGAATCAGACGTTGAAGACACCCTATGGCAGTTGCAGACCGATTTGATGCAAGGCGACGTGTCTGTCGAAACAGCCGATTACATCATCGCTGAACTGAAGAAAAGACTAATAGGCCTTGAGGTTACGGGCGGGTCAGCCTCCGATGAGATTAAAGCGACTGTTAAATCGGTGCTGGAGGAGACGCTCACACCGAAAAAGGAAGTGAACCTCATAGAATCAGTCAGAAATGGGCCGCGCCCGTACAAGATACTACTCCTCGGCGTCAACGGGACAGGTAAGACGACGACCATGGCGAAGATAGCCCGATTACTCATGGACAACGGCTTCTCAGTGGTATTCGCAGCAGGAGACACATTCCGCGCCGGGGCCATAGAGCAGCTCCAGGAGCACGCCCAGAGGCTCGGCGTTAAAATCGTAAGCCACAAGAAGGGAGCCGACTCCGCCGCAGTCATATACGACGCAATCGAACACGCGAAGGCGCGAAACATCGACGTAATACTCGCTGACACGGCCGGGCGGATGCATTCGAAGGCGAACCTCATGGACGAGCTGAAGAAGATAATCAGAGTCAACAAACCGGACATGACCCTATTCATCGGAGACGCCCTAGCAGGAAACGACGCCATAGAACAGGCCGCCACATTCGACCAAGCCGTAGGATTTGACGCAGCCATACTCGCGAAGATGGACGCGGACGCTAAGGGAGGAAGCGCACTCTCCATAGTCCACTCCACAGGAAAACCCATAATCTACATCGGAGTAGGCCAAAAATACGAAGACCTCAAAGAATTCGACAAAAACTGGTTCATAGGAAACCTGATTTGAGAAGTCACCCCATTGGTCCACCCCCGGCCTTTTGAGCCGGGGGTGGGGGGTGGTTGGCTGAATTACCACATCTAAGTGATGTGATCCTGTCCCGCAACCCTATATTGCGGGGTTTTTTTGTTATGCGATGGCTTTTTTTTCCCACACTTTTTTTTTGGAGTGATGTGAGAGGGATCCACCCCCAGCTTGTTCAGCTGGGGGTGGGGGGTGGTTGGGGTGATGTAATAAGTGTTACTTTACCTTGTAGTACACTTTGCGGCCTGCGTATTCTTTCTCTAGTATTCCCTCGTGGAATAGCTTGGATAGTCTCGCGCTGGCTGCGTTCTTGCCTTTGTATTTGAATTTGTCTTTGAGCTTGTCTGCGCAGACTCTGCCTTCCTTTTTGACGTATTCCAGGACTTCCACGTCCCTTTCGGAGAGTCCTGCCGTCTGGGCAGCATGCGGCGTCGTCTCCCTCTTTTCGAACTGTTCTATCTTGCTTATGAGGGAGTCTATCTTCGCGTTTAGGTTCCTGAAGATTAGGTTTGAACTTTTGCGCTCTTCGACTAGGGAGTATAGCATCACGCCTATTGCGACTGGGTCGTTTATTTCGTTTATGGCTTGGATTACGTTTCCTGCTTGTTCCTTGAATTCCTTCTCGTATCCGACCCCCATCTCTTTCATGACAGATATGATATTGTCATGACTCTTTAAATACTTATCGGTTTCTCACACGATAGAATCACGCCACACAACCTGGAGGCAGCGACTACGAACTAACCCTTGCCAAACCTAAAAGCCTCTCACGGTGCTCTGGCATGAGGGCCTCCATGTAATATTGGACTTGCGAGCCTTCCCTAATGATTGCTTCGCATGCCTTGCAAACGCTCTCATCAGTCACGCCTGACTGCATGTTCTCATCCGCGATAGTCATGATAGTCCTTATGACGTCAGAGTCGACCTTCATGACAGACTCGACACTAGTCTTCTCAAACTGTGATATAATCACGGCGATGTTGCCTCTGCGCTCATCCGGGTTTGACGGTTGCATCCGTGGTGCAGCAGGAGACGGCGCCTCAACTGGCTTGGCTGCCGGTACAGGCTTGGCAACAGCAGGCTCTACGATTCTCTCAGAATATCTTGGAGTTTTGTCCTCCACTTTCTTTTCCACTACGCTTGCGCCGCCGTACTTTATCTTGTAATAGTCCCCGATCTTCGACTCCACGTTCGCGTTCAAGTACTCGTTCACCAGGCTCCTAATCTTCGCCTCGAACTCTGGGTGTTTCCCATCGATTGTCTCGGCGATGTATTCCCTGCTTTCATCGTCCACATCCGCCATCGCGTTCAGAAGGTCTGCCGCCAAAGTTATGTTCGAGAGTTCGACAATCCTCCTCGTCCTTGCAGCTATCATCGACTTAGCCTCAGGATTCATTGAGTCGTACTCGTTCCTCGTAATCCCCTGTATCGCAAGCCCCCTGTCAGTCGGCTCGTCCATGTTAAATCCCCCCCATTATCCTCTTCAACCTGTCGAACACGCTGAACACCTTGGCTACGCTGCCGAACGACGTCTTAGCGAGCCTCATGCACGATGCAAGACTCCTCTTCAGAAGATTCCCGATAGCGGCATTAGAGTTGTTCATAAGCTGCTTCGAAACCGGGCTCATCTCCCTCGGCAACACCCCATGGGATGCCTCAACCAGTGCGGCAGCCTCGATGGGTGGCCCGACAACGTCCCTGATAGTCCTAATCTCATCAGGGTTTTCGACTCTGCTTGCTGCCATAGTTAATACTCGCACTCCTGCTTTTTTAATCCGATACCTTAAGTACTCTGACCTTCTCGCCGACTTCAATCTTCACTAGAGTCTTGACCTTGAATCCTGTCTCCTCCTCAACCTCCCTTACGCCGTCGCCGCGCTCTATCACGCACACGACATCCTTTATCAGCAGGCCAGCTGACTGGAGGGCCTTTATGACCGCGACTAACGTGCCTCCTGTGCTGACGACCGCGTCCACGATGGTCACCACATCCCCCCTCTTGACAGAGTTTATGTACATGCTGCCCTTGCTGTAGCTGGTGGTCTGGTCCAACACAATCTCCCCAGGGAGTCCATACTGTCTCTTCCTAATAATGTTGAATGGGAGGCCTGTGAGCTGGGAGACGACTGCGCATATGTGGATTCCCATAGCCTCCATTGTGACAATGTAGTCCACGTCCAGGTCCGCATGCCTTATGACCGAATCGCAGACCTCCTTCATAAGCTCAGGCCTAATCGGAGGTATGCTGTCAGTGAGTGGATGTACGAAATACCTGTACTCCCCCCTCCTAATGACCTTAGCATCCTCTAAAGACCTTCTGAGAAGTTCAAGCGCCATCCTAATCCTTACCCCATATCCTAGTGTTCAGGTTCAAATCCTCGACCACTTCCACAGCCAGCCTGATGTTCTCGAAGTACTCCTCAGCCTGCTTGTAGTCGACGATGCTCCTGAATATCCTCGGCTCAAAGAGGTTTTTCCCATATGGTAATGCGACGACGATGTTGTTGTTAACAAAGGAAAGGTAAATGTTCCTCCCAGTCTTCTTCCTGAATTCCATAATCCTCTGCATCAGGCTCGTGGAGAGGATGTAGCGGGCCTCAACCTGGTCGTCCCCGTACACGACGAACAGTTTCTCGAACTCCGGGTCCTCCAGCTTGATGAGCTTGTCGCGCATGAAGTTGTGGGACTGTAGCATCTTCCCAAGGACGCTGCCGAAGAGCTTCTCCGCGGTGTCTGGCAACACCACAGTCAACCCCTTAAAGTTCTTGTTGAAGTCGGCGATGATGAACAGGCCCCTGAATATCGTATGCCACTGTGTGTGCTTATGTCCTTTGCTGTCCCTTGTCTCAGTCTTATACTCTGCGTGTATCTCAGAGAACTCCATCCTCGTCTTCCCCACATTGCCGCTAACATAGTCCTCGCCGTGGAATCTGTCCGGGCTCTGAAGGAATATCCTGCTACCAACGAACGCGGAACTTGAGATTGTCTTCCCGCTCTCGTAAGTGAGGCCCTCGTCGATGAACCTCACAATCTTTGCGATAATCTGGCTCTTGAAGTCGCTCACATACCCTCCCGTAATCCTGCCGTAACCGAAGGCCCACATGGTCGCGCACAGTATGACTGGGAGGAATCCAAGACAGCAGCAAATGACGGAATATTGTGCCTCGAAGAATCTGGTCCCGATGACCAACATGATGATGGTGAACGCAATCGCAGCCAACACAGCAACAGCAAGGGCCACAACACCCAACGCCACCTTCTTCCGCCGAGCATCAAGGGCCTTCAGTTCCGGAAGAAGCTGCCCATCATACAACGACTTAAACTCCTCAGCGGTTTTCATCTCTATTCCTTACCCCATATTCGCGTGTTAAGATTTAAATCCTCGACGACGTCGACTGCCAACTTTATGTTGTGGAAATACTGCTCCACCTGTTTGAAATCCAGTAGACTTCTGAATATCCTCGGCTCTAAGAGGTTTTTGTAGTAGGATATGGCTATGTGGGCTGTATTGTCTACGAATAATATGGAGAAGTCTCTTCCCGTCTTTTTTTTGAACTCTAGAATCCTTTGCATAAGGCTTGTGGATAGGATGTATCTGGCCTCGACCTGGTCGTCGCTGTAGACTACGAACGTCTTTTCGAATTCAGGGTCTTCAAGCTTAACCAGCTCACCGTTTATCGTCTCCGAGGATTGAATCTTTGAGCCTACAACTTTACCTAAGTATCTTTCTGCAATGTCAGAAAATACCGCAGTCGTACCTTTGAATTTTTTGTTGAAGTCTGCGATAAAGAAGATGCCCTTGAAGGGGGTGTACCACCACTTATGCCCGCGGCCTCTGCTATCTGTTATTTCAGTGTATTCCGAGGAGAGACTGTAGAATTCTATCCTCGTCTTACCTATCATACCGCTTGTATAGTCCTCAATTTCAAATTTGGATGGATTTTGAGAGGATATACTCAGTGACTTTTTGCTTTCATAATTGAGGTCGGAATCAACGAATTTCACAATCTTTCGTATTACCTGGTCTTTGAAATCCCTGGCATATTTTCGTGTGAGCAATAAGTGTCCCACAAACCAGATGATACTGCTAAAGAACATAGACATGGGGAGTGAACCAGCAAGCAGATAAAATGATTTGGCAGAAAAATCCATTACGAACTGGGCTAGTACGAAAAGGGGTACTAATACTGTAGCAAATGTAAGCAGCCCAACACCGATTGCGATCTTCTTCCTTCTCGAATCCAATGTTTTCAGGTCTGGTAGTAGTTGTTCTTCGTAGAATTTCTTCAGTTCTTCTGAAGTTTTCATTGCTTGTTGAATCTTTCGGGGGCGTCTGGTACTCTCCTCTCGTCTTCTTTTATGTCGAAGTAGTTTCTCCTCTTGTAGCCGATTAGGTGGGCCATGAGGTTGGTGGGTAGCATTTCGACTGAGTTGTTGTATTCTAGGACTGAGGCGTTGTAGGCCCTCCGCGCGGCTGAAATCTGCTCTTCCACGTCGTTCAAGGAGGCCTGTAGTTTCAGGAAGTTCTCGTTCGCCTTCAGTTGCGGGTAGTGTTCGACTGACACCATTATTGAGCGCAGAGCTGAGGTTAATTGGTTGTTGAGGCCGACTTTCTCATCGTCTGAGACGCCGCCTGAGAAGGCTTTAGCCCTCAACTCCGTGACTTCAGTGAGGACGGTCCTCTCATGCTTCATGTACCCCTCAACCGTGGACACGAGGTTCGGGATTAGGTCGTATCTCTTCTTCAGGTACACGTCCACGCTCGCGAAGCTGTTGTTCACCTGATTCTTCTTGGAGACTAGGGTGTTGTACATGAGGGCTAGGATTATCACCAACACTACTGCGATGCAGCCTCCAATGACTAAGATGGCTGTTATGGACAGCCCTACAAGCTCTACTAACACAATAATCCTTAGTCAGGGTAGTATATAATTACGTAATCTGATTTCTGATTCATGATTCGGTTCAGGGAATGCTGGCCTCTCATAGCGATTTTGGCGGCCTTGACTTTGGCAGGGTATGTTATCTTCCTTCCATCTGCTCTAATCTTCAGCATGCTCCTCCTCTTCACCCTCTACTTCTTCAGGGACCCTGAGAGGAGGGTGCCATCTGGGGCTGGGTTGCTAGTCTCGCCTGCGGATGGCCGGGTCCTTGACGTCGAAGAGGTGAATGACTCCTTTGTCGGCAGTGGAAGGCGGCTTAGTATTTTCATGTCAGCGTTTGACGTGCATGTGAACAGGTCACCGTTTGGTGGGACTGTGAAGTCCGTGAGGCACACTCCCGGGAAAAAGGTAGTCGCCTACCTGAAGGGGGAGCTGAGTGCGAGGGAGCGAAACAGGATTGAGATGTCTGGGGGGTTCAACATTGCCGTGGAACAGTACGCTGGGATATTCGCAAGGAGGATTGTCTGCTACGTGAGGGGGGGGCAGAGCGTGGCAGCAGGCGAGCGCATCGGGATGATAAAATTCGGCTCAAGGGTCGACGTGGTCATGCCTTTAAACGTGGAAGTTAAAGTCCGTAAGGGTGAGAGGGTGACTGCAGGAGAAACTGTGATAGGTGTTGTGAATGGTTAAGCTTACAAGGCACATACCGAATTCGATGACGCTGTTCAACATAGCAGTCGGCCTCGCCTCCATAATGCTCACCCTCTCAGGCGAGTACGAGAAGGCCGCTGGGATGATAATAGTCTCCGTTATAGTGGACACGTTCGACGGCTACGTGGCCCGCCTGTTCAATTCGACCAGCAGGTTCGGCGTCTACATGGACACGGTGTCGGACTTCCTGTCGTTCGGAATCGCCGCGCCCCTCCTCATGGTGAGGACGTTCGACGTGAGTCTCCTCGTCGCCTGCTTCTTCACCCTCTCATCAGCCTTCAGGCTCGTCTACTTCGTAAGGACCAAGAACCCGAAGTTCTTCTACGGCCTCCCCTCGACGGTGGCTGGCGGGTTCCTGGCTACATTGGCGATACTGAAGCCCCACCTGCCACTGCCTGTATGGGTTCTGATGTTCCTACTGTCCCTGATGATGCTGTCGAGGATAAAATACTACCGGCTAGATCTGAGGAGTAAGAGAACGTTGTCGATGATACTTGCTGTGTTCATGTACCTCTTCGTCCTCGACCTGATGCTCGCAGTCAACGCCGTCATGGCGACGTTCCTCGGCTACATTCTGTTCGGATGGCTTAAGATAAAGGAAGTAAAGTAGCGACTACTTCCTGAACGTGAAGCCGCAGGTCCTGGCATCCCTCACATCCTCCGGAGTGAGAGGGAACGCGCGGCAAATGTTCGGCCTGTGTTTGTATACCCTGCAGTAACCCTTTTTGCTGGCGTAGAACGGGCAGGCATTGCAGCAGGCACCGCACCTGACGCATCTGCCTTCCCTTCTGGAATGTGTCTCACGGACTTTATGCCTTCTCAGATACCACACGATCCTGCGCCTAAGCCAGCCGTCAATCATCCATTAAGTAACGGATGGGTGATTTATATACCCCGAATATTATTTGTATAAAAAAGAGGTGATTCGGACATGGCTAAGGCGCTTGTGGGTAAAAGAATCGTTGCATTCTTGATTGATGGTATTATCCTACTTCCAATAATGGTGATTTTTAGTGTCGTTGGTGTGATTGCTTGTATGGCCGTGAGAATAATCTTTCCAAGAATTATAATTGGTGAAGTTGCTCTGTTAAGCCTCCTAATGTTTGTTGTCGTACCATTCGCGGTAATTGCATCCTTCATTATATACGGGCTGTTGAGGGACATACCGGGCGGAAGCAGAAGCATCGGGAAAAAAATCATGGGTCTCAAGGTTGTCAAGAACGGAGCAGCATGTGACAAGAAAGGGCTCATACTACGTAATGTGACATTAGTCATACCCCTCATCAACCTTATAGACCTTGTCATGGGTCTCGTCGACAAGGACGGGTTGAGGATTGGGGATAAGATAGCGAAGACGGAGGTAGTGGAAGCGTAGGTGTCTCCCACTACTCTTAACATTTTTTAAAATATGGCTCCTGTCTGGGACCCTAAAAACAGCCCGCCGCAGACTGTGGTAGTGCGAGGCGAAAGGGAGGAGACTAAGGCATCAGCGCGAGAGTCCACAGCGAACCTGCAGGCATACGAGGAGCACATGAGGCTTGCAATCAACGTAGCCCGCGAAGGCGTCGCCAAAGGCCAGACTCCCTTCGGCGCATGCATCGTCAAGGACGGCCAGGTCCTCGCATCCGCCCACAACACAGTCTGGGAGACTAAGGACGTAACAGCACACGCGGAAGTGAATGCCATCAGAGAAGCCTGCAGGGTTCTCGGTTCAATCGACCTTTCCGGCTGCGTCCTATACACCACCTGCGAGCCGTGTCCGATGTGTTTTTCCGCAGCCCACTGGGCGAGGATAACAAGGATAGTCTACGGCGCGACGGTAGGCGACGCGCAGAAGGCCGGCTTCAACAAACTGACGGTATCTGCCTTCGAGATGAAGCGCGCCGGAGGCAGCAAAGTGGAGATAATCGGCGGAATCCTAAGGCAGGAGTGCGTTGGAGTCATAAAGGAGTGGCTGAACCGACCAGACCACCTGACATATTAGATTATATTCACAATATTCTACTGTATGGAAAGCCTGAGAAAGAACCTAGTGCTGGGCATAAGAGATTACATGCGAGAATACTGGTTCCAAAAGGTAGTACTCGGCCTCTCAGGCGGAGTCGACTCCGCGGTCACAGCATGCCTCGCAGCCGAATCGGCAGGCCATGAGAACGTCCTTGGGGTGTCGATGCCAGGGCCGTACTCCTCCAAGAACAGCCTAGTCGACGCGCAAAAGCTTGCCGAGAACTTGGGGATACACTACACTGTCATACCGATAACAGGACTCCACAAATCCTACCTTGCCTTACTCAAGGAAACGTTCAAAGGCACGGAACCCGGGATAACAGAGGAAAATATCCAAGCCAGAATCAGGGCTAACATACTCATGGCAATCTCCAACAAATTCGGCCACCTGGTCCTCGCCACAGGAAACAAGAGCGAACTCTACACCGGCTACTGCACACTCTACGGAGACCTCGCCGGAGGCCTCGCACCAATAGCAGGCCTCTACAAGAGCCAAGTCTACGAGCTTGCGCAGGAGATAAATCGGGGTGGAGAGGTTATACCGGAGTCGACAATTAAGAAGAAGCCGTCAGCTGAACTGAAGCAAGGCCAGACAGACCAGGATACGCTGCCACCCTACAAGACCCTGGACAGGATACTACACTACCACGTCGACGAAAGACTCTCAGGGGAGGCGATTGCCAGGAAGGGATTCAACAAAAAAACCGTGAACTGGGTAATCAACGCAGTACAAAAAAGCGAATTCAAAAGACGACAAGCACCGCCTAAAATTAAACTGTAAGTGTCGGAGGATGCAGTCTTAATATCCTCCTCCGATTATCTGCTCAGCATCTTCCTGGTCTAGTGTTTGCCCCCCTTCGAACCTGCCCAGGAACAGCTTATTAGCGAGGAATATCCGCAGGAGGGACACGGAGGTGTCTTCTTCATTAATACGGTTACTGGCGAACTTTGCTATCTTACCTGCCACTTCTTGGTTGACGGCCTCAGGTATGACGTCCTCATAGACAGCTAAAGGACTGAATAGCATCATCCCCAATGGGTGGGCTCTCCTAAACGCATTGACCTCCGCGGGTGTGTAAGTCTTCCCCACTCTAACCTCGTCCAATATACCATTAATCTCATCATGGTCCCATCTTGTCCTCCCAGCAACCTTCAGCTGTTGCAAGGCCTTGTCAGCATTCCCTATCATCTGAGTCCGGTCTTCACCGTGGACGATGAGTTGGGCGAACATGGGGTCATATCTGGTGATTGGGACCCCGCCAGAATATTCTCCCAACCCCCCAGCCTCCAAGCGCACGCTATCCGTATCAGATGGCGCGTTGAAGCGCTCGATTATTGCAGGATAGCCTTCAATCTCTTTCGGATACCCTTGTTTTCTTCTCAGAAGTACGATGCGACCCTCCATCGCATTGCCTTCATGGGATACATTCTCCTGAGTGATGCCTAACTCATCAAGGGTCTTACCTGTTGCAAGCTCGAACTGCAGCCTTGGAAGATTAAGTTTTTCGCCGTTCACCCGGGTCACGGCCTCTGTCACTCCATGTTCAACCTGTAGGCGGGGGTTAACCTCCAAGAATGTGAGTCTGCCAGCTTCATCCACCAGGAACTCCACTGTGCCGATGCCGCGGTAGCCGATGGAGTTGATAAGTTTGACAGCGTCCTTTTGTATGTCCTCCAGTAGTTTTTTCTCAGCTAGAAGGTGTTCCTTCATTGTCGGATCATCCGTCTTAGCTAACGCCCTCTCATATTGTTCGACTGTCAGGGACTCCTCCAAAAGCTTCTGTCTGTGGATCTGGATGGTGCACTCCCTGCACCCGAAGTGGACGGTCCTCCTCCCGTCGCTGGCAACCTGGACCTCAATATGTCGTGGGTTTTGGACGTCAGGCGCGACAAGGTAACCCTCAGCCCCAATAAAAGTATCCTGTCTAGCCTCTCCGCTATGACTTTTAATAAATGCATCAACTTCCTGCCTGCTGGAAACCACCCACTGGCCACGGCCACCGCCAGCAGTCTTCTTCTTAATCCTTAGGGGGTTGTCATCCCAATCCGCCTCATCCACCAACGTCACATTAGCCTCCCCTGCCTTGTTAAAGGTCTCATCAATTATCCTCCATAAATCTTGAGCCCAATCTACGCCAGTAATGTCCTTTTCAGCCGCCAAACCCGCCAAGGCCTCTTTGACGTCCCCACCCCTCTTCTGGGCCTTGCATAAGAAAATCATCTTCTCACAAGCCAAAAGCGCCCTCCCCGCTTCATCGAATTCCTGTGTTGGTGTTACAGGCAGGCCCGCCATCTCAGCTTGGCGTTTGGCTTTAGCCTTATTACCCAACTCGTCCAGAACCCCCGGATTAGGGCCGGTGGTGCGTATGCCGGCCTTCCAGCATTTCGCAGCAAAAGAGTCGCTTTCTGAGACGAAACCCCCCATACCCGGCCATACCGTGTTCGCGCCGACTTTTTTCGCAACCTCAACTATTGCGCCTTCATCTTTAGCGTAGGAGTCCACTACTGTGACTGAACTGTACAGGCTGGGGTCGTTAAGCCACTGCCCGAATGCGAAATCCAGCTTCTCGACTATCAGGTGGACTTCGCCTACGCCAGCACGTTTTGCCTCCCGTGCAGCAATCAAGGCGCCGGTACCCCGGCCAGCGATTAACAGCTTCATCTCACCCAGGTCTATTTTCTCGATGTCCCCTTCGGAGGCGATTGGCTTTCTTGTTTCAGGGCCTTTTAATTGGTCTGAACCAAAGCGCGTCGCATCCGGCTTGTATACTACCTCCTCCTTTGGCGTGTCCTTCGGGGGTTTCTCTTCGGCCATGTGTTGTTTATCGGGAAATATGAGAAAATAAATAGGTTGTTGTCATTTTCCAACCAGCTTCGCCTTCTTTATCATATACACTCCCGCGTTGTTGCGGAAGCTTGTTTCAGCCTCCTGGATTTCGACTCTCCTCCTGAAGAATGGGGTGTCGAGTACTGTCGTTTCGATTTCGCCTCCTTCGCCTGAGGGGTTAATCTTGTACTCGGCCTTCAGCTTCACGAGTTCTTCGATTGCCGCATCGTCGATGACTCGCCCAAGCCAGCTTTCATCGAACGGGTAGGCGAATACTCCTGAGATGATTACCTTAAACTCTGATTCGACCAGCTCATGCAGCAACTTAACCTGGTCTATCCCCCACAGGGGATTGATGCACTCTAGACCTAGTTTGTCGCACAGTTTCCTAATCCTTTCGGCCTGGTAGACTGACGCTATCGCCCCGGTGACAACACCCTCAATACGATACTTGCCTTTAGCCTCCAGTATCGCATCCTCCAAGTCCGTGAGCTCCTCCTCTTTCACACCGGTCGTCGTCTTCTCCAGGAGCGGTAGGCCGATTGCCTCCGCCTGAAGTTTTGCCAGATTTATGTTGGGGGTGTGGAACATGTAGCTTTCAGGATTCCTGGAGATGAGAGTAATGAGGCAGACCACCTCATGAGCCTCCCCGGCCTTATACAACGCGTACGTCGAATCCTTACCGCCTGAGAAGAGTACTGCGACTCTCATTCTTACATCCTGAAATCCTGCGTGTTTGCTGGTGTTATCTTCGTTCTTGCGAAGTGTTCTATGCCCCATAGGTCGTGTATCTCCTGCGGGCTGATGAAGGAGATTGCCTTCCCGGATTTGCCGGCCCTGGCGGTTCTTCCTATCCTGTGGACGTAGTTTTCCTTCTCCCTTGGTATGTCGTAGTTGAATACGTGGGATATGTCATCAACGTCGAGGCCTCGCGCGGCCACGTCGGTTGCTATGAGAATCTTTATCCTCTTCTTCCTGAAACCCTCCATCACATTGTCTCGTTGGTTCTGGGAGAGGTCTCCGTGTAGTGTGTCCACATTGAAGCCTCTCCTCATCATCAGGCTGGCCAGTGTGTCGGCCCATCTTTTGGTGTTGCAGAATATTATCGCGCTCTCGGGGTTCTCCTTCCTCATGACGTTGACGAAGGTGTCGAACTTCGCGGTCTTCGCTGTCTCGTAGTAGTACTGTTGTATGTCGTCTACTGTGCGCTCCTCTGATTCGATTGATATTACCTGCGGGTCGCACATCACGGAGCCTGCTAGGTCCCGTATCTCATCAGGGATTGTCGCGGAAAACAGCATAGTCTGCCGCTCTTTGGGCAGGTGGGATATTATCTCCCTAATGTCCTCTATGAATCCCATGTCAAGCATCCTGTCAGCCTCGTCCAAGACGAACATGCTGACCGCGTCTATTCGCAGCATCCTCCTGCCTATGAGGTCGAGTATCCTACCCGGGGTGCCGACTACGATGTGGACTCCCCCCTCCAATGCCCTCGCCTGGTTGCCTATGCTCTTGCCGCCATAGAATGCGGCGACTTTAATCCTCTTCTTGTAGCCTACCTTCTTGACTTCGCCTGCGACCTGCTCGGCAAGCTCGCGCGTCGGCGTGATAATCAACGCCTGAACGTTCCTCTTGCCTTGATCTATCCTCTCCACTATCGGGATCGCAAACGCTAAAGTCTTACCGGTCCCGGTCTTCGCTTCCGCTATCAGGTCACATCCGCCCATGAGGACTGGTATGGCCTGGCCTTGAATCGGCATCGGCGTTTCCAAGCCGTGGTACGCTAAATCTTCTAATACGCTCTGACTCAAATTAAGGTCAGAGAATCCATTCTCCATTCTAAATTACCTCTTTTAAATAGTCGTAGAATCAGGGATTATTGCATCAGTCAGAAAAACACTGTGAGCATTATTCTACTGTGAAATGTCTCTACCGAAATTCTACTCGCTGCAGTATATAATGCAACCCCTCCTTAAATACGGCTAATTCGGGTTTATTTAATTTGTGAGGCGAATAGTTCAGCAGGATGGACTTTCTGAAGGGTGCTAAGCTCGAATTGTTACACCTGCAGGCTGAGAACAGTCTCAAGAAGGGCGACTTCAGGTCTGCTTTGAAACACTACGAGGAGCTTTTCTCCATGTCCCTTGACGGCGCTGGGGAGGCGTCCGTCGCATACTACCTTGAGAGGATTGGCGACTGCTACGATAACCTCGACCACCACGGCCACAAGGAACGGATAGAAGACCACCGGAAGGCGGCTGAAAACTACGTTAAATCCGCTGACCGATATAGGAAGTTGAGGAATCACGAGAAGGCGGGGGAGATATATGAGAAGGGCGCGAAGGCGTATGAGGAGGTGGATGACTTCACATCGGCTGCTGAGTTCTACAAGGAGTCTGCGACCATGTTCTCTGAAGTCAGGGACTACGTTAACGCGAGCTACGCCTACAACACGGCAGCAAGATACTACGAGAAGGACGGAAAATTCGATGACGCAGCCAAGAACTATCAGGAGTCGGCTATATGCGACATGAGGATAAAGGACACGGCCAGCGCGGCCACGAGCTTCAAGAAGGCTGCGCAGACGTATGAGAACGCGAAGAACTGGGCGAAGGCGATCGACGCCTACGCTGGGTCGGTCGAGATTGACTTGATAAACCGGCATTACCTGGACGTTGCGGACACATACGATAGGATGGCTGACTGCTACTATGAGACGAACGACCAGAAGAACGCCGTCTACTATCACATAAAATCCGCGGAGCTTAAGGATGCGAACAGCGACAAGAACGGCGCTGGGTTAAGTTACAGGAAGGTGGGCACAATATACGAGAACGCAGGGGAATACGATCACTCGATAGAATACTTCCTTAAGTCTGCGAAGAACTACTACGGCGCCAGCAGCTTCCAGCAGGAGGGGGCGTCGTACATGAACGCCGGCAGGGTTTATGAGTTGAAAGGCGATTTCGAAAAGGCTGGTGACTCATACCTTGAGGCAGGAAAGTCCAATCGCGTCGGTAGGAACGAACCATTAGCCGAGGAGGGTTTCCTGAAGGCCGCGCAATCGTATTCGAAGGCCGCGGAAAAGACGGAAGACAAGGTAAAGTCAGCGGAGCTTAACATGAAGGCTGCACTCGCCTACAGTGAGATAAAGTCCTATGAGAGGTCGGCTGACTCATACAACAAGTACGCCGAGCTCATGTCAGCCGCAGGCGATAAGGTACACGCAGACGAAGGCTTCCGGAAGGCTGCGGAGGAGTACGTGAAAGGCGGGAAGATATGGGGGGCTGCGGAGGCGTACGTTAACCACGAGGACTACAAGAGGGCTTCTGAACTATACGACGCCCACGCCAACGAGAGGGCTGCCAAAAAAGACAACTTCGGCGCAGCAAACTCCTACATGGAGGCAGGCAACTGCTACAGGCGGCTTGGAAACGAGGCTGTGATGAAGGCCAGGCTCGAGCGTGCGGTATACTATTTCACTAAGTTCATAGAGGAGACGAAGGACAAGGACAAGTCTGAGAAGGCTATGCTGCTTCTGGGCGACTCATTCCGCAAAATCGGCGAATGCAACAAGACGCTGGCGGAGCTCATGGACGCGCAGCGGCACCTCACAAAGGCTGAGGAATACTACCTGAAAGCGAACGACGCCGACAGGCTGAACCTCGCCCGAGCCCTGAGGCTGAAGGTTGACGGAGTCAAGGCAATAGACCACGGATACTACCCTCAGGCTGAGGAGCTGCTCAGGGAGTCGCAGACTCTCCTTGATGCTTCCATCAAAAGCGGGGCATGGAAGCGGGAGTACGCGAAGATACTTGCCGAGGGTTTGGAGGAGGCGAAGGAGCTTGTCGAGAAGATAAAGCTGAAGCCTGAGGTGGTGCTCGACGTCGACAGGTACTCGTACACGTTCCTGAACATCCCCGTCATACTCAACCTCACCCTGTCCAACAACGGCAAATACACGATGAAGGACGTGACGTTCCTAGAACACCTGCCTGAGGAGATTAAGCTGACGAAACTCCCAGAACACATGCCTGAGATAGTCTCCGGCGGCGTGAAGTCCTCATCCATCGAATTGAACCCAGCCAAAACCGGCCTACACATGCTCAAGCCGGTCGAGGTCTACTACGAGGACCAGAAAGGCCACAAGTACGTGAAGGCAAGCAACGAAGTCGTCCTCGAAGTAGTGGAGAGGCCGCCGACAGACTACAAGAACTACGCCAGCGCCTTGGAAATCTTCAGAAAATACGCGCAGTCCCAGGAGTCCAACAAAAACTGGTTCCAGGCAGGCGACGGGTACCGGCAGATGGCAGTCACCTACGGCCGCTTCAGAACAGACGAGACGCTGACCGGCTACCTGACCAAGTCTGTCGAGAACTACCGCAAATACGTGGAAGCATACAGGAACCTGGGGGAGACTGACGACAAAACCAGGGTGAAGCGCCTTGCAGACGCCAACTGGTTCGCAGCCGAAGGCCTCAGGAACCTGAACCAGATGGACGACTCAATCAGGCACTATGATGAGTCGATACCATTATACCGCCGCGGGAAGATGGAAAACCTCGCCAACCGCTCCGCTGCCTTGAAGCTGAAGTCAGAGGGTGTGAAGGCGATAAGGCTTGGCGACTACGGCAAGGCAGAAGGCAAACTGAATGAGGCGCTCGTATACATAGGCGAGGTAATAAAGGCAGGAGGGTACGACACAGACGGACTGGAGTTTTTGAAGAAAAACGAGGACGAGACAAGGAAGATGATAGAGACCGTCAAAGCCAAGCCAGAGATAAACGTGATAGTGTCAGCTCCAAAATCAGCTCAACAAGGCGAGACCGTCACAATGAAAGCCACCATAACGAACCCGCTCGCACAAGACGTCCTGTCAGTGAGGCCTATGGTCAAGACCGTGGAAGGAGTAGAGGTGGTGGAGAACGCGAAACCGGTGGGCGGGTTGAAGGCAGGCGGTAGCGCGGACACGGAATTCAGGGTCAGGTTCAACAAAACCGGGCAGTACACGTTCAGCCCACTGGACGTCACATACAACGACGACAAGGGGAACGCGTTCATGCGCGGCAGCGCGGAATTGACAGTGGACGTGAGAGAGGAGTCTGAGGAAATTAGGCAGACCGTGCAGGAAACGAAGCCTGACATCAACATCGACCTTGACACCTACTCGTACACGTTCATAAACATCCCGGTCATACTGAACATCAAGCTATCAAACAGCGGCGCATATGCGATGAGGAAGGTCACGTTCCTCGAACACCTCCCTGAGGGGATAAAACTCACGAAGCTGCCTGAGGGCGTTGCAGAGATAGAGCCGAACGGAATAAGACTGTCCTCGATTGAACTTACGCCCTCAAAGACCGGCATGTACACGATAAAACCGATAGAGGTGTACTACGAGGATTTGAAAGGGAGCAAATACGTGAAAGCCAGCAACCAGACCACCCTCGAGGTGGTCGAGAGGCCGCCCGCAGACTACAAAAACTACATGAACGCGGTGGAGATATTCAAAAGATACGCCCAGTCGCAGGAGTCTAACAGGAACTGGTTCCAAGCAGGCGACGGATACCGGCAGATTGCAGGCACATACGGCCGCTTCAGAAGCGATGACACCCTGATGGGATACCACAGCAAGTCAATCGAAAACTACCGCAAATACGTTGAATCCAGCAAGCCCGAAGAAGCGGAAGACAAAACGAAAATCAAAAGGCAGGCTGACGCGTACTGGTTCGCAGCAGAGGCACACCGAAGCCTCAACCAGCTTGACGATTCAGTGAGAGCCTACGATGAATCGATAATCTTATACCAGCACGGTGGGATGGACAACCTCGGCAACCGCTCTAAAGCCTTGAAGCTGAAGGCCGAGGGAGTCAAGGCCATAAGACTCGGGATGTACGAGAAAGCAGGGGAGAAGCTGAACGAGTCCCTGGCCCATATCAACGAGGTCATCAAGGCGGGAGGGTATGACGCCGACGGACTGGAGTTTTTGAAGAAAAACGAGGACGAGGCTAAGAAGATGCTCGAGACCCTCCTTACAAAGCCTGAGATAAGCGTTGTCGTGGAAGCCCCGAGGACTTGCCAAGTCGGGGACCCTGTCACATTGAAGGCGACAGTAACAAATCCCCTAAGCTACGGCATAACCGGCGTACGCTCGATAGTCAAGACAGTCGAAGGCGTGGAGGTAGTGGAGAATGGCAAGCCAGTGGACAGGATAGATGCAGGGAAAAACGCAGCAACCGAGTTCAAGATACGGTTCAACAAGGCTGGGCAGTACACGTTCAGCTCCCTGGATGTCACATACAACGACGATAAGGGGAAGTCCTACATGGTAGGCAGCAACGAGACGAAGATATCAGTAGGCGACAGCGCCCAAACAAGGATAATACGGCCTCTCGGGGATTTTGGCAAACCGTCCCTCTCGCTTGATTTCGGAGTGGAAGCCAAGGTGAAAGCCCTCGTCGAGACTGAAATCACAGGAGTCGTATCAAACGACGGGACAGTGGACGTACTTGGCGTAAGGTTCATCGGGAACAACACAGACGATGTGGAAGTGCTGGAGGCGCCGAAAGAAATCGGATCCCTAACAGCCGGCGAGAGGATGGAAGTGAAGGCGAAGATAAAGGCCCTGAAGACAGGTACATTCCAATTCAACCCGTTCGAGTTCTTCTACAAGGACAAGCAAGGCAAACGGTTCTTCAAAGGAAGCAACCAGTTGACAGTCAACGCGCAGGAAGCTGAGGCGAAGAAAATCCAACAAGCCAGGGCATCATCGGAAGCCGAAGAGGCGAGGTTAGTGGACATAAGGGGCAGATTGGATGCGATACTCACCACCCTAGCGGACAACTCTGTCGTACTAATATCCTCAGACCTCGAGAAGCACAGCCAAGTCACGACAAACACACTGGACATCCTCATAAACCAGAAACGGATGGGCGGGGTCTATATCAGCGTAAGCCGGCCGTGCGAAGTAATACTTTCGGAACTTAAGGCTGAGGGTGTGCCGGCTGAGAACATACGCTTCATAGACTGCATAAGTCTGATGGCTGGGAAAAGCAGGGGGAAAGAAATCGAGAACGCAGTGTTCATAGAGAATCCGAGCTCACTTGAGGAAATCAGCATGTACTTGGACAACATGCTCTCCAAAGTTAAAACCCAGAGGAAGTTCATCATCCTCGACTCTCTGGACAGCGCCCTCATATACAACACAGACAAGAGCGTGAGGGAATTCACCCACTTCATAATCAACAGGATACGGCTTGAAAAGATAACCGGAGTCATATTAGCGATGGAAAAGAAGGAAGCAGAAGACATAGTCAGGACAGTAGCATCAATGTGCGACACGGTAATAAAACTCTGAACAGGCCTATCATCTAATTTATTAATGCGGCATTAATATAACATTAATGTGGGACTATGGTGCAGGCTATCATAAACATCGAAGACCAGACAAACCGCGTCATCAACATGGTTAAGGCCAAATACGGCCTAAGGGACAAGAGCGAAGCCATCAACGTAATGGCGCAACAGTATGAGGAAAAAGTACTGGAACCACAGCTTAGGCCGGAATACGTGAAAAAGGCCAGGTTGATAATGAAGCAGAAACCGATAAAAGTCGGCACCGTGGGAGCGCTCAGGAAGAGGATGGGCCTGACTTAACGCGGCCTGTATATCCTGTCGTGATGGTCATAGTCTTCCAACGTCACTGTCTTCGTTTTCTCATCCACTGAAAAGGCCAGGACAAAGTGTTTGTCTATGTGCACCCTCTTCCACTTATTCAAAGGCGTGCGGAGGTTCTTGTACCTATTGGGATTCTCCAACACCTCCTCTGTCTTCTTCAGGATGATCTCAACATGCCTCCTATTCCTCTTAGCCAGCTTGGAAAACTCCCTATCCAACTCCGGCTTAATGGCTAACTGGTACACCAATTAAACACTCATCGGCGGATATATAAAAGCAGTCTAATAGTATACCATGGCCGAGAAGGACAAGGATGTGTTTCAGCAGTTTCGGCAGTTGACTGATGAGATACACAAGAAGATTATCGGCAACGACGAGGTCATAGAGAACATCCTGATTGCGATTTTCGCCGGAGGCCACATACTCCTTGAGAGCGTCCCTGGTATGGGTAAGACGGTGCTGATTAAGGCTGTCGCCGACACCATGGACATGAACTTCATGAGGATACAGTGCACCCCGGACCTGACTGCGACAGACATCATGGGGAAGGTGAACTACGACGAGACGAAGAAGGAGAACGTCCTGGAGAAGGGCCCAATATTCACCAACCTCCTGCTCATAGACGAGATTAATAGGGCGCAGCCGAAGACGCAATCCGCGCTCCTTGAGGCGATGGCCGAGGCTGAGGTGACGCTCGCGGGGGTGTCGCACAAGCTGCCGCAGCCGTTCACGGTCCTTGCGACTGAGAACCCAGTGGAGCAGATGGGCACGTATCCGCTCCCGGAGGCGCAGAGGGACCGTTTCATGTTCATGTCAGTGCTACAGTACCTCTCACTCGAGGAGGAGATGATGATAATAAAGACGAAGTTCAAGGACAGCGCCATAGCGCCGATATTCAACCCTCCCGAGGTTCTAATCATAAGGGAGGAGATAAAGAACAACGTCACAATGTCCGACTCCGTCCTCGAGTACGCCCTGAAGATAATAGGTGGCACAAGGACGAGAAGGGAGGTCTCAACCGGCGGAAGCCCGAGAGCGACGATAGACTTCTGCAAGGCAGCGAAGGCGAGGGCATTCTTCAGGGGCCGCGACTTCGTCAACGCTGAGGACATCAAAATGCTCTCCTTCCCGGTGCTTCGGCACAGGATAATATTAAACCCGGATTCGAAGGACTTCGGGATAACAACAGACGACGTGATAGCGAAGGTGCTGGAGCACGTTGAACCTCCAGTAGACTGAAAAATGCGAAAAATCACAATAGCACTCTTGACACTGCTCCTAGTTCAAACGCAGGTCTGCGCCGACGCCCCTCGCATGAACCTCCAGGCTAAATGGTCCTACAACACGAGAGGCCAGATAGGGGGAATGGTCCTAGCAGACTATGACGGGGACGGAAAGAACGAAGTCTACATAGGCCTCAGGAACGACACGATACTCGTCCTAGACAGGTACGGTTCAAAGGTGGCGGAGTTCGCGTTAGGCAACGCATCGCAGATAGGGGGCGTATACTCCATGGACGTCGCCGACGTGAACGGCGATGGCATGAAAGAGCTGATATTCGGCCTCGGCGGGGCGAAGGAGGTCAGGACGTACGAGGCCCATGACTTTGAAATCGGCGACAAAACCCTCACCCCAAAGGACAAGGTGCTCTACAGGGTCGTCAGAAAACACGGCGGAGTCTACGTCACAGGAACTGACGGCACGATGGTCTGGAGGTACCTTACTGACGACAGCGTCAAATCAGTCCGACACTTCCAAAGGCCCGAGGGCGCGTTCATCGCCGCTGGAGTCGGCGACCTAGTGATATACACCTAC
The DNA here is from genome assembly GCA_043804895.1 of Candidatus Altarchaeota archaeon. Classification (GTDB taxonomy): domain Archaea; phylum Altiarchaeota; class Altiarchaeia; order IMC4; family SCGC-AAA252-I15; genus JAHIYG01. Next base: position 24,207 of record JAZDIN010000007.1, read on the forward strand.
AACGAGAGGAGCAACGAGGAAATAGAAGGCAAGGAGGTCTGCACTGAAGAGGAGGTGACTGATGAGGAGGCGAGGTGGACATCTGAGACGGACTGCAAGAACCACACCAAATGCTGCGAAGACCTCCTTGATTGCGCCTGCAGATGGTCGGAAAAAACCCTTGAAGACGGCCAGACCGAGGACGTCTGCTACAGAAGCTACACCGAACTAGTGTGCGGGAAGGAGAAGTACGAGCAGGGGTGGCATCTCGTCGACTACCGGGAAACCAACGGCACGCTCACAATACTTGACAACAACGGGAAGCTTAAGGGGAAGTATGACATACGCCTCCTGGACGATAAAGGGAAAATCGTGGCTGAAGCAGACAACTCCCTACTTGGAATCTACTCAGCCAAGATGGGGCAAATCTACGAGGAAATCCTCACCGCCTCAAGCAACGGACAATTAACCGTCCTGAATGTGACAAACCTGACTAGAATCCAATCTTCATGGAAGACCATAGAAGAGTACCTGACCGACAGAAAGACTGGGGATGTCATGTGGGCGCAGGCGATTGAGCTTCGCGCCGTCAGCGCAGCAGACATAAACAACGACAAGCTCACTGAGGTCGTGACAGGCAGCGGCGGTGGGCTGGTAGCGACATACGACAGCCGCGGTAAGCTCATGTGGAAGCAGAAGGTAGACGCAGCCGTAACCGACATCACAGTGGACGACATAGAATCAGACGACTCCAAGGACATAGTCGTCTCATCAAGGGATATGAGCATCTACGTCTACGACCCTGAAGGGGACCTATCATGGAGCTACCAGGCCGACGACTCAATCTACGGAGTGGAAGTTACAGACCTGGACGACAACAGCCTCAAGGACATACTGATATTCACAACCCAGAAGGTCGAACGGTACGAGACCACGGAGTTCTACATCAAAAGGTTCAGGGCTGACAGCTACTACTCAAAGGCGTACGACAAATTCGTAGCCGAAGACTACACGGGAGCGAGCATATTCCTTGATCGGGCCATAAGCCTCTACAGGGAGATAGACGACCGCGACGGCATACCCAAGTGCAACACCCTCCGGGCGAGGATAGACGACGAGTTCAAGCTGAGGAACAAACAGGATGCTGACAGGCTGTACAACCTAGCCCTCAGCTACTACGCCTCAAACGACCTTGAGAACACCATGAAAAACGCGGATGCCGCCCGCATAATATACGAGAAGATAGGCGACAAAGAGGGGATAGGAAGATGCGACTCACTCGAGGCAAACGCGAAGGATGAGGCCAGGACCCAGAAGAAGATCATGGCAGACGGGTACTACGGCAAGGCCGTCACGCTCAGCAGCTTCCAAAACTACACCGGCGCATTGGAGCTCATTGATAAAGCGAAAGAGACGTACGCCGAAGCAGACTACTACAATGAGACCGTGAAATGCGACATGTTCGTGTTAGGCATAGCCGACAGGCACTACCGCCTCGCCGAGGCCGCGTTCAAATCAGAAGATTATGTGAAGGCGATATCATATGCGAAAATTGCAAGAGACCTCTACCTAAGGGCAGGAAGTGTCAACGCGTCTGAAACCGCAGGCGAACTGTTAAGGGAAGCAACCGACGCAATGAACAACCCCAAGCCTAATAGGGGGGCAGACATGGACTACATGCCATACGTACTAGGAGCGGCGGCTGTAATCATCCTCCTCGCAGCCTACTCCAGGATAAAGCGGCCGAAGACCCGTGTCATGAGAATGCCGCCGCAGGCAGCGGATGAGGAACTGGAGGCGCTTGAGAAAGAGAACCTATAACATGGAAAACAGAGTCAAGTGGGCGCTGACAGCTATCATCGTGATAGCGATTCTTGTCGCATTGAACCTCAGGCTAAGCCCCACCCTGATAACCTACGCCCTCGCTTGCGCAATCGTTGTGACAGCGCTTTTGGTGTTGAAGCCGTCAGACCAGACGCTGTCGATGGACCTCAGCCATAAGATGAAGCGCGATGGCGGGATAAAACTGGACAGCAAGGAGAAGAAGCTACTCACCTTCCACATACTCGCCCTACTTGAGAAGAAGGAGGATGTTGACATGAACGAGCTGGCAGAGGAATTCAACACGAGCGTATACCAGCTGAACGACATCGTCCGAATGCTTGGCAAACACGAGCTAGTCACAATCTTCTACCCTCCTATGCACAACTTCCCCATCCTCAGGAGGGGCGACGCTGAGAAGAGCAGGAAGTTCAGGCTCAACATATTCAAGTCGATAGTCAAGGGCAAGGAGTCTAACGGGTCTAAGATGGACGAGTTCGCGAAGGAGGTTGAAGAATACCTTGAAAACGTCAAAAGAAAATAAAGCCACGGGCGCGTGGAAAATCCTCCTCACAGCAGCCTTGATGCTCCAAGCAACCTCAACAGCACAGGCAAACGACTACAGGACAGTAGAATCCTGCGCACTGGAATCCTCCCCCGGGTCCTGCTGGCCGGCCCAGATTATCTACTACGCCGGGGACCACACCTTCTGCAGCACAGGCGGACTCCCCTATTGGGTCGGATTCTACAGCGGACCGTCTAAGGGAGGATGCTACGAAATACTGTCCGTGGCATGCAACTGCAAGGACCAGTTCGACTGCATAGTATTGCAGCCTCCAATTCCCCCCGATGTCGGTGCCAACGTCGAGGCCGGCGACATATTCAGCGTCTGGGACTACTACCCCTCATGCTACGAGAGCCTCCCCTCCTCCATATTCCTTGACGTCGGCAACGACACAGACTACGAATGGTATGCGCCACGATGCTTCAGGGGCCCTGAGACGGTCGACGTCACTGAAAGCTTGAACAACTACGTCCGAGGCGGCTGCTGGTGCACGGGCTGCGTGTACGACAGTGACAGCAGAAACTGCACAGTCCCAGTCGTCTTCAAATCAGATTATCCTGGATGGTTCACAATCGACAACGTCAAACTCACGTTCACTAAGCTCAACACCCTCGGGGAAGTCACATACGGCACTCCCTTCAGAAACAGCGAAGGAGGATGCTGGATGATACAATATAAAAAAGACCCAGAAACCTACACACCCATCCTCCCAGTGCCTGCTGATTACCACGGTGGAGTCTGCGACATGCCCGACTACGTTTACAAGGAAAAGTCAGGCCCCATCACCACAGACGACGCTGTGGACGATGCGGTGTACCGGCTCCTCAACGGAACCCTCGACACAAACGGTGACGGCATAATGGACTTGGAATACAAAAGGGATAAGATGGAATTCCAGACTGAAGGGAAGATAGGAGTCCAGACACTATGGGGGCCGATTCAGATGAGGCTGGTCGTATGGTCCTAGGGGTGAGGGGATACATCTTCACCCTCATAACAGCCATGATGGCCATGGTGATACTATCGCTCATCCTCTTCCAGACTGAAATCTCAGCCCCGATATTCGAGGACGCTTCGAATAAGATGAGCGTGGAAGAATCACACTACTTCGTGGAGTCCCTCAAAAAGGATGCGCAGAGGGCGCAGGCCATATCAGGCCAGCGGGCTGCCACATACGCCATCGACCACATAATCTCAACCAACGAGAGCATGGATGGGTATGGGATGAGAAACTGCACTGAATTCAACTACTCCACTGCCGGCGTCGAGGCCGCCCTCTCCGAGCTCGCATTCTGCGGCACATTAGCTAATGCTAAGGTGGAGACAGACCAGGACGAGCTGGAAAAGTATATGGAGAACAACACCATACGCGACTGGATGGGGAAGGTGCAGGAGAACCGGACGCCCGGCGTAGCATACAACGTCAGCGTACGGCTCAGGAACATGAGCCTCGCCGCCTACGACTCATGGCATTACGCCATAGTCGGCGAATACGATTTAGTCGTGGACGCAGGCGGAGGAAACAGGTTCGCAGGATACGGTATCCCAGTCGTTTCAGTCGTGGACATCACCACTATGGAAGACCCCCTGCATCACATGAAATACGGTATACCCGCCTCAATGAGATTGTTCAGGCGGTGCGAAACGCTCCCAAGGCTCAACGGCAAGGTACTGGACCGCTGGGTGGAGGAAGGCTGCTACAACATGGAGTGGAACCGGGAAAACGCCCCCTCGTTCTTCGACAGGCTAGAGGGAAGAGACAGCCTAGACCCGGACCTAATCGAGGAGTCCGCTTCACTTTTGGGCGGCCTCGGCTACACTCCAGGCGAACTTGGCTTAGAGAGCATGCTAGACCTCCAACTCCTCGAGAAGTACAACCTCACAGTGAATGGGAACCTAAGCCAGGTCGACCACTCCTACTGGGGCAACGTGGAAAGCAGATGCGCGGTCGATGGCATGATGAAGCACCCTGACTTCAGAATGGACGTGGAACATGCGGTGAAATACAGGGTGGTTGGCTTAGACTGCACAGTCTACGTGGACGTGGTAGGCTCAACATGCAAGTTCAACCCTGAGAAGATAAAAGTACCACTCAACACAACCATATCCTGGGTTGAACTCGGCAGCGGACGCAAAGACCTTTACATAGTGGAACTGGACACGCCCCTCCCAGTCGAAGCCAACGGGAAGGTCCAATGGCTGTTCAACGAAACTGGCACATACACGATAGCATGCCTGGACGCCTCAGACGCATCCACAGTCGAAGTAACTGACAGATTCTAGCCTGTGGATTTTTATGCCGAAAGCCACAGACACCACAATACCTCTACTGTGGATAAATGCGGGTTGTGTGGCTTTCTTATAAATACCACAGGCTCCTGCCTGTGGATATTTATTGAGCGGAACTCATAAGTAAACGAATGGACGACAAAAACCCCGCTTCTGGGGCTAAAGACCAGAAGAAAGCGCTGTTAGAACTTATAAACTCCTCAGGCAGGATAAAGATATCCCAGGCCTCCGAGGAAATGGGTTTGGACAAGAACATCCTCATCAACCTCGCCGAGGAACTCGCCCGCGACCACGCGATACGCGTCGAATCCCACTACATCACCGAACCGGAACTGGAAGCCCTCAACTATAAGGAGACAAAAAAAGAGGAGGCCACCTCAGAGAAGTCCATACAGATGGAGACTCCGCCGGTGCCGATGGCAAGGGCGGTGCCGAAGGACACGCCCGAGGCGAAGAAACAGGAGGTGATGGACGATTACATACTCACCTCAGACGAAGTCCACTTCAACGTTAAAATAACGGACGTCGGCGACTTCGTGCCCCACTACCTCATAACAATACCCCACATCGACTTCGTGACACGAGCCCTCCTCGATGAGACCAAAAGGTACCTGATAAGCGACGTGAAGGTGGAGACAGCGGACGTCTTCGACACAGCGAAGTTCCTGAAGATAAAGTCGAAGTTCACAAGCCGCGCCAAGGACAAGCTAAGGAACGTACTAAAAAAGTCATCTGACGAGTACGTCGCCACCCTAAGCAAGCTACTCGTCAACGAGATGCTCGGCCTCGGCGACCTAGAATACCTGCTCCTGGACGACAAGCTGGAGGAGGTCGTAGTCAACTCCAGCAGGGACGTGGTGTGGGTCTACCACAAGAACCGCGGGTGGCTGAAGACGAACATAATCCTGCCCACAGAGGACCTGATACTCAACTACTCCTCAAGGGTCGCAAGGGAGGTCGGCAGGGAGATAACCCACCTGAACCCACTACTGGACGCCCACCTCACAACCGGAGACCGCATAAACGCCACACTCTCACCCATATCAACTGCAGGCAATACCATAACAATTCGACGGTTCTCAAGGGTTCCATGGAGCGTCATAAACATGCTCGACCCCCAAGTCAAGACCGTGAGCTCCGAGGTAGCTGCCTTCCTGTGGATGGCGATAGAGTACGAGTTGAGCGTACTCATCGCAGGCGGCACAGCATCAGGGAAGACCAGCATGCTCAACTCAATCACCCCATTCATGCCAGCTAACCAGAGGATACTCTCCATAGAAGACACGCGCGAACTAAACCTCCCCGACTACCTCCAATGGGTTCCGATGACCACCAGGCAGCCGAACCCGAAAGGTGAGGGGGGAATCACCATGCTCGACCTTTTACAGAACGCCCTTAGGATGCGCCCTGACAGGATAATAGTCGGCGAAGTCAGAGCAAAAAGAGAATCGGAAGTGCTCTTCGAGGCCATGCACACAGGACACTCAGTCTACTCGACATTCCATGCTGAGAGGGCTCAGGAGGTCGTCGACCGAATCACAAGCCCGCCGATGAGCATACCCGGCACGGTCATGAAGTCCCTGCACCTGATAGTCATACAATACCGGAACAGGCGGACCGGAAAGAGGAGGACATTCGAAGTGTGCGAGCTGATGAAGGACGAGTCCGAGATGCCGACCCTCAACACCCTCTACAAGTGGGAGCCAAGAACCGACACACTCGGTAAGATGTACCCGAGCATCAGGGTCAAGGAAGAACTCGCTCTCTTCACAGGGATGAACGAGAAGGAGATAGAGGAGGATATACAGGACAAGAAACAGGTGCTTGACTGGATGTTAGCCTCAGGCGTGTACGAGGTGAACAGCGTAGGCAGGGTCGTCACAGAATACTACATGAATAAGGAGAAGATAACCGGGATGGCTAAGAAGAAAGCACAGATGATAAAATTCAACCCCTAAGATGAAATCCATATTCGAGTCGCCGGTAGTGCTCAAGATGAGCGAACCCCTACTGGAGTACGCGTACCGCCTCGAGGTCCTGTTCCCCCAAATGGAGTGGAACCTAAAGCGCGCCGGATACACCCTAGAGAGCTCGCAGTACCTTGCTGTGGCCATATACCTTAGCGTGACTGTGTTCACGTTCTGCGTGCCAATCCTCGTCCTACCGGTCCTTTTCACACAGGGCATCGCTGCAAGCTACGCCAGCATAATATACTCAATCATCATATCAGCAGCAGTCCTCGTGTACGTGATGATGCTACCCTCAGTGAGGATGAAAAGCAGGGCAGTCACAATCGACCGCGACCTGGAATACCTCCTCAAGGACATGAGGATACAACTGACCGCGGGAGTCCCCCTCTTCGATACCATCGTCAACGTCGCCAAAGGCGGATACGGGGAATGCTCGAAGATATTCGAAGGGGTCATACAGGAGGTGGAGCAGGGCAGGTCAATCGTCGACGTCCTAGACGACGTAGGAATGTGGTCCTCCTCAGAGTACTTCCGAAGGATGCTCTGGCAGATAGTCAACGCACTCAAGTCCGGAAGCGACATAGCGAACGCACTCGACGCCCTCTCAAACGATATACGCCTGGAGAAGGAGAACAGGATAAGGGCCTACGGCAAGGAACTCAACCTCTACGGCCTCATCTACCTGATGTTCGCCATCATAGTCCCCTCAATGGGCGTCACACTCCTAGTCATACTCTCAAGCTTCCTAGGGGGGAAGATGATAAACGAGACCCTCTTCTGGATGATACTCATAGGCGTTGCGCTCTTCCAGACTATATTCATAGTGTACGTCAGAAGCAAGAGGCCCCTAGTCTAAGATGGCAGAAAACGAACCGAAGGGAATAAGGGTAGTCAAGCCGGACCTAGAGAGGGTGAAGAATGCAGCATCCTCAGCATTCAATACTGTATCATGGCTATTCAAACTCGTCTTCTGGGCTGTGAACATGATAGTGAGACTCTTCACGAAATTCCTGAACGTGATGGGATCCAGCGTCAAACTGCTCATGACACACATCCCCCGGTTGCTCTCCAAGATACTCCCGAAGAGGGTGAACAGCATCCTCGGGCAGCAGCTAATCTACGCCGGCGTCGAGATGACCCCAGCGGAGGTCATAAGCCTAACCCTCGTCTACAGCACCGTACTCACCGCGGTAGCTTACGTGTCGATGCTCCTCCTTGCAGCATCACAGCTTGTGACCTCGGTAATACTAGTGGTCATCTTCTGCCTAGTCTGGTCTCTGCCACTCCTACTTCTGAACATCCTCGCAACCAACAGGGCGAATGCTGTGGAACTCACCCTCCCCGACATCCTAAGCATGGTAGCCCAGAACATGAGCGCAGGCATGACCTCCTACAACGCCCTCTGGAGCGCAGCCCGCCCCGAATTCGGCCCACTCGCTGTCGAGATACAGGATGTGGCGAAAGCCACCCTCACCGGGATACCGATGGCCGACGCCCTCATGGGGATGACCAACCATGTTAAGTCCACGAAGCTGCTTCGGGTAGTGAGGCTGATAATCCAGGGTATGAAATCAGGAGGGGAACTGCCGACGGTATTGCAGGCAATATCATCGGACATGAGGCGGGAGGACAACCTCAGGAAGCAGATGGGCGCTGAAACCACAGCCCAGGCAATATTCATCCTATTCGCTGTCCTGGTGGGGGCCCCGCTCCTCTTCGCAGTCTCAGCCCAGTTCATAACGATATTCTCCACCATGATGGAGAAACTGAACGTCCAAGACCTGAGCAAAAACGCCCCCCAGGGGATGATAACCATCAGCCAACTCTCAATCACACCCGAATTCTTCCAAACCTACGCCATCGGCATACTCTTCGTGTCAGCGTTCTTCGGCTCACTCCTACTCGGCATACTCAAGACCGGAAACCCGCTCTCAGGCCTATCCACCACACCACTCCTCATAACAGTCTCCATCGGCATATTCCTACTCATAAAACACGGCCTCGGCCTACTATTCGCAGGGATGATAACCTTCTAAACGGCCGCAACAGGTTTATCAATAACCGGCGACTTTAGTCGCCGGTTTGATGTGGGCTAGCGCTATGCGCTGTGGCCGAGCCACCAGGCTCGGACACACTCGTGAGCTTTGCTCACGCGTGTAGCACATGTGTCGGAGGCAGTGCCTCCGTCACATAAGCTTGAAACCGCAATAGTGGATGCATACCATTCGCCCCTCCCTAAAGGAGGGCGGTTTCATCGCTTATAAACCCCGTCTCTAATAGAATAGTAACTTACAGTTGTTTAATGTAAACAAAATTTTTTGAGGTGAACAAAACATGATAGGAAATAAAGGACAGGGTGCGATGGAGTACCTAATGACCTACGGATGGGCTATTCTCGTAGTGATGATAGTCGGGATCGTAATGTGGCAGCTGGGCATATTCAACATGGGCGGAACCACAGTAACGGCCACAGGATTCGCCAAAATCAAGCCACAACTGGCTGGAACCGGCTTAGGCCACAGTGGGGATTTCGTGGGCGTTTTCACGAACGGAGTCGGGACGATGATTATCCTCAGTGATACCAGTGCTGCGCTAACTATGTACCAAGATGGGGGTACAGGGACATGCCAAGCCTATACCATAACTCCTAAGACGGTCTCTGCAGGTCAGAACTTCCAGGTCACTGCAAGCGGCTGCTACAGCGGTTCAGCAGGCGACGTCTACAACCTCCAGGTTTCACTACCCTACACAGTTAGTATCGGCAGCGTGAGCACAGACCACACAGAATCTGGAGCAATAAGAGGGCCAATGGAGTAAACATACTCCATTATCCTTTCTTTTTTCTATTCTTTTTATTCTGGCAGTAGCATAGGCGCTTTATACTCCAGGAAGTAGACGTTTGACATGTTGTTCTCGACCACAAAATTACTTGTCACATTACGCCACAGTATGCCGTTCATGTTGTTGATGTAGATGGGGATGCCCCGGTCCGAGTAGTGTCTCATGAGGTTCGGCAAATCGCCGCCCTCGTCTATGAACGACGTCACCAGCCTAACCCTCTTGGAAAGCTTGACTGTGGCGAGGTAAGGGTACTCTCCCTTCTTCGAAAAAATTATTACGGAATCATTTGGGACCTGTTCGGCAACCTGGACCGAAGTCCCCCACACGGTGCCCTTCACCACCTCCATAACATGCAGGTCGGCATATGCTATGGACGCCGCATAGGAGACTGACAGGATGAGGAAGAGGAGCAGTATGGGGCGCACTTGGGTGAACTTAAGGTATGCGGAAGCGGAGACAAGCAACACGACGTAAATGAGCATGGGGATATTACGTATTAGGCCGTCACTCAGGTATATGTTCTCCCCTGAGGACAGGAGATACGCTGCGAAGACAAGGAAAACAATCGCGGAAAAAACAAGCTCCATTCGGCTTAAGCTGCGCAATAAAACCCCCATAGAATAGGCTGCGAAAAGGACTAAGAATGGGAGGGACTCCAGGAAATACCTCATAGAGTAAGTCTCATCCCAACCCCCAGCCGAGATGAACGGGGATAACGCGACCTCTGCTAGTGCGAAGGATGTGAGAAGAGCAACCAACGGAACGTTAAATCTCCTCTTCAACATGAAGTACGGCCCCAACACCGCGAGGATGAGGTATGGCACAGACTGCAAGAGAGCCTTCTTGTAGAGGCCTGGGTAATCGGGCATCAATGCCATGTCAAAAACCTTCGCATAAAGTTTTATGAGAATTAGCTTCGTCGGCTCAAAAAAACACAGCAAAAGAAGTACGAACGCGAGGATAACCACGCTGCTCTTAATATGCCCGGAAGATGGCTTAGAGCCAGCCTTAACCCTATGAACCGCAAATACGATGGCTGCCAAGAGGGGGACAGCCAAGGCCAGAATATACCAGACCACATGCGACGGGTAGGATGTCTCAACAACGCTGCCGAATGATGTGAGATTCAGGTAAGCTAAGGCGACTGCAGGAATCAGAAGGCCGCTCAGGTAAGGCATCATCCTGCCTCGTAGCATGATGTAGATGAAAAGCACCTCCACTGCAGTGAACATGCCGTTGGTGTACCTCACCCCCACAGCCAAACCGGACAGGAGGCCTGAAAAAAACAGCATATGGGGGCCTGAGTCTTTGCCAAGGTAGACTCGCAAAAGGAGGTAAACGGAAGACAATACCAGGAGTGCAGAAAAACAGTGCGGCCACAGCATCTGCGAGTAACTCAGATAGTAGGTCAGTGAGTAGAGTATGGATGAGAGAACTGACTCGCCCTTGGATAAGAACAGGCAGCAGGTCCAGTAGAACACCAGGATGGAACAAGAGTATGCGATGACGTTCATCAGGTTAAGCCCTACCACGCCGAAGATAAGGTAGAAGGGCACTGCAAAAAAAGTGTAAAGCGGAGCCGGGATGCCGAAGACCCGTATCTCGCGGCCGTCGCTCACAAGCTGCGTGGATGGAAGCCAAAGCTCCGGAGACTGTATCTCGTCGAAGCCATTCCATATCTGCAGTTGGTGGTCGACTGCCAGCGACTTCACCATGAGGACGTACGCGGCCTCATCCGTCACCCAGACGCCAGGGGTGAGGGTGTACAAAAGGAAGGCGGACATCAGGAACATGTACATGTAAAAGGTTGAATCCCAGCAATCCATCCTCAGATATTAGGAAGGGGGATATATACCTTAACTAACGAGAAACAAACACCAAGTGTGATGGAGTGGATCTGGCGGTAAGGAGACAATAACATGGGAGAAGGCGTATCACCTACGGTCTGTGGAAAATCGACTTTGAGAAGTATCATCTCCTTAGCTAAGATAATAGTGTTCATCCTGGCTGTTTGGTATCTGATAAAATACCTAACGCTCTATGACATACCCTCCCAACTCTCCAAAGTCAACCCCGCATACCTTCTAATTAGTATGTTCTTCTCCGCATGCGCATTCCTCCTCCAAGCATGGTTCCTCAAAAGGGCTTCAAACGGTGGCCTCACAATCAGGGATTCGGTTTATGTGGAGTTTTACACGCTCATTCTCAACCTTGGGGTGGCCTCATCATTTTTCTCGCTACCTAAGGTGGCTTTCATAAACAACAAAGTCAAGAACCTCAAGGAGTCGGTCCGACTGTTCAGCCTGCCTTTACTCCTTGGGACGGCTTTGAGGGTCACCATCATCATGGTTGCCGGATTATTCGTGTACTTCCGAGTGCTTCCCGCATTAGTCTCGGCCTCCATCATCCTAACCATCTTCTTATCAGTCTTATACGGCCCCTTCAGGTCGCGGCTTGAACGTATGACAAAGACCCCCTCCAATACCCTAGCGGAGCTTTCAGCCGTCGCTGCCTTGAACGTCCTCTGCGTTGCGTTGTCATATTACTTCGTCATCACCTCCCTCGCAGAAAATCCGCCGATACCAAACACGATATTCTCCGAGGGCGTCGGCTACCTCACAGGCCTACTCTCCCCCATGCCTTCAGGCATCGGCGTCAGAGAATTCGCACTCACTGAGCTCAACGGGGTCATGGGAATAACAAAAGACGTCGCCTTCACAGCAGCAGTACTCCACCGCCTGATAACAGTAGCCGCCACATTCGCCGCAACCCTAGCGTTCTATATCAAACTGCCCGGCTGTGATACAGCCTGAGCATCCTTCCAACTGCGGAATCAGTTGAGAACGAAGCCACCTTCTGCCTAGACTTCTTCGCTATGGACTCCCTCAGCTTCCCGTCAGTGTAAAGCTCGTCCAATGCCTTTGCCAGCTCCTGAGGGTTCTTCGGCTAGACGAGGTATGGTCGACCCCGTGTTCCAACACCACTCCTGCCTGTCCGTTAATTCCGCATTTTAAGAAGTCTTGCAGGGTTTCCTGCAACCACCGAATACGGTTCCACGTCTTTAGTCACGACTGAGCCTGCGCCGACAATAGAACCTTCCCCAATGGTCTTTCCCGGCAGGATGATGGCACCCATACCGATGTCACATCCATCACCAATAACGACTTCCCCAAATTCAAGTGTAGATGATGTGATAGGTCTCTTCCTACCCTCCTCTGTATGGACTGAAGTGAGTATCTTTACAGCTGGGCCTAATCCAACGGCTTTCCCGATTTTTATACCGCCTGCGCTGTGCAGAAAACATCCCTGCCCTATCCAAGTGTCGTCGCCTATTAGCATTAGGTTCTTATAATACCCCTTTAGTATTGAATAGTGACCGACGTAGATGTTGCTACCCAGCTCTATGTTTTCGGGATGGAAGACCAGGACACCTTTTTCAAATATTACATTGCAGCCTACCTTTTTGAATTCCTTTAGTTTGAAGCTACCATCTCCGTGGCTTTTGAAAATCTTACACCCTATGTCATGAGCGGACTGCATCGTCAAATCCCCTTCTGTTTACTATAGTACTCTACAGTATTTTTCATACCCTCATATAAGCCGACTTTTGGCTCGAACCGTATTAAGTCTGTTGCGAGAGATATATTTGCTATGTGTCTTCTGACGTCACCTAGACGCTGTGGTTCGTATTTTAACTGTTTGACACATCCCATTATTTTACAGATTGTTTGTATCACCTGCAGTATGGATATTTCTTTGCCACTGGCAATGTTCAACACTTTGCCCCTGGTGTTCCGTGAATTATAGACTTTTACTGCCGCGTCGACAGTGTCTGTCACGTATAGGTAGTCCCTCGTCTGCTTCCCATCGCCGAATATGACTAGGGGCCGACCAGTTAGTATCCGTTTAATCGTCAGGGGTATTACGCCGGCGTAGCTTCTATCGTTCTGACGCGGCCCATAGTTGTTGAAAGGCCGCACGATTGCCGCATCTATGCCGTATGTCCTGATGTAGGAGAGGACAAGCTGGTCTGATGCGGCCTTGCTTGCTGCATAGGGTGTTGTGCCATTGAGGGGGTGGTTCTCATCCATGGGCGCATATTCTGATGTGCCATATACTTCGGATGATGAGAAATGGATGAGTGTCTTGAATTTCCCGGCTCTCGCAAGTTCTGCCATAGTCATCGTTATACCTATGTTCTTTTCAAAAGACCATTTAGGTTTAATCAGGGATGCTGGGAGCGGCACTACAGCGAGGTTGAAGACGACATCAATGCCTTCTTTCGAGATTATCCTAGACATTGCTTTCTGGTCTGCAGCATCCTGACAATAAACTCTTAGTTTGGGGAATTTTTTCTTTGCTGTCCGTATGTTTTCTTTTTTGCCGAGGAAGAAGTTATCGACTAGGGTCAGCCTCTGCGGGTGTTCCTTAATTATTCTGTCGACTAGATGGCTTCCTATGAAACCCGCCCCACCAGTCACCAGTACTGACTTATCCTTCAGATTCAACTCAATGCCTCCACAGCCTTTTTGATATGTTTTACTGCGTAGTCTATGTCTTCTTCTAGCAACTTGTAATACATGGGTAATGCCAGACAGCGGTTAAATAGGCCCGCAGATACTGGGCAGACTGCTTTCGAGCGGTACACCGGTTGAATGTGGCATGAGTATGTCCCAATCTGGGTTTGAATGCCTTTTTTCATCAGGAGTGTTATGAGTTTGTTGCGATTAATCGATTCATCTACAGTAGATACATAACTTTGGTATATGTGTTCTGCATTTTTGTCAACAAATGGGGGGGTTATATGAGGTATGGACTCAATTTTCTCCCCCCAGTACTTCGCCAACTTCTGTTTTCGGTTAATTATATCCTTCAGTCGCCTCATCTGCGCGACGCCGACTGCGGCTGCGATGTCACTCATCTTGTAGTTGAACCCTATGTCTGTGAACTGAGGTATTGTGAATAGCTTATCCTTTTCCCTGCTCCATGCGCCGGATACGCCAAACGTCGACAGCCTCCTGATCTTATCACTGAGTTTTTTATCGTCGGTGACCACCATCCCCCCCTCACCTGTCGTTATCCCCTTGCGGGCATGGAATGAGAAACACCCGACATCGCCGAATGTACCTGCATATTTACCCTTATATTTCGCTCCAAATGCGCATGCAGCATCCTCCACAACAGAAATGTCATGCTTTGATGCTATCTCCATGACTGCATCAATCTTCGCCGGCTGTCCGAAAGTGTGGACAGGGATGATTGCCTTCGTCTTTTTAGTTATCCTCCTCTCCACCTGCGTTGGGTCGATGTTGTATGTCCGCTCGTCTACGTCAACGAAAACAGGTTTTGCTCCGCAATAAAGGACTGCATGGGCTGTTGCAGGATAGGTATAATCAGCCACAATAACTTCGTCACCCTTACCCACGCCCAATGAAAGAAGGGCTAGATGGAGTGCTGCAGTGCAGTTTGTGACTGCAACGGCATTTTTTTTACCTAAGTACTTGGCAGCCTTGCCCTCGAACTCCCTGGTTTTCGGACCCTGGGAAACCCACCCAGACATTAGGGCTCCTCTTATTTGCCTTAACTCAGATTCGTCAAAGAAAGGTTTTGTGAGGGGGATGATTGGGCGGACCATCTTTAGTATAACTATATTATGGGTGAAGCCAATAATAACGAATGCGTGAGGTGATTTAGCTTATGAGAGTCTTGGAGGTCACAACCTCTTACCCTCGCTATAGAGGGGATTTCCCCGGCATATTCAACTTCCGCCTAGACAGGGAACTCGTGCAAAAAGGTTTTGATGTGACAGTATTAGCCCCTGAAGCATACGGTTACCCTACAGAAGAGACAATGGATGGCGTCAAAGTCAAAAGACTGAAATACTTCTGGCCTTCAAACCTACAGCAGCTGGCGTATGGGGGGGGTATGAAGCATAATGTTTTTACTAAGCCATGGTTGATTATCCAGATACCAGTAATGCTTATGGTATTCTTTGGCAACATCATTTTCCGCAGTAGGGAATACGATCTCCTGCATTGTCACTGGCTTCCGCTTGGGCTTCTGGGGGTCCTTGCCAAACCCCTCATAAAAAAGCCAGTGGTCATATCACTCTGGGGTACAGACTACCGTGACTTACCCAGATGGTTCGGTAGATTTGTTGTTAGTAGAGCTGATGCAGTTGTTAGTTCGGCTACGGAAACTTCGAAATACCTTGAGAGTATAGGTTGTTTAGATTTTGAGTGGATTCCGACCCCGATAGATGAGAATGAATTTGACCCGACAAAGACACCTACTGATATCCTAGATGAGTTTAAGATTGGCGACAGGAAGGTTGTGACCTTTATCGGAAGACTTGACCCCCTGAAGGACCCACAAACATTTGTAGAATCCGTGCCACATGTGATAAAAAAAAGGGGGGATGTCATGTTTTTTCTGGTTGGAGGGGGGGATATGATTGAAGACTTGAGATTGAGAGCCAACCACTTGGGCGTCCGCGACCATATCATCTTTACTGGCTCCAGGACCGATGTAGCCCGCATTCTAAGGGTTTCCTCTCTCTTTACTGCCTTAAGCCCCGCAGAGAACACATGGAGTACGTCAATCGCTGAGGCTATGTTCATGGATGTGCCTTTGATACTTACAGACGTCGGCCACACCGCTGAGTTCTTTACTCACTTGGTGGACTCGTATATCATTCCCCCAAAAGACCCGAAAAGACTGGCCGAAGCAATAGTATATCTCTTAGACAACCCAGACGTGGGGGAAAAACTTGTTGAGGGTTCAAGGAATCTTCTTAAAAAATCTGGCAAAAGAAGGGGTATAATAGTTGGAAATACTATCAAGCTATATAACAGGATGATAAACAAGTGAGGGGGGCGGCCATCAGGTTGCGATTATTTTCTTGTTGCTTGCATGTCGAAGAGCATCGCGAAGAAGAGGCTTTGTAGGCCG
>JAZDIN010000008.1:0-3887 GCA_043804895.1 Candidatus Altarchaeota archaeon
ACAACTATTGGAAAAGTGGAGCGGTTCCACCGCTCCTATGAAGCGGAAGCATGGAGATACCCAACCCACCCCCAATACATCCAGCACTACAACTTTGAGCGCCCACACCAGGCGCTCAACTATTTAACCCCTGCAGAAGTAGACCTTACAAACTAACTGTCGGATATCTCATGGGATAGTACAGAGGACGCCTGTCACCCGCTTATGCGCTGTTTCTTTGCCAGTATTATCAGTGATACCGCCAGCAAGGCCAGGATTACGGCCGATAGGGTGTTGAATCCTGAATCTGAGGGTGGCGCTGGCTGTGGGGGGATTGTGGAGGTTGTATCCTTTACTGGGGGGAGTACTCTTAGAGTAGTAGTGACTACCACCCCACCAATCTCCACTGTTATCTCCTCTGCAAGTTGCTTCGACTTTGATGCGCCCCTCTTGTCGCTGATTTTCTCAAAAAGCTTCTGCGCCTCCGCGGCCTCTGCCAGGGCCTCGTTGAGTTCGCCGTCGGCCCGCCGTTCAACAGCATTCATATACGATTCTACTGCTTTTTTCCGCCAGTAGGTGTCGCCTACGATAAAGTCCTCCCTTAGTGTTTGCAGAGGCCCCTTGTATTCGAGTGATGTTAGTGTGGGTTCCCAGGGGAACATCTGTCCTATTCCCGATTCCAGTGATATGTCAGCCAACTCTCTTCTTGTTACTTTGAATTGTATCGGCGTCTTCCAGCCGCCTGTGTCGTAGTTCATGAACCGGAGTCCTGACGTCAGGTCTTCCTGAGCGTATACTGTAGAGGTTAGCGTGAAGATGGTTATGTGCGTGTCACCTGAGGTGAGGGAGGATATCGACATGGGGTAGAACATGTAATCGTTCCTGAACTCGTAGAGTATCGGGTCAGTGCTCCTTTGGGCGGAAGTCAGGTTAATGAGGTCGAAGACGAAGTAGTTGACTCCGTCCTTGATGTAGTCTGCGACAATACCTTCCAGCCGAGAGTCGCTGATACTGTATCCTATCAAGTTCTTCCTCAGAAAGTCATCACCCCAATCCACGAAATCGTGTATGTTGTTGGCCTTCGCTACAGTGATGTCGTGCGCGCCTATCTTCTCGTGGAATACGATTTCCACGCCAGGTTGGTATCCTTCGCTTCTCCCGCCTAACTTAGTCGACGATGGTGCTGGACCCGCATGGATGCGTATTATCTTAATAGTATTGTCGAACGACGTCCTGTTGGCTTTCACAATCCTGTAGGGTTCGGAGGGGAGGGGGAGTATCTCCAACACCATCGTATCTTTGCTTGCCTTAACATCAGTGGATAAGACAAGTATTTCGGTTGTGCCATTCCATGCGATGATTGCCTTCTGCCCAGGTTCGTACAATACGGCGTCAGGTTGCGTCACAGGCACCATGCCGCGGTCTGCGGACGCTAATACGGAAAGTAGGATTAGAACACAGACGCTTGACTTTCTCACATTCATATTTATTCCGTACCCCCCTTAAAAGTTACACATGACCCACCTCCCACTCGTCGCCTTGGGAACCGTGGCTTTGGATTCAATCCATACTCCTTTCGGGCGGGTTGATAACGCCTTAGGGGGCAGCGGGACGTACTTCAGCCTCGCAGCCAGCTTCTTTTCCAAGTGTGGTATTGTGAGCGTTATAGGCGCAGACTTCCCGCAGGAGCACCTACGATTCCTTGAGGGAAGAGGAGTGGACGTGAAAGGAGTGGAGAGGACTAAGGGGAAGACCTTCCACTGGGAGGGCTCATACGAGCTTGACATGAACGCGGCCAAGACCCTGAAGACTGACCTCAACGTCCTTGCGACGTTCAAGCCGAAAATCCCGAATGAGTACAAAAACTGCACGTTCCTCTTCCTAGCGAACATAGACCCCACAATACAGCTTGAAGTCCTAGAGTACGTGAAGCCGAATTTCAGCCTCTGCGACACCATGAACTACTGGATAGACTCCAAACGCGACGAACTCACAAAAGTCTTCGAGGCCGTCGACGGAATAATCATAAACGACGGCGAAGCCCGTCAGTACTGCGACACACCCAACCTCATCAAAGCAGGCCGGATGCTCAGCGGAGTCGGAGGCGGTAAAGTGATAATAAAGAAGGGCGAACACGGAGCCCTATTCTTCTCAGGCGACGAGTTCTTCGCAGCCCCCGGCTATCCGATACCTAACGTCATAGACCCCACCGGCGCAGGAGACAGCTTCGCAGGCGGCACCTTAGGCCACCTCGCCAAACACGACAGATTCGACGACGCCCAAATAAAAAAGAGCATGATATGCGGCAGCGTAGTCGCCAGCTACGTCGTGGAAGGATTCAGCATAGACGGCCTCAAAGACAAAACACCAGAGGACATAGACAAAAGATACCACACATTCAGAAGAGTAGTAGCGTTCGACCATGAGTTATAGCAAATGATAAAAGTTATTGAACATTCGTCGAATCCGAAATCTCGTATTTATGGTCATTTGCGTCATCAGTGCAAGCCATCGGCTTGCATCTGAGACGCTAGACTTCGTCTAGCGCTCATATTCGATAGCAGGTATATATTCATTAAAGTTCAAAAACATTTGCTATCGATTATATAAATCTCTTCCACCCGGGCATGGTGGTGGGTTACTGAGATGGAAAGGATAAAGATCCTGGGGGGCGGCCCATCGGGGTTGACTGCAGCAATAAACCTGGGGAAGGCTGGTTTTGACGTTGATGTTTATGAGATTAATACGGACGTCGGGGGGAGGTTCCACGGCGACCTGCAGGGTTTAGAGAACTGGTCTGAGAAAGAAGACAGAGTGGATGAGTTCAGGAGGATGAATATCAAAGTGAACTTTGATTGTTATCCATTTTCCAGGGTAACCCTGACAAACGGCTTAAAAAGCAGGGAAGTATCCACACCCAGGCCATTGTATTATCTTGTGAAAAGAGGCCCTGTACAGGGCAGCCTAGACCAAGGTCTGAAAAACCAGGCGCTGGACTTAGGAGTAAAAATCCACTTTAAGGAGACGATACCGGAGTGTGAGGCTGACATAATCGCAACAGGGCCTATGAGGGGACGTGTAGTGGGTGTCGTTAGAGGCATTACATTCAAAACTGACGTGGATGATACGGCCATATTATTATTCAACGATAATTCCGGGCGTAAAGGCTACTCCTATCTTCTCGTAGTTGAGGGTTATGGTTGCATGTGCTCTGTGGTAATCGGTGAACCCAGCAGGAGTGAGGAGTGTTTTGAATCAACAAAAGACTTTTACAGTAGGATGTTGGACCTCAGAATCGAAGAACCACAGTATTGTGGGGGAGTAGGCACTTTCTCTATTAAAAACAAATTCAGTGAGGGGGGGAGATTATTCGTCGGTGAGGCGGCTGGACTACAGGACTTCCTCTGGGGCTTCGGGATGAGATACGCGGTTACCTCAGGCTACCTCGCCGCAGAAAGCATCATCAACAACGAGGATTACGAGGAAAAAGCAAAAAAAACCTTTAACAGTAAGCTGAAGGCAAGCGTGGTAAACCGTTTCCTGTGGGAGAAACTCGGCAGGGGAGGGTACTCGCCCATAATCGACAACGCAGACTTCGTGAAATCCATTCTATACTCGATACACAACTACAACCCCCTCCAGAGGATGATATACCCAATAGCACTATCCCAACTAAAGAAGGAATACCCCGAAATCACCAGATAATAGCAGTAGGACGACTTTTACCTTACTGGTGCCCGTACACAAAGACTAGTTTGTCTTTTTTGGAGTCTAGTCTGCAGAATCCGTATCTTTCGAATTGTAGTATGGTGCCGACGTCGAGGTTTTTGCATTGGGGGTCGCAGTATCCTTGGTCGACTGTGCCGTCGGGCTTCATCACCGCGCAGTCCATGTAGTCTTGGAGGCAT
>JAZDIN010000009.1:0-3170 GCA_043804895.1 Candidatus Altarchaeota archaeon
TGCAGATATTGTCACTCCCTGGGAAGTTGGTAGGACGATCTTGAGCTCCTTCAGTTTTCCGTTGTAGAGTTCTGAGTCGACAAAGAGCACTGGCATGCCATAATAAGGCTCCTTGAACTCTATTTTACCCAGATTTTCTGAGAGCAAGGACTGCATCTGGTCTTCGCCAATACCGACGGCCTTGGCTCTGGCACGAAGCATGAACTCCGGTTCATTGCCAGCATGTTTCTCTAAAAGCTCGTGATTAATGCGTATTTTATCCTGCAGTTTTTCATGCACCTTTTGGTATACCCGCCTTAGTGCTGTTGGTAATCCTCCGAGTAGTTTCTGTACCGTAGTGTCCTTTTCGTCTTGGCTGATGTCACTTACAAGAGTGTCTATTAGTCCTGTCAGGAATCGCCCATGGTATCTTGCAATCCTGTTTATGGCAGGCATTGACCTTAACCCCTGCTCGTCAACGATAGGTGTTAACTCCAAGAGGCTGGATGCTACTGCACCACTGTTGGAATCAATGCACTTTGGTAGGATATGGTCTACTACTGAGGCGAGTTGGGGCGTTTGTATCCTTTGTATATTATTCGCGTTTTCGATGTTTTTAGGGGTGTTCATGGTTATTTGGAGATATTAGGCCACACTCATTAAAATATAAAACATTGTTTAATATCTAGCCTTTGACGACTCCCATCGGCACTATCTTCGCAACAAGTCTCCCGAGGCCTGCGAGTTCAACGCTTCTGACGACTTCGTCTATGTCCTTGTAGGCGGCAGGCTGCTCTTCTGCCAGGACTTCAAAGCTTGCGGCGCGGATGTATTCTCCTTGGGCCTCCAGCTTCTTTTTAACGTCCTCGCCTCTGGTGCCGCTTTTCGCCTTAGACCTGGACTGTACGCGGCCTGCTCCGTGGCAGACTGAGCCGAACGATTCCTTCAACGCAGTCTCGGTGCCAACTAGCACGTACGATGCGGTGCCCATGTCTCCTGGAACGAGCACCGGCTGGCCTACGTCGCGGTAGTCCTGGGGGACTTCCTTCCGCCCGGCCGGGAAGGCCCTGGTGGCTCCCTTCCTGTGGACGCAGACTGTCTCCCCGCCGTGTTCCTCGAATTTGGCTATGTTATGGCACACGTCGTACATCAAATCCAACTCAGACTGCTGGAAGTGTCTCTTGAACACCTCCCTCACCCAGTGTGTTATGAACTGCCTGTTCGCGAACGCGTAGTTCACAGCACAGTACATGGCCTTCACATAATCCTCGGCCTCCCTGCTCTTCAACGGCGCGCACGCGAGCTCCTTGTCAGGCAGCTGTATATGGTACTTGTTCGCTGCATTCAACATGACTCCGATGTAGTCGTCCGCGACCTGATAGCCGAGTCCCCTGGAGCCGCAATGGACCATCACAGTCACTTGGCCGACTGAGTTTATACCGAATTTCCCTGCAACATCCTTGTCGAATATCTCAGCCACCTTAGATATCTCAAGGAAGTGGTTCCCGGAGCCAAGGGTGCCAAGCTGAGGCCGACCACGCTTCTTCGCCTTATCTGAGATTTTACCCGGGTCCGCGCCCTGGATTGCACCGTTCTCCTCCGTATGCCCTAGATCCTCTTTGACTCCGAACCCTTTCTCCACAGCCCACTTCGCTCCACCAACGCAGACCTCCTCCAACTCCTTCCCACCGTACTTGAGCCTACTCTCACTACCCAACCCGGAAGGAACCTCAGAAAACAAGTCATCGGTAAGAGGTCTCAACTTACCCTTAATCTCATCAGCTGTGAGATTGGACGTCATCAGACGGACGCCGCAATTTATGTCGTATCCGACACCACCTGGGCTTATCACGCCCTCTTCCATGCTGAAGGCCGCGACTCCGCCAATCGGGAACCCGTATCCGAAGTGGCCGTCAGGCATCACAAGGGCCGGCTCAAGTATCCCAGGCAGTTTCGCCACATTACTTATCTGCCTGAACACACCCTCCTCAATAGTCGGATACAGCCTGTCTGAGGCTATTATCCTGGCCGGCACCCGCATCCCAGCCTCCCGGAACTCCCAAACACCCTCACGAACCTTTCGAGCATCCATTGCGGAAGAATAATGACGAATGGGCTTATTTAACTTAGTAATTCCCGTAATTTAGTAGTATGGCAGGGAGTATATCGGTTGTTGATACTTTTAAGAAAGTTACTGAGCAAAGTGGATTACCATCAGACAATGAACTACCAGGAGATATGCTCAAGGGATTAAGTAAGGGCGGGATTGATGGAAAAGGTAAAAAGCAAAAGACCCCACAGCAAGAGCTTTGGAGGAGAATCGAGAGGCAAGGTAGGAGTAAGAAAGATCTTGAGGCCTTAAAACCGATTATTTTAGGCCTTGATGAAACTCCAGCCAAGGAGCTGAACCAACAGATGAAGTTATGGGAGGATAAACTTAAGGAGGAAAATGCTATTGAGAGTGGTAAGGCACTTATAGACAGGATATATAAAGGTACATGGAATTCGGGAGTCATAGTTAATGCTGAAACATTTGGTATCGGAGCCGGAAAAGCGCTGGAGATGTTACGTGAGGCGTACCTTAGTGCAATACACAAAACAGGCGAGGAGGAGAATAAGACGAATGAGGCCTTCTACACCAGTGAGGGTGTAAAGAGTGAAGAGTCTGGGAAGAGACTAGAGAAGGGGATTGCAGATCATGTCAAAAAGGAATACCAAAGGAGATATGGTAGCACAGCCGATATAAGTGAAAAAAGTGGTAAGGATAGAAGGATAGGGAAAGGCGGAGAGTCTACTAGACTTGAGGCAATGAAGGATAAGCGTGATGTTGATTTGGCGTCGCAGGTTGCGAGTGGATTGAGTGTGGCTGACGTTCAGGCTATGGGTGTTGAGGTTAGGCCTGAAGACACCCAGAAAGTTGAGGATATACTTAAGGGATTGAGCACCTCTCCTGAAATTTTGGAATTGGTCAAGAAGGCTGGAGGAGGTACACCCGACTCGACACTCATCCTCGCTAAGGTATTAAGCGCCTTACAAAGTCGTGGATTTGAACAACGGAAAGACGGGCTTAAGGCCACTTAGATTTTTTGTTGTAGTTTTTTGAGTTTTTTCGTGCTTGTGTCGTATTTGCTGTTGGCTTTTTTTGTGAGGTTTGTGATGTATTCGTCTGATACGAGTTTTTTTCCTTTTTC
>JAZDIN010000010.1:0-17541 GCA_043804895.1 Candidatus Altarchaeota archaeon
ATTTTATTGTGCTGCACCAGGATTTTGTGGGGTTAAGGTAGGGACTGAGGATAGTACGTGTACCTCAAACTTTGACTGTTTGGGTAGTTCCTCTGGCGGAGGCTCCAGTAGTGGTGGTGCCTCAACGCATGGAGAATGCTACAATCCATACGCTTCATCCGTATGTGTGGCTGTGGATGGTGCGGGTACTGATGAATGTATCCCCCCAGATGATATACGGTGTCTGACTTATGGTGGCGGCACCGGCTGATTTCTCCAGTCTAGTTTACATCACGTTCTGCACGAACTCATATCCTGGCTTTCATGCTGCCGTGAACTCTCTACTACACGCCCTATATTGACATGTAACTGGCTTTCCCGCAGTACCTCCCGTACTCAATGCCTCCTGTGGGGGTGGCGTTCCAGGGTGACGGCCTATTGTGAGGTTATACTGCTACTCCCTCTCTGACTGCCTGCTGCACTATGCAGCGGGATTGTTTCTTCTCCATGAACTCTTCCGGCGTGTACGGTAGCACGTCTATGTCCCTATCAGAATCCCAGAACCTCACAACCTCCTCTATCCTCCTATGCCATCTAACGTCCTTGAATTTCTTCGAGACTAGTATCAGGTCGTAGTCGCTGTATGATTTCTCGGTGCCCTTGGCTCTGGAGCCGAATAGTATGGCCTCGTCGAGCGGGAAATTACTCCTCACTTTGGAGAGGAATTCGGCTAGTTCATCCTTTAGTTGGTGATTTTTTTCTTTATCCATTCTATGACCTCCTCTGCCCTTTGAAGCAGGTCTGAGACGTCCTCCTTACCGTAAAGCTCGTATGGTGCTCCAATGGATGCGTCAGGGTATCTTGTGTCAATGAATTTTGGCGTTAGAGTCCTCAATTGAAAGGTAGGTCAGGGAGTGGGACTGCGGCACCAGATCCCTGTTTTCGAAGAGATAAAGGGCTTTAAGGCATTTCTCAACAGCCTGCTGGATGAGAAATGCCGCGTTACTGTATCTGCCCTTCTCGTGGAGTATTTTGGCTGATTCAAGGTCATATAAGCCCTGCTTAAGCCAGACTTCAACGTCCTTATCCATCCTAAGACATTCAGCTTCCACATTTATATCCATGGTCTGAGCTTGAAGTCGCAATATTAGGCACGTGAATTTACTGCCATCTAAGGGGGGGGTTTCATCGCTTATGAAATCGTAGCCTGACTTTCCTGCAGAATCTCCTGATGTCTGGGTTCCTCAGAAGGTGGTGTTCCTCGCGGCTTGGCCTTGGGGGGGTTGTTCTCTGCTGGTGAACAATAGTGTTCATTGGTGGTGAACAAGTTTATAAGCATGGCCGTCCCTATCACATAACATGATGCTTAAGGAGACCCTGCGGGGCGTCGTAACGTCTCAGGGGGAGGAGCTTAAGCTCTTCGACAAAGGCATAGGACGGGAAATATCCCCTCAAATACGGTTGGACACGCCCTTAGCCACGGTCTTGTCAGGCGTTAGAAGGTGCGGTAAGAGCACCCTACTTCGGCAGCTTATGGGTAAGGTGGATGGCTTCTACTTCAACTTCGAAGACCCGAGGGTGGTGAAATTCGAGGTTGGGGACTTCCAGAAG
Organism: Candidatus Altarchaeota archaeon; assembly: GCA_043804895.1. Classification (GTDB taxonomy): domain Archaea; phylum Altiarchaeota; class Altiarchaeia; order IMC4; family SCGC-AAA252-I15; genus JAHIYG01. The sequence goes on from JAZDIN010000010.1 coordinate 1,591, forward strand.
CTGGATGAAGTATTCCATGAGGAATACGGGAGCAGAGACTACTACTTCTTTGATGAGGTACAGAACGTCCAGAAGTGGGAGCTTTTCGTCCGCGCGCTGCTTGACAAAAGAAAACATGTCACAATAACGGGCTCCAACGCCTCTCTCCTGAGCAGGGAACTGGGGTCACGGCTTACCGGACGCCATCTCAGGCGGGAGCTGTTCCCCTTCTCATACAAGGAGTTCCTCAAGCTGACTGGCAAGGAAGAGGGCATAAAATCCTTCCAGGAGTATATGACCAAAGGAGGCTTCCCAGAGTACCTGAAAATAGGCCGAGCCGAAGTGCTTCAAGAACTCCTCAACGACATACTGGTGAGGGACATAGCCGTAAGGCACAAGCTCAGGAACGTCAAAACAATAAGGGAGATGGCCATGTTTCTCCTCACAAACGTCGGTAAGGAATTCTCCTACACTTCCCTCAAGAAGACGTTCAGCCTAGGCTCAACCAACAGCGTAATATCCTTCGCATCCTACTTCGAAGACAGCTACCTGCTGTTCACCATAACCCGGTTCGACTACTCCCTGAAAAAACAACTCGTAAGCCCCAAGAAAGTCTACTCCATAGACAATGGCATGTCAAACACAAACTCCGCCTCCTTCTCGGAAGACAAAGGCAGGATGCTTGAGAACACAGTCTTCCTGAACCTCAGGAAAAAAGACGGGGACATATACTACTTCAGGGAAAAAAACGAATGCGACTTCGTAATCAAGCAGGGGACGAAAATCACTGAGGCAATACAGGTATGTTACAACCTAGACGAAGATAACAAGGACAGGGAAATAAAAGGCCTGACTGAAGCATTGGACAAATTCAACCTAAAACAGGGCCTAATCCTAACATACGACCAGGAGGAGATTCTGAAAATAAGCGGGAAAACAATACACCTAAAACCAGTCTGGAAGTGGCTTCTGCACTCAACCAGTCCCTGAAGAAGCGACGATACTATCCCATAAACGTCCGATGTTTTATATACCTAAGGGGCCCATATATTATGTGATATGGCCGTTGTTCGGGTGAAGAGTGTAGGTTACGGAACCAAAACACTGCTTCTATTCTCAGCCACACTCACACTCCTCATAGGCTTAACAGCGCCGTTGACTGCGGCGGTTACAATTTGGCCGATGCAGGTTGAGGACTGTTCTCAGTGTGATTACAACAGTCATGCTGAAATGGACTGTTATGAAGGGTGCTTTGAGCTTCTTGGCAGTTGCTGTTGTTGTGATGGTTATTGCGTGGATGGTGTGGTTACCCTAGGCCCGGACGGTCAACCCACTCAAGGACCGGCTACCTGTTGTCCTGGTAACTATTGTGGTGATAATACTGGCGGTTATACTCCTCCAGAAGGTAATCCTTTCTTTGTCTCTGAAGATGCGTGCAAAGTCCATTGTGCGCAGAACTGGTCGTCCTGCGGTGATTTCGGCGACATAAGCGGTATCAATCCAATCACTGGCCAAAAGGACGACTTTATGTTGAATGGGACTAAAGCCAACAGTTTCTGTGATGACCCTGAGAACTGTGGCAAATCATGCAGTCCCCCGTGCGAGCCAGGCACTGGAAGTCCTTGTTGCTCTATGCTTTGTACCCTAATGGATGGAGTTGTCTGCCCTCCATGTCCCGGTACTTTTACGCCAAGCAGTGGCACTGACACTGACACCGCCACCTCCGAATCCTCTTCCCCCAGTTCCGATTCAGGTAGTTCCGACAGCACCAGCAGCGGCCACGGAACCGGCCCCGGCACTGGCACTGATTCCGGCACTGACTCTGGCTCCAGTTCAGGCACTGACACCACAAGCAGTGAGTCCTCCTCCACGAGCAGCAGCACAAGCGACTCCACCAGCAGCTCCACAAGCTCCTCCAGCAGCGGCGGCACGGATTGCGTGTGCCAGAGCACCTGCCCGTCAGGTTTCGCTCCAAGGTGCATCCAACCCGGCCAACCCAACCCCACCGAACCAGGAGCCTACCAAAACGGCAAATGCGTCTGGACAACAGGCGGCACAGGCGCCACAACCACAACACTACCCGGCGGAGGCAACCCTGAAGGCGATGCCGCCTGTGCGACAGAGTATCCGGCGGATGATACTCTTCAGGCTGGTGTGTGTAAGGACCAGTACTCGGATTGTTCTAGCCTCTGTGATGGATTCCAGTGGCATGGTTCTAAGAACTGTGATGTGTATGCTACTGGTACAGAGGGTTGTTGCCAATGCCCAAAGCCTTTCGATTGTGCGACAGAGTATCCGGCGGATGATAACTGTAAGGCTGGTGTGTGTAAGGACCAGTACTCGGATTGTTCTAGTCTCTGTGGTGGGTTCCACTGGCATGGTGGCAAAAACTGTGACGTGAATATTCTTGGTACAGAGGGTTGTTGCATATGCCCGCAACCACTGAAGGTATGCTCCTAGCATTGAGGGTTGTTGCCAATGCCCACAACCAGGACATTAACCTAATCTACTATAAAATCTCTCCAGGAATACCTCTCGCATTAATTCGTCCGTCTCAGCCTGCGTAACCGGGGCCTTCACCGTACGCCCGGTATGACCTTGTGTTTTTGACTCTCCTGTCAGCGTCTCCTGACATCTAATAGTCCCTGAAACAGGGAGAGGATTAGGCCGTGTGTGAATTAGTTGGGATTATAAGCGCATTTCCAATGATTAACTGCTATGGCGGAGGGGGGATATTTTCCCGGTGCTCGCGGTGGTTTTAAAGTCAACCCTGTGACAATAAGTTTAGGGATTGAAGGTGGATTCCATGGGTGCGACTAAGGCGTTGGTTGTTTTTGACGGCAGGCAGATACGCAGGGTCTGGCATGATAACGGATGGTATTTTTCCGTTGTTGATGTAATAGGAGCCTTAACAGACAGTGTTGATTCGAAGGATTACTGGTACCGGCTGAAGACAAGGGAATTAGAATCAAGCGGAATCGAGTTATCGACACTTTGTCGACAACTGAAACTGCCATCGGCAGACGGTAAAAAATACCTAACAGACTGCGCCAACACGGAGTCCATGTTTAGGATTATCCAATCCATACCCTCCAAGAAGGCAGAACCTTTCAAGCGGTGGCTTGCTAGAGTCGGCTTTGAGCGTGTGCAGGAGATTGAGAATCCTGAACTGGCTCAGGACAGGGCTAAAGGGTATTATGAGTTGAAAGGATACCCGAAAGACTGGGTTGACAAGCGGCTTAGGGGCATAGCCATACGGCAGGAGTTGACTGATGAGTGGGGGCAAAGGGGCGTAGACGACAAACAAGGCTACGCGATACTAACTAATGAGATATCTCAGGCCACTTTCGACGTGCCGGTGAAAGAGCACAAGAGGCTTAAAGGATTGGACGCTGAAAACAGGAACCAGAACCTCAGGGACCATATGACTGATTTGGAGCTTATATTCTCCATGTTAGGTGAAAAAGCCACCACAGAGATATAGCGAATGACATAAGTTGTTGAACTTTGGCTTGTTGGAAATCAGTCAAATTTCCATGTCATTCGATATATTCGATAGCAAATGTACATTGTCAAAAGTTCAAATACATTTGCTATCGTCTATAACTCGGGCTAGGAACTCCAATGGATTCGGCGAATGCCTCCACTCATCAAGGGAAGGCGGGAAGATAGCGAAAAACGCTAGAGTGGAGCTTGAAAAGAAGACCGGCCGCAGAGTCGTAAGCCGAACCAATTATCTGGGACTGGCGGAACGGAAGAAGCTCAAAAAATATAGCAAATGATGGAAGTTATTGGACATTCGTCAAATCCTAAATCTACCATCTACTGTCATCTGTGTCATTCACACCCCTGGTATGAACCGGTGTTTTGGCTTTTCCTGCGGCGTCTCCGGGGGGTTGTTCACTGCCGGTGGATTATGGTGTCTGTTGGTGGCGGCTGCGTTTAGTCGGTTAGGATTTTGTTCGCTAGTTTGGTTAGGTATTTTGTCAGTTGTTTTGTGTGTTGTTCGAATTCTTTGTTCAGGGGTTTCAGGAGTATTTTCTCCTCTTCTCCGAGTTTGAAGGTTGGTGTGGCCGTGGTATTTTGCTGTAGGTTCTGCCTGTATTTCTCGTATTTGAGGATGAACCTGGTTTTGTCGAGGATCACTGCCTCCAAGTCTTCTGGTTTGACGCCTGTTTCTTTTTGTATCAGGTAGACGTCTATGAAGTCTCTTGCTTTAGTGCCTTTTCTGGTGAGGATGGCGCGGACTTTCTCGGCTAGTATCTCCCTCAGGTCGTAGGTTCTGACTTTAGGCCGGCTTAAGAGTTCTTTGGCAGCGTCTGGATACAGGTACTTGAACTCCTTGACGTCTACGGCTTCGAGGTTGTTTCTAGCCTCCAATGTCTTGAACGGGTACTTGAATTTTTCGACGTAGTTGACTTGTATCTTGATGAACTTCTTTGCTTTCAGTTCGACGGAATCGTACCATACCCTGAAGGTGGTGAATTTGTTTCCGCCGCCGAATTCCATGAAATCCCGGTCTTTTTTGTCGGCCTTGAATTCAAGCGTCAACTTGGCTGATATGGCTTCAAGCTTCTTAGCCAGCCCATTTACCTCCTCAGATAACTGCCGTCGTATCTGTTTTTCGGATTTTCCTTCGAATTCGTCCTGTCTGGCGTAGCTGAAGTCGAGGTCTTCGCTGAACCGGTAGTATCCGAGGTAACATTTTATGAGGCAGGTGCCGCCCTTAAAGACGTAATGTGTTCTGAAGTACTCGTCAGCCGTAATCTCCTTCAAGAGCAGGTGCAGGATTATATCCTTCTCGACGAGTGCCGGCTCCTTGACGCCTGTTTTCCCCGCAAGATAGTCGACGAGCTCTTTTGTAATCTTCACTTTATGCCCTCCAGGAATTTTTCCACCGATCTGGGGTATCTTCTCGCGTATGCTTCGAGCTTGCCCTCGGAGCAGTGTTCAAGTATGTCTGAGACCCGTCCAACAACTTCTGACTCGGTCAAACTGTTGTATCTGCTCAGGTATATCATGTCCAACACGGTCTTTTCTGGGTCCGAGTAGTTCAGCTTGTCCTTCACTATCCCAAAGCCGAAGAGCCTCTTCGAAACCCTGATGAATTTCACCTTATGCCCCAGTATCTCGAAAGCGTTGGGTCTGCCAATCGAATCGGATATGACGAATGTTGTCGTAAAGTACTCGTGCGTGAGGTTGTTGAGGGAGGCTGCCGTCTCAAGTCCATAATACCAGTTTTCTACTTTCTTTAGGGTTAACGCCTTCTTTATCGCCTCCAGATGGTTCACGTCCAGTTTGTCGAGCTTACGCTCTTCAATGGATTTGACATAAAATACTCCGCGCATAATCCGCAGAATGTATTTGTTCGCGTTCAAGTACCCTACGGCGGAAAGATACCTTATGTCTGCCTCATCAGACCATAATTTAAGCTCCTCCCGCGTAATGTATTTTCCGCCTGAGCGTTCGACCTTTTTGACCAATAAACTGTAACTCATCTTAAACCATAAGTATATATAATTTATACATATATGATTTAAAATACAAATATATAACTGTTAATCCTGGCTCTGCACAACCCCCATCACCCACAGATACCCCATCCTCTGCCGGTGAACAAAGGTATTCACTGTCAATGAACACCTTTCATAGGTTTTGTGCGTATCAGCTGGTGGGGGTGGTTTTATTATGGATTGTGCTGCCTGAGAGGTGGTTTCTGCTGTCTCAGCCGTTATTTTTATCCCCCTTCCTATCTTAACTGATGAAAGAGGAATTGAGCCGGCTTGTTGGTAGGGCTCGGAGGGATTCTTCTGTCCTGGCGGTGATGGTTTTCGGGAGCTTCGCGAGGGGTGAGCGGTACCGTGACTTGGATGTGTGCATGGTCCTTAAGCCTAAGCGTTACTCCGACCTCCAGTTGTCTGAGAAGAGGCTTGAGTACCTCTCTCACGTCGGCACCCCTGTTGACTTGCAAGTCTTCCAGCAGCTTCCATTGTATGTGAGGGAGCGGGTTTTCGGCGAAGGCAAGCCCCTTTACGTGAGGGACGAGTCCGCCCTCTTCGACTTGGCTGTTGATACTCACAGGTCATTCGAGGACTACAAGCCCATATATGAGGAGTATCTGCGAGGTGTCGCCGATGGCGGATGAGAAGAGAATCCTCTCCAAGATAAGCGAACTGGACGGTTACCTGCGGGAGCTTGAGGAAGTCAGGCCTTCCGGTTTCAGGGAGTATGAGTCTTCTGTGGAGAAGAGGAGGAGTTGTGAGAGGCTTCTCCAGATTAGCATCGAATGTGTGGTGGACGTCTGCTCTCTTCTTGTGAAAGGATTGTCTGCCGGACTCCCCTCTGATGAAGACGACCTTTTCGTGAAACTGGGCGGGAAGAGGGTCTTCTCCAAGAGCCTTGTCGGTAAACTCAGGCAGATGAAGTCTTTCAGGAACATACTCGTCCACAGGTACGGTACCGTGGACGACCGTCTCGTATTCAAGTTCATCGAGGAGGACTCCAGCGACTTAAGGGAGTTCATAAGCCAGACACTCAAGGCCTTGAAGAATCTGAAGAAAATCGGAGGCCGTGGGCGCAGACGATAGCTAGATTATACGGGGTTTTCCCCCTATTCTTTCGCTTTCACCACACGCCTGGCATAAACACGTATTCTGGCTTTCCTTACAGTGTCTTTATGGTTGTTCTCTCTGGGGGCTTGCGTCCTTTTGTTTGTCTTGGAAAGTGAGAATATTCTCGTTTTTTGATACCGTGGTTTTTTAGGTTCGTATGACTGGTTTTACCTCGTATAATAATCCTTCAATCTCTCTTGTTAAGTTGTGTCTTCTGGCAGTTCTTCTGAGGTACTGGATGTCTGTTTCGTCTTTGTGCAGTAGCAGAAGCCATTTGCTGTGCTCCCATGCTTTTTCGGTGCCGTCGAGGAACATATGCACTATCACATCCTCCATTGGGGCGTAGTCCCCTCCCTCATCTTTTATTCTGTCTTTTCCGGAGTATGCGTAGACTGTTGTTTCAGGCGGGATGAGGTGTATCCCATAGTGGTCGAGTGCGCTCTCTGACGTGTACTTCCACCTGAGTTTTTTCTCGAGGATTTTGTTTTTCAGTTTTTCTATGTTGCCTGCCTTTAGTATATACTCGTTGTCGCCTGACCAGGCGACCCATCCGTCAGACTCCTCTAAGTCGAATGGTGGGGTGATGGTTTTTGCCTCAAGGAGTGGTTTGAGTTCCCGGTATGTTGGGCTGTCGCGGTTTATTGCGTAGGTGCCTGCGCCCATGTTGACGGCCAATCCCATGGATTGGAATACCCCCAGTTTAAGGTAGACTGTCCGCCTGGTCTTTTGTATCTCCTCAGCTATCTCCTCCACCCTCTTCTGCCCCTCGTTCAACGATTTTAGGATTTTGAACTCCGTCTCTTGGAGTATGTTTTCAAGCGCCAAATTAGGCTGTCTCCGAAGTAGCATCCGTATTGCTGTAGCATGGGGAGTCTGGCCTAGGCTGTAGTTCCATCCCTGCTTTTTAGCAAGCCCTAACTTATGCAGTTTGCTTAGGATTGTTGAGGCTCTGCCTATGCTCAGGTGCAGTTCAGCCGCTATTTCTGAGGTCTTTTTTTGGCTGTTGGCTAGGCTCTTCAATGCTAGCACATCAGTTTTGTTTAATTTCATATATGTAATATGACATTATAAGTTAATAAATAATGCTCTTTTATTTCACTACTGAAATAATCTGCTAATTTTTGTAGTGAAAGATGCTGGCGGAACAATACTGTGCGTCGTCCTAAGCGACGCAATAGACTGCCTGAAAAAAGCCCAATCCTCACGCTCAAGCTTCGAAGCCTGCCTAACAAACTCGTCAGCAACCACACCCCAATCAAAATCAGACCTAAGAATCAACCGCATATCATCTATGTCCCTGGGCCTGCCAGCCATCGCCTTAAACAGGAACACATCCTCTATTGAACAGATGCGGTTATCGAGTTTCCCGAGAACCTTATAGGGGCGGCTTCTCGAAACCATCTCGTCTGAGAACCTTATCTTTCCGCAAATCTGCTTCAGGAACAGGTCGATTCTCATCCTCGGCGGAATCTTCTCATGGATGCTACCTTCAGCGCGCTCCTCGAATATGCCGAAAGCATTCAAGCCCAGATATTCCGGCTGGTTGACAATCTCAACCTCCATGAAATTTGAGTCAAACAATGCCATCCTGAAGGTTTCGACTTCGGCATCTGTCAGAAGGACCAAGTCGGTATCCTTCGTCGTCGACTTCAACCTGAGCGCGCACATGGCGTTCCCGCCTATGTGATACGCGGTTACGGGCTTCTTCAAATTGGCACCAACCCTGCCAAGAACCGCCTCAATATACTCCAACCCATGCTGGTGGTCCACGAATACAAATTGAGAACAGCGATTATTAACAAAAAATGGCCGCCTGCATGGACATGCAATCAACTTTTCTTGCGGCGTCTTTTGGGGGTTGTTCGCTGCTGGTTTAGTTGTCTTTTTGTGGGTATTCGTTGAGGTATTTTTCTGCGTATTCGCGGGCTTTGAGTATGAGTTCGATGTCGTCTTCTTTGAAGAGGAAGGGCCTGACTTGTTGGGCGAGCCTGTTAAGTTCCTTCTCGTCAAGGCCCCTAAAGTGTCTTAGGATGCGTTCTTTGGGGTTTTGGATGTTGTTCGCCTCCAGTATGTCCTCGTCGAACGGGAATCTCCTCCTTAGCATGTGTAGTATGTCGTAGATGTCGCGGCCTCTCTTCCTGCTTAGCATGGCGCAGAGTTTTTCGGTTATCAGCCCCGGGTTTGACATGAGGATTGCGGTGAAGTTATATCCGAATTTGCTCGTCACATGGGATTCGGTTTCTGTCGGCCATGGTGGGTTGTTGACTTCCACTTTGACTGTCATTGTCGCGCCTCTATCGTCTGTGATGCCATACTGGCTCATGATTTCCGTGAATTCGATGTTCGCTGTCATGAGCGTGTCTCTCCTCTTCTTCTGTGCGGTCGTGTTGAATCCTTCAAGCGAGAGCGCCTTCCCTACCTTCCCCAGTAAGTCCTCGAAGTCCTTCTCGCTCATCCTTTTAGTGTTGAAATCCAAGTCCTCTGAGAACCTTGGGAGGTTGTGGTAGAACCTGAGCGCCGTTCCACCGCAAAAGAACATCACCCTGCCGTACTCGCTCCGGTATATCGTGTCAAGTATTACTGTCTGCAGGTACTCCCTGATAATCGCCCTCTTCTTACCCGGCGGCAAGCCTATGATTTTCGCCTCCTCCATGAGGTATTCCATGTTCAGCATTCTATCCACCCCCTCAGTCTTTCCACCTCTAGGGTGGTTTTTTTGTTGAATAGTCCGGCGTATGCCCTCATCTTTTTCCAGTCGACTTTACCTACCGCTCTCCTGTCGAACCTCTCCTCGTCGTAGTCTATTGTGCCCTCATTTCTCAGCTTGTAGTATATGTAGTCGATGAGTGTTTTTTCCCTATCAGCCATCATGACCTTCTCCCCCTCATACCTTAGGATGTGGTATCCACTGTATGCTGTTTCCTTGCAACTTCGGTATGTGAAGAGGCCGTGTCTGTTCCTGTACTCGCGTGTCGGTTTTGTCGTTACTGAGGTGACTTGCGCCGTCACCTCCGGGATGATGTTGTAGTATGAGAGCGCTGTTTCGAGTGAGACGTATGACGGCGTGTACAGTCTGTTTGCAATGTACAGGTCTGGGGTTTCCTTCCCTGAGGTGGCGTCCTCGTATATGCCACGCCTGAGTTTTCCAATGTATCCTCTACTCTGCCAGTTTGTGAGGTTGTTCTTCAGGGTTTTTCTGTTCGCGTCCGGGTATAGGTTTAGGATGTCTGCTAGGCTGAATATGGTTTGTTTGTTCTTCCTCAGTTTATTAGCCAGCCCAATGTATTTCATTTAGTCCTAATATAATGGGACTTTAAGGAATAAAAACGCATATACTCCATATTAACCTGTCTTGGCTTTTCCTGCGGCGTCTCATTGGTTGTTCAGTGCAGGTGAACAAATGTGTTCATTGGTATGGACAAGTTTATTGGAAATTGTATGCCGTCGACCGACAATTTTTGCATAAAATTGTATGGTGTCAACCGACAGTTTTCGCATTAAGTCGTCCTACTCAGAATACTAAGCCTAACCTACACCACACCTGGTATAAATCTATATTTGACTTTCTTGCAGTATCTTCTGTAGTCGGGGTCTCTTATTAGGTGACGTTCTTCGGTGACGGCCCTCAGGAAGTATATCACTGACCAGAATGTCATGCCTGCGATTGCGGGTAGGTTGATGACCGGTATTATCGTCAGCCACCAGGCGAGGTTCTTTGAAATATAAGCTGGATGTCTTATGTGGGCGTAGGGGCCTGTTGAGACGATTCCCCTGTTGGTGAGGTTGCTGGATTTCGTCCCCAATGCTAGTGTCGCCCACAGGTAAATCCAGAAGAGAAAGAGGGCGGCTGCCCTTGCGATGAGCGTCACCGTTGGGCTCCAGAATTGGACGAAATCGTTCGCATACCATGGAACGTACCTGCCGGCTAGTCCGTTGAACGGCGGATAACACACCAGCGCCACAACCCACCCGATGAGCGTCGGCTCCACAGACCTGACCTTGCTTTTGAGGAACTCGGCCTCGAACAAGTACCCGAAGCTGAAGTACAGGGTGTCTATGAGTAGGAAGAAGCTTAACCCAAATGGGAATATGATGTTGTTGAACGCGCCGGTGGTGAGGAAGTCGCCGGCTGACTCCACTCTCCCAAGTTGGTTGGCGACGTCATGGTAGTTCCCGAAGAGGAAGTTGAGCATAATCGGGATGTAAAAAAACTTCACCAGGGCGAATAGGATGGACGTCCTCTCCCTGTCCGTCAAAGACGGAGCCCTAACCTTAACGTCCCCAGGGAATCTCCTAACGTAATCCACTACTCCTGAGGTAATCCTCCACAAGGCCTTCACTATCCTCAGCCCATGGCCTACACCCACCCTCCCATACGGGTAGAAGAGAGTGGCTGCGAGGCCGACTACTGTGTAAGCTACCGCGAAAAAGTATATGGTCGCCAGCGTCTCCTCCCTGATGAACGTCTGATAGTAGCCGACGTTCGTGTAAACCCACAACACAACCCAGATGAACACAAGATTACAAACATAATTCAACAAAGCAACATCACGACCAGACTCCCCCGAGGCCATAATGAAGTTATTGACACCAGACGATTATAAGTCCTAATCGGCTTCACAGTCACCTTGACTGCCAAGTAACAAGGTGCATGCGCATACTTCGTGGATAAAGTGCTTGGACAGATTTAGCGTCAAATCCTAACCTTCTCTACCCCAATGAATACTCCATCAACGTCTAATCAGTTAAAGCCTTGAATAATGCCGGCTACGTTCCTGTGAGACCCTCCCCCGGATGGGTCACTTTACGTTATACGCCCACTTAGACTAATATATATTCTCCTCCAATACTGTAATGGTATGTCCTCAAGAGCATTAGCCCTCATCCTGGCATTACTGCTGCCGTCTTCGGTGTTTGCCGAGGCCTCCTCATCCGACACCACATTATCCGGCGCCCAAATAGCCGAGTCAACGTATGGTTTCCTCCAGAAGCTCGTTGATGAGGACATGCCTGCAGTACAATCATACGACTGTAAAGACGGCGGATGCATCCCAGTCGACGAAAGCCGTTACACCCCCCAGCTTTTGGCCTGGAGTCTACTGGCTGACAGCAGCATGCAAAAGACCAAACCCAACGACCTATACTTGAACCGAATCAACACAAAAATGGACTACCTGATGAAAGCATGCTACGATGAGGTGAACAACTGCAGGGGCTATGAGATATACGTGAACGATGCGACTTGCATAGCCAGTATCATGCAGGTTTACGATGCGTATTCCATCACCAAGAAACCTGAACACAGGGACTTCCTTGTTGGCGTGGGCAGTTGCTCAACAGGCGCTACGATGAGTCTACCTATGATTGAGGCAATATACTCAAGGGAAAGCGCACTCATATCACAAATCCATCCCAATGTCAAAAAAGTGCCCTACTACAGTAGTCGTGCTAGACTTAGGCTCGGCTGGGCTGAAAGCAGGCTACCCCAGAGTCTCACACATTACCAGGACGGTGGTTTCGAGTTCAAGCAGAGCGCATGTTGGGTTCAGCTTGCGAAGCTTGAGCTTTACAAGGCTACGGGGAACGAGTCCTACCTCAGCCAAGTGAAAGAGTTCTTCGGGGGCGCTAAGCTGAACGAACACCTTTCAGGTGACCCCTCACTGTCGTTGAGTGTGCAGGATATCGGGTCTTGCAGTGAGTCCCTGTTGAACCTCTATGACATCACAAAGGATTCCGCATACAAGCGTGAGGCGCACTCCCTAAGTCAGTACCTGTTGGACAGGTACTGGGATTCGCCTTACAATGGGGTGGTTAGCGCAGACGGGGGGTTCTTCGCAGTCCCATCGAATGTGCAGGAGAACAGGAAGCTGATTAGCGACAACGCCTACATAATCTACCTCTTCAACAGGCAGGCTGGTGATTCCTTTAAGGTGGCGTCTGTGAAGGCGCCTTCCACTACGGTGTCTCCCGCGTCTGCGGCGCCTTCCCCCCTCTCGGGTGTGGGGTTCATAATCATCGTCATCATCACCATAGCCATATTATACTTCCTATCCAAGAGTAACGTCTACAAGAAAGGCGGAGGATAGCGTATACCCCTCAGGTGACATGCCATCATGATGGAAAAAAACAGAGGATACGGCGTGGAAGAGCCAGTGAAGGCAATGCCCTACAAGTGGCTCCTAACCATATTTACCCTAACCCTCCTCACACTAACAACAAAAGCACAGTACGACCAACCCGTTCCATGGGGTAGCGGCAACTACTGCACTTGTAACTTCTGGTGGAAGCACAGTGAAGAGGATACCTGGAGGATGTATGATTTATTTGGTGTAGGTTGTGATTGTGATTGCTCGAATTGCATAGACGCGAAAGCGAAGCTGCTGGAGAATAACCCCACGTATATCACCTCATGCCTTAAAGACCCCACCAACCCTAACTCTGGTGATTGGTGTGATTGTCAAACTCAATGTGATACTAACAATAACCCAACCAAGCCTCCTGGTTACAAATGTTGCAATAACTGTGATGACCTAGCATGTTTGGATCCTGAGTGGGAGCCTTGTGGGCCTCCTGCTGTGTGTCCTTGTCCTGACCCAGCTCCATGCTATGACTGTTGCGCTTCACTTGACTACTGTACCGGAAATCTTACCTCAAACGATGGATACTGCGGTCCAGCATCTGAGGGATGCTTTTACGGCCAGTCATTTGATTATACCAATCCCTGTGCCAAATGTTGTCAGGCAACTGTGGACTGCTGGGAGAAAGAGCACCGTCTCACCAACCCAATATGGCCTACTCCCGCCTGCAAGTTCGACTGCTGCCAAGTGGATGCTAACGGCGACTTTTCTCCCGATGGTCAGTGCACGAAAGGGAATCCATCATGCGACATCCAGCCCGTATGTTGCGCAGTCGACACAAGCATCGGACCACCATACCCTGATGCCAGGTGTGATCCAGACACATGCTGTAAAAAGGACGGCCGTTACCCAGATTCAGAGGAGAAGGAATGCTGCTCTGATGAGTATATAAACGGGGGCAGTTCATACTGCTGTAACAGATACTACCAGGACCCAGAAACCAGCGGATATGTGATGTTGGCTCCTTGCTGTAGCGATGAAAGCGGCAATCAACTATGCTGCGATTACCCTCAAACAAACTGCTGGCAGTATCCTCACCAAGGGGAGGAACCCAAAAAGGGTCTTTGTTACGAGCCTTGCTATCCACTTCAGCCGGATTCGCAGTGTTCTAACGAAGGCGACCACTGCTGCCACCTACTCGAAGATGCTGAGGAGGCTAAGAAAGAATGCGACTGGTGTGAAGACAAATACTGTCCCAACATTATTAGCGGGGGTATATACGCTTGCCAGAGCGCCCAAGAATGCTGTGACGTCCAAGCTTTAAGCGAATGTAAAGAAGCACTCTCTCCTTGTGAAGGCAATGATAGCTGCACAACTGAAAGCCTCAAACTTCAGTGTTGTGAAAAAAACGCGGACGGAGACGATTCGTGCTGCATAGCCGCTAAGGGTGAAAATATAGGCTGCGCCGACTGTTGCACCGAAACCAATCCAAACACCGGCGACCCAGTGCAATGCTGCGACGAAGGATGCTGTGAAGCTGCGAAACCCTACTGTATCGGGATTGTTGAACTACAAGAGGATGTCTGCGTCGAATGCCTGAAACACGAGGACTGCCCTCAGGTGACGACCAGAGACTGCAACGCCGACAGCTGCCCCGGACACTGCGAAGACGTTGACGGCGACGATAAGTTAGAGGTGGTTGGTTGCTGCTGGCCTGGCGGATGCAACAAAAACTATGATTGCACGAACGGCGGCTGCGTAAGCACTGTATGCGAAGGATGTGGTGAATGCCAGCCCTGCACAGAAGAAGAATGCGGCCAAACAGTAATCAGACAATGTGGGGACTGCGGCAACACCTATACTCTAACATGCCCCCCATGTTCGTCATCCTCCAGTAGTGGCACCCATAGTTCCCAAACTTCCTCATCTTCCAGTAGCAGTTCCTCCTCTAGTGAATCCTCCCCCAGCGAATCCTCATCTACCAGCAGTTCATCCACGAGCAGCGAAACTACTGGTACTACTGGCACGACGGGTACTACTGGTACTACTGGCACGACTGGTACTACTGGCACGACGGGTACTACTGGTACTACTGGCACGACTGGGACGACGGGCACTACACTCCCTCCTAACCCCGAGAACCCTTGTTTGTGCGCTGACGCTGACGTGTCTGTTGGCGAGGCGTGGGCTGCTAGTTTAGGCAGGACCGGCCACCCAGATTGCATTGTGGGCGGGAAGCCTGAGGGGGTTGAGGGAGTCGACTACATTAAACTCAGCAAATGCATCAGAACATCCTGAAGGTTGGATATGCCATGATAACGTGTACTCCGACTGTTTCCAAGTGGGTTGCGAATTCTTCTTCCAAGGCGTTGACTGTGACCCTGACCATCCTGGCGAGGAGTATTGCTGTTCGTGTTAGTACGTCAAAAGCGGGCGCCACCTACTCGCCCAGACAACTTATTGGAATCGCATATATAACCTCGGAAATTTAATAATTCTATATATATGCTGGTAAGGTGTCAGATGGCTGGTAAGTCTGCGTTGAAGGCGTTAGGGTATGGTACCCCCAGCCTCATCATAGTGTCAGCCATACTAATACTGCTCATATCGGGGTCTGGTGGTCAGACTTATCCGGATGCTGAGAGTTGTATGGAGCAATGCTTTACACAAGAGGGTGCCTTATCGGATGCTGACTGCCTTGAAGTTTGTGTTGAGCTTGTGGATAATGCATGTTGTTGTGTCGAGAGTAAGTGCATTATGGTCTCTCAGGGAAGTAATATCTCTGAGGGTGGTATCCCAGAGCAGGAATGGTTTTGTTGCCCTACCATATTATGTGCACAACCTGGAGAAGACGGCACGTGTGATCCTCTCCCCTGTCCGCAGGATTGGTCAACCTGCGAGGATGAGCAGTTTAGGACAGAAGAATCATATAGTGCATATTGTAGCGTTGATGTGGATAGGGATGGGGTTCCGGACAACTGTTGTGAAACTCCACCTGATTGCCCGAGTTGCAGCCCCCCGTGTGACCCCCCTGGGATTGAAGTTTACGACCCCACCCGACCTGATGACCCTATGAACGGGTGCGAATGTGTCAGTCGAGAAACTAGAATGTGCGACCCCTGCCCTGACATTGGCATGCATATGAACATCTCTAGTTCCTCCCCTACTTCCGGCACTACCAGCTCTGAAAGCGAGTCATCAAGTTCCAGCAGCTCATCACAGGACGGTGGCTTAGGCACCGGTACTATCATCACCAATACTGGCACTGGAACGGCAACCAGCGA
>JAZDIN010000011.1:0-58988 GCA_043804895.1 Candidatus Altarchaeota archaeon
CTCCCAGGAACGTCTGCGTCAAGCCTAAGTTGACTGTAGCGTGTTTGAAGCCTTCAACCAGCAGTTCAGACTCGAAGACGACGGCCACAGTCGCCAGAAGCAGGATGATGGAAGCGGTCCTGATGCTGATTGTGTGTTTCACACCTTTTGCTTTCACCTCATCGCTGGCGTCGAAAAGGTGCTTGTGTGTGACAAATGCGAAAATGAGGCCTGCCACGTAGATCAAGGCGAGGACTGCGGCGACTGCGTCGTTTATTATCCTCTCATCGCCAGGTTCAGCCCCCCCGACCATGGAGTAGACTGTTGGTACTGCTAGGCCTACGATGGCTATTATCAGCATTGTTGAGGAGACACCAACTGAATCCTTGTTGAACTTCTGTTCCTTAAACCTTAGGCCGCCGAAGAAGATGCTCAAGCCGATAAGGAGTAGGAGGTTGCCGAGGATGCTACCGACAATCGAGGCCTGGACTATGCCTATGAGGCCCATCCTCAACGCGAACACAGCTATTATCAACTCCACTACGTTCCCGAAGGTTGCGCTCAGGAGGCCCCCGACGGTGGGGCTCGTCTGCAAGGCCAACTCGTTTGTTGCATACCCGATTATCCTGGATAGGGGTATTATGGCGCAGACTGTGGTTATGAGTGCCAGGGTCTTGTACTGCGTGAAAAAGCCGAGGTACAAGCTGAATGGGATGAAAACAAGCAACAGCAAAGTAGCCCTCCCAATCCTAAACGACATGACCATAGGATACTATTAGGTAACTAAACAGTAAAATAGGATAACTACAACAAACTGGTAGTTGTGAAAACTCATGGAACTCTAAAATTATGTCGTGTCCTGTGTTAAATGTTCTTTTGCATTTTCAATAGCTTTTATCGCCCTTCCCCTGTCAACTTCATTCAGTCCCCCGCGGGTCATCTGGTTTATGGTGTTCGCGAGTCCCATGATGACAACTTCCGGGCTTAAATTATCCTCCAGATACTTCGCCTGAAGTTTGTGTTCTCTCCCACTCTTTTCAATCACCCTGATGTCCGGGTAGCCTTTACCGTACATCAGGACTAATACTCCCTGGCCGTCCTTTATTTCAGCATTGTCCTTGCTGATAGGTTCAGCTTTGCTTATGTCTGGTTTCCTAATGTCGCCCTCTGCGACCATGGGCACTACTGCAACCGGCATGTACGCTCCCATCGCATTCCCCTCCAAAGGCGGGAATACGTAAATGCCATTCATTATGCCAATCAGGCTTAGGAGTCCCGGGTTCCTTATGACTCTCTCATTAAGGTCTGCGAATTCAGGGCTCTTAAAATCTATTTCACTCCTCATCCTGTCAATTGCACCCAGCCATTCTTTTGAACCAAACAGGTTGTAAACCCCCTTAAGCTCGTCAACAGTCCTGTTCACCTCTTCAATCGTGCCATCCGTCCTAATTGAAGCATGGGAAAATGCAGCTGTTAGCCCCTCAACCACGACATCAGTTTTTATCCCGCTGACTTCCGTCCTATTACCCAACTCACGTTCACGTCCTTGGCCGTCAACCACCATGTAACTCATATTGTACTGTCTCCCATCACCATAAAGGAGTATTAATCCCTGCCCTTTTGGGGGTTTAAAGTCTAGAGTTTCGATAGGTTTAGCGTCCTCAACCTTCACACCCCTGGTCTTCTCATCTAAAAGGGGTGCTGTCGCTATCGGGACGCCCTTTTGGATTCCAAAATCCAGGAGGCCGCCGTTCACCAGGTTCTTTAGTTCATGATTTTCTGCAATCTCCCTGTTACCTCTGCCGAAGACGAGTTTGCTGTCTGATATGCTATCTCTAAGTCCTTCTAAAGCTTGATAAATATCTTTGGTATCAACTGGTCTCTCCCTAGTCGTCATAACCTACCTCTGTTTTAACCTCTCCAAGAGCGTGTCTAAAGCAATTACAAGAGGTCTATACATTTCTTCCACCCCATGATCATGTGGATTCATATTAATCATTGTTCATCCAGAGAATAAATATTGTGTCTTTAATTTGTGGCTTTAATGCTACTACACGGACAATTATTAATATTCCCCTAACATATCTGTATCCAGGTGTTTTCCAATGTTATACGAGCAGGATCCTTACCTTAGGGAGTTCGACTCTAAGGTCAAGTCAGTGACAGATGGGAAGTACGTCGTCCTAGAGGATACATGCTTCTACCCGAATAGTGGCGGCCAGCCTCACGACACGGGCGTGCTGGTGAAGGATGGCGTCGAGTACAGGGTCGTGTTCGCTAAGAAGTTCGGTGGCGAGGTCAGCCATGAAATCGACCCGCAGGGTCTGGCTGTCGGTGCCAGCGTCCACGGCGTAATAGACTGGGAGCGTCGTTACATCCTCATGCGAAGCCACACTGCTGCTCACATGCTATCTGCAGTCATAAATCAGGAGACTGGGGCTGACATCTCAGGCAACCAGCTTGACTTAGAGTACAGTCGAATCGACTTCAACCTCGAGGACTTCGACAGGGAGCGGGTGAAGGACTTTGAGAGGCTGGTGAACGAGGCTATCTCACGGGACATGCATGTGAAGGTTAGGCAGATTCCGAGGGAGGAGGCTTTGAAGGACACCTCTCTCTTCAGGTTGCTGAAGGGTTTCCCTGAGGGGGTGCAGGTGGTTAACGTCGTTGAAGTGGAAGGCTTTGACATGCAAGCCTGCGGAGGAACACACGTCAGAAACACGAAAGAGATTGGCCCCCTAGAAGTATTCAAGGCCGAGAACAAGGGGAAGAACAACCGGAGGATGTATTTTAGGTTGAGGAAGTTGTGAAGATTTTTATACTAGGGTGTTTAATTAGTTTCTGCGATGGTTGTCTTGAAAAAAAACTTGTTTGTTGTTCTTGCTGTCGTGGTTCTGCTTTCAGGTTGCGTTAAAATCCAGATGCGGGAGGAGATAGGTCCGACCGGGTCTTCTGATATTACGATGACTATCGCGCCTGCCAACGATTCTGTGAAGCTGTGGGAGGAGGGCGATAACCCGTGCGACACGATGAACACCACCAACAGTAAGGTCACCGGCGTCACATGCAAATACGATGGGAAGAAGGTGACAGTCAAAGGCAAGTTCGACAGGGCCGCTGCGGGCGGGCTGACGATTACTGGCAGCAAATACCGGTTCGATCTGGTGGATGCGATGAAGGCTATGGATGAGAAGGAGGAGGGTGAGGAGGATAATCAGGTAGAGATGCCTAAAAACAAGACCCAGCTTAAGATGCTGAAAGATGCGGGGATGGCATACGATTACTACGTCAAGATGCCAGGGACTGTGACAAAGAAGTCCGGTGGCACAGTCCAGTTGGACGGCTCAATAAAGTTCGACCTCTTGGACCCCGACCTGCCTGATAAGCCGTACGTGGAATCCGACGCAGGGGTTCTGGGGTTACTCGGCGGTGCAAAGACTGCAGCTGACTCCCCAACCAAGAAGTCCGGTGGCAAGTCTACTGGGAGTTCAAGCTCAAGCGGATGCTGTTGCACACCCGTTTTGACTGCTGTCCTCGCAGGATTGGGCGCAGCAGCGTCAAAATCATTCTATTAGGTTCAACTACCCTGGATAAGAATTATATACTCTACCCGCATTTTTCATGAGAAATAATCCTATTAAAGCAGTAAGCATCATAACCCCTGTCATCTGCCACCAGACTGATACTATGCTGGCCCCTAAGGCAAGGTTCGTTAAAATGTGGGCTGGTGACAGCCTAATCAACACCTCACTGGCGTTGGCTGAAGGGGAGAACAACGCTATCGACGCCACGCACACGAGCGTGTAGGCCATCTGCGCGGTCCTGTTCCTCTGGAAGTGCAGCGCCATCACGGCCCCGATTGACGTGAACAGTGTCGCGTACAATGTGAAAGCAACCGCGATACCGACGGGGTTGAGCGTCTTGTATTCAGTGAACGAGAGTACTATCAGCCATATTATGCAGTGCGGTATAGTGGCATAGAGCGCGCCGAGGCATTTGCCCTTCACTATGGCATTATCCCCTATGGGGGCTGCGAGCAGGTTAAGTATCCTCCCAGACTCCATATCCTCTGTCAGACTGTCTATGACTAGGCTGCCTGCCATTATGGCTGGCATGAAGAAGAGTAGGGGTATGGTGAACAGGAGGAATACTTCGAAGTTTCTCTCATCCCCCCTTGCAGCCTCATCATAACTGAGGAGCTTCAATTCTGGCGTGTACAACATCATCTTAACCCTCCTCAGCCTCCCCTCGAGGTTGAGGAAGAACCTCTTCAGTGTTAGTCTAATAACACCAACCTTTGGAGTGTTGGTGGGAAGGTAGACAGTCAAGACCGTAGGGTCGGTTCTGAGATTGATGTTCCCAACTATTACTGTGTCCAACAAGCCGCCACGGAAGTCTTCTTCTGCTTTTGTCAGGCTATCGTAGCTGAAATAGGTTATCCCTGACTGTTGCAGTGGTAGAGCCACTTCAGTCTTTGAATCAGTGACTATACCCGCGTATATGACATTCCTAGCCCCCCTTAATAGATCGCTTGTCTCAGGCGACGTTAGGACGTCATAGCCGACGCTGAGGAATGCAGATGAGGAGACGAGCAATATCTCAAAGAGCAGGACCATCACGAAGCTTTTTTCTCTCATCATCGCTTTGAACTCCCTCCAAGCTATCCTATACTCTCCCTTCATCTCAGGCCTCCCCGCATCATCGTGATGTTGTATGTGTAGTGTGCCAAGGTGACTGCCGCCAGGCCTATGAGGAATGTTGTTCTACTCTTGTTTTTGGAGATGAGCCATGACAGGAACGTCGTGAGGATGATGTGCACCACCATCGTGTAAATTAGGCCTTTAACTACGAACACTGTGTATGGTGTTGGCAGGTAAGAGTACACTTTTGATATCAGGTAGATGTTGAACAGTTTCTCTGTTGCGAAAAAGCTAAGCCCTGCAGTCAGCCCGTATACCGCAGGTTTGATTCGCCTGTTGTAGGTGTACGGGAGTATCTTGACGAGCTCCTCTATGAATGCCAGGAGCATTATGGAGGCGTATGGCGCCATGTAACCGATTGGCAGTATGACGTATGCCATCAATGTCTGGACTATGTAGACGAACGGGACCAAGAGTGATACGCTGGCTATAGCGTATTTTACCCCCCCGCCAAGGCGTCTTGAGAGGCTGAGGTAGAAAGCCCGTGACAGGTCCTTCAGGCCTGGAGTGCTCTGGAACACTTCAGGCTGGAAGCATGAGAGGGTGAACGCTGCGAAGAACAGGGTCAGGAACTTATAGGGTAGGAGCGACAGGAACACGTCGGAGTAGCTGACGTAGGCGTTGTTCTGTACTGTCGTTATCGTGTCCAGAGGGGATAGAAAAGCCAAGACGTTCATCCCTGAGAAGACGTTAGGCAGCACTATGAATATCAGGAACGTCATGAGCGATATGGAGCTCGTGAACGTGACTTCCCTGTAGTTCTTGGATATGACTACTGTGAAAAGCGCGAAGGATGCGAGCGTGGCGGATAGGACGGTTAGTATGTAGAACACTTTAATGGCGCCGGTTCCAGTTGACATAATGCTGTATGCGAGGTTGACTAATGCCATCGCCCCAAAATATGGTAGTGTCTTCCCAAGGAGTATCTCCCACCTTCCAAGTGGGGTTTGGAAGATGTTCTCAAGCGTTCTGTTCACCTTTTCCCTAGCGAACGACAGCGTCAACAACATCGAAAACAGGATTGAGACTGCCACTATTGCCATGTTGTCATAAAGCCTCTTGAATACGAAGGGCACCTCCCACTCCTCTGGGAGCGTGAAACCGACACTCGTCTCATTGCTGGCTTCCTCGATGTATTTGTCCTGTTTTAGGATGTACTCCGTCAGGTTGATGTTCCCGATACTCTCGGGGTCAAGCATGTTGATATTCAACTCCTCGGGAGCTATGACATCTCCCTCTCTATTTATGAACCTTATTCTGTGCAGGTAGACTTCAGGTTTTATTGATGTGGTGTAGTCTATCTCGGACTCCACTGTCCTAACCTTTATTGGCAATAGTATCCCGTCCAACGTTTCGTTGACGTCAGCCATCTGGTATATCAAGTCCCTATTGTAGGTTATTATGACCTGTTTGATTCTCTTAAGGGCTGCCTTAGATTTGGAGGAGCCTGAGGTTTGGAATGTGGCTACGCTGTCGTGTTCCTCGACAAATACGTCTATAACTCCCCCACTCAGGTCAGATGCGGCCTCTTCCTTGCTGTCGTAGGGTAGCATGGATATTGTGTAATGGCTGTAGTTCCCGGACATGGTTCCCGCGACATAGCCTATCCTGTACAGCTTGTAGGAGCTTGGTGTCTCCACAGTCCCCTGGCTGGTGTTGGAGAGTATCCAGAATATCGACAGTATGCCGGCGAGGATGAAGAACTGCTCCAGGTAGTTCCGGCTGTACTGCCTTAGCTCGTATTTTGAGACGGTCAGGAATTTCAGGCGCATCAGAGACTAATATGCGCCGTAGATAATAATACCGTTTGATTCGAACTAACTCATATCATTCCAAGTCTTTTGCAGGCTTTAGCGAGCTTTTCTATGAACTCATCAAGGTCCTTTCTCGTGTGCGCTGCGGAAATCTGGACTCTTATCTCGTCCTTCCCTTTCGGCACGACAGGGTACGATATGTTCGTGATGAGCACTCCCTCATTGAACAGTTCGTCCACCAGCGCCCGTGTCTTGACAGGGTCTCCTATCAGCACCGGCTGGATTGGGTGCTTGGAGTCGCATGAGAACTTCAGACCTAGCTTCGTAATCCGGCCTTTGAAGTACTCCATGTTGTCCCTTAGTTGGTCTAGCATCTTTTGCCCCTCCTTGGAGTCTATGAGGTTCAGCGACTCAAGAGATGCGCCTGCGCTCCCCGGAGGTATCGGGTTGGAGTATATGTAGGTCGCTGCCGATTCCCTCAGGTAATCCATAAGTATCCTGTCTCCTGTGACGTAGCCGCCGTCAACCCCAAGCCCCTTGCCCATGGTACCTATTAGGAGCGTGGATTTGCCGTGGGTGACCTCCTCAGCCCCCCTGCCTGTCCCTAACGCACCAATACCATGAGCGTCGTCGACGATGGTTATTATTCCCTCCTCATATCCTGACTCCTCTTCAGAGACGACCTTCTGCATCTTGCCGAGGTCCTGATATTCGCCGAGCATGGAGAACACCCCGTCTGTGATGACGAGGGCCCTCTTGAACTTGCCTGCGTTCTCCTTAAGGACCCTCCTCAAATCCTCCAAGTCCATGTGCTTGAACACGGCCCTGCTCTCCTTCGGCAGCCCTGCGACGCGTATCCCGTCTATGATGCTCCTGTGGTTCAGCTCGTCTGATACGACCAGCGCCTGGTCTGAGACGACGGAGTCCTTGCTCTGGCCTTTTATGAAGCAGTGTATGACCGCCATGTTGACCGCGAACGCTGACGAGAATATCATCGCATCCTCCCTCCCGTGGAATTGCGCTATCTTCTTCTCAAGGTCCTTGTGCACCTTAAGGGACCCTGATATGAACCTGACTGCGCCCGGGCCTGTCCCGTACTTCTTAGACGCCTCCTCCTCTGCTTTCCTGAGCCTTTCGTTGAGGCGCAGTCCTAGGTAGTCGTTGGAGTTGAATATGGCGTACGGCTTCCCTGCTATTATCGCCTTCGGCGCGTAGCCTTCCTTCCTCTCAAAGCCTTCAATGATTTTCTCGTTCCTCTTTGACGTCTTGATGGCGTCAATCCTTGCCATCTCCTTTTGCAGTGTTTCTTTCAGTGTCATGTTTAACCACCTATTTTCTTTTTCAGGTTCTCTAACATATCCTCGGTCATCTCCTTTAGGCCGTACTTGTGCTTCCACCCCCAGTCCTTCCTTGCCTGTGAGTCGTCTATGGTCTTCGGCCATGAGTCCGCGATTTTCTGCCTGTGATCTGGTTTGTAGTCGCATTTGAATTCAGGCATGTGCTTCCTTATCTCGGTTGCAAGCTCCTTCGGCGCGAAGCTTATGGCTGCGAGGTTGTATGAGAACCGCGTCTTTATCTTCTCTGCAGGCGCCTCCATTATGTCGATTGTGGCCTTTATCGCGTCCGGCATGTACATCATCGGCAGTGTGCTGTCCTCTCTGAGGAAGCATGTGTACCTCTTGTTCTGGATGGCCTCGTAGAATATGGCGACGGCGTAGTCTGTCGTGCCTCCGCCGGGTGGCGTCTTGTAGCTTAGTATGCCGGGGTACCTCAGTGAGCGTACGTCGACTCCGTATTTCTTGAAGTAGTAGTTGCATAGCAGCTCCCCGGCGTATTTTGTAACACCGTACATGGTGTTGGGGTCCATGATCGTGAGCTGCGGCGTGTTGTATTGCGGGGTGTTGGGGCCGAAGGCTGCGATGGAACTCGCCCAGAATATCTTCAGTTTCATGTCCCTCGCGAGGTCGAGGGCGTTCTTGAGGCTGTTCATGTTGATGTCCCATGCCACGTCGGGGTTCTCCTCGCCCTTCGCGGACAGTATTCCAACAAGATGGTATATTGTGTCGATATCGTATCTATCAATCACATCCTTCAGCTTATTCTTATCGGTAGCGTCGATAATCTCATAGAGTCCCTCTTTCGAAAGGGACTCAGAGGGTCTCCTGCCTGACGCTATTACGTTGTCTCTCCCGTACTTCTGCCTCAGCTCTGGCGCCAACTCAGAGCCTATCTGACCCATTGATCCGGTTATTAGTATCTTTTTCATACGACACCTCCTATAGTATTCCCAATATCCATTTATAAACTAATGTCGTTGATGTGCTGCCAGTCGCATCATCGCCTCCTGGCCCCGAGCAGATGCACCCAGAGAATAGGACGAGAATGACGATAACTCCGAGATAGCGCACGTTAGCTATAACTGTGCCGCTATATATAAGATACTAACGATATCTTATACTCTAATGAAATTTTACGGCAAATACAATCCGCGGGATAGGAAGGTCGCATACTTCTCATTTGAGGTGGGGCTGTCAGCTGAGATGCCAATGTACGCCGGCGGCCTTGGAATTCTCGCAGGAGACACGATAAAGTCGTTCGCAGACCTTAAAGTCCCTGCTGTCGCGCTCTCGCTCCTAAACGAGAAAGGTTACTTCTACCAGGAGATTGACGAGGACGGCAACCAGAAGGAGGTGCCTGTCAACTGGGACTTCAGGAAATACATGCAGCTTCTGCCTGAGAAGGTGACTGTAAGGCTTGAGGGCCGCGACATTCTGCTTCAGGGCTGGGTTTGCGAAGTCAAGGGAATAAGCGGAGGCCTCGTGCCAGTAATATTCCTTGATTCGAACGTCGAGGGAAACAACGAGGAAGACCAAAGGCTAACGAGCTTCCTGTACGGCGGGGACAGGAGATACCGTCTAAAACAGGGAGCGCTTCTTGGCATAGGCGGCGTTAGGATGCTCCAGGCTCTAGGCCACGAGAACCTGTCCGCCTACCACATGAACGAAGGGCATTCCGCATTACTCACCCTCGAGCTCATGGGCCGGCACAACGGCGACTTGGACAAGGTCAGGGACCTTTGCGTCTTCACCACCCACACTCCAGTGCCTGAAGGCCATGATTCGTTCGACTTTAGCTTAGCGAAGAGCGTCCTTGCCGACTTCTGCGACATTGACTCGCTGAAACACAGTAACATAATCGACAAGTGGAACAAGCTTAATATGACCTACCTGGCGCTCTATCATTCGCGCTACATAAACGGCGTCGCTAAAAAACACGGTGAGGTAACGCAGAAGATGTTCCCAGGTTACAGCGTGGATTCCATAACCAACGGGATACACACCGCGACATGGGTTTCGGATTCGATGGCGCATGTCTTCGATAAGCACATACCCTTCTGGAAGAGCGACCCATATACCCTCAGGAACGCGCTGAACATCCCAAGAGGCGACCTTTGGGACGCCCACATGGGAGCTAAGAAGAAGTTATTGGACTTCGTGAACGAACACTATCATAAAAGTATGGAATACGATACGCTCACCATCGGTTTCGGCAGGCGCGCCACAGCCTACAAAAGGGCTCACCTTATCTTCTCAGACACTGAAAGGCTGAAGAGGATTGTCGAAAAGGTAGGCAAAATACAGCTGATATTCGCAGGCAAAGCGCATCCCAGGGACGATAACGGGAAGGAAGCCATCCGCAACATATTCAAACACATAAAAAACATTGAAGGCTCGATAAAGACCGTCTACATGAAGAACTACGAAATGTACACAGCAAAACTCCTCATATCAGGCTGCGATGTCTGGCTGAACACCCCCAAAAGGCCGCTTGAGGCTTCCGGCACTTCTGGGATGAAGGCCGCAGCCAACGGAGTCATCAACTTCTCAGTCCTAGACGGCTGGTGGCTTGAAGGCCACATCGAAGGACACACCGGCTGGAGCATCGGCCCAAGGCCAGTGGATGTTGAGGTGGAGACCGACGATTCAGCTGACATAAAGGACCTTTACAACAAGCTAGAGAAGAAGATAATCCCACTGTACTACAAGGACCGGGACTGGTGGACCGAGATGATGGCGCAGAACATCGCGTTAAACGGTTCATTCTTCAACACCCACCGTATGGTTTCCCAATATGTGATGCAGGCGTACTTCCACTGATATAGCGAATAATCCTAAAAAGGATTATTCGATATATAGGATAGGGAATACCGAGTCTAATGTTCCAAAATATTCCCTATCCGCTATATATATTTTCGAAATCTATTAGAATCTTTCAACATGGCTTTGGACAAGGTCTACGACGCAGCTTCCTCTGAGCCGAGGTGGCAGAGGTTCTGGGAGGATGAGGGCGTCTACAGGTTCGACCCGGACAGCAAGTCTGAAATCTATTCGGTGGACACTCCCCCGCCGACGGTGTCTGGGAAGATGCACCTAGGCCACGCGTTCAGTTACAGCCACCAGGACTTCGTGATAAGGTACAAGAGGATGCGCGGATTCAGCGTATTCTACCCGTTCGGCACAGACGACAACGGCATACCGACGGAACGCCTAGTCGAGAAGGAAAAGAAGGTGAGGGCCCGTAACATGGACAGGCAGGAGTTCGTGAAACTCTGCCTGAAGACACTCGACGAGGAACTTCGGCCGAAGTACATCGTGGACTGGAAGAGAATCGGGATGAGCTGCGACTGGAACGTATTCTACACGACCATAGACAAGAACTGTCAGCGAATCTCCCAGAGGTCCTTCATAGAACTCTACCGGATAGGACGCGAGTACAGGAACGACGCCCCGACTATGTGGTGTCCAGAGTGTCAGACCGGGATATCCCAGGTCGAATGCCAGGACAAGGAGCTGGAGTCATCTTTCAACGACATCGTGTTCAAGGTTGATGGGAAAGACCTCATAATAGCAACCACCCGGCCAGAGCTTCTACCAGCGTGCGTCGCCGTCTTCTACCACCCAAGCGACGTAAGATACCAGGAATACACTGGAAAAAAGGCTAAGGTACCACTGTTCGGTTTCGAGGTTCCGATACTCCCTGATGAGCGCGCAGACCCGGCTAAAGGGACTGGCGTAGCCATGTGTTGCACATTCGGAGACCAGACTGACATGGAATGGCAGAAGGCCCATAAGCTTCCGATAAAAATTGGGATATCCCCCGACGGGAGGCTCACGGAGATAGCCGGGGGGTACAAGGGCTTGAAGGTAACCGAAGCCAGGAAGAAGATAATAGAGGACCTGAAATCCGCAGGATTGCTCCTAGCCCAGAAGCCGATAAAGCACATGGTGAACGTGCATGAGAGATGCGGCACCGAGGTTGAGTTCCTCAAATCTAAACAGTGGTTCATAAGATACCTAGACCTAAAGGACGAGATGCTAGAATGGGGCAGGCAGATGAACTGGTACCCGGAGTACATGAGACACCGTTTCGAGCACTGGGTCAACGGCCTACAATGGGACTGGCTCATCTCAAGGCAGAGGTACTTCGGCGTCCCATTCCCAGTGTGGTACTGCGGCAAATGCGACGAAGTAATACTCGCGAAAGAGGATGACCTGCCAGTTGACCCACTAATCGACAAGCCTCCTATAAAAAAATGCACTAACTGCGGCCACGACAAGTTCACACCTGAAAAGGACATACTCGACACCTGGGCTACCTCTTCGCTCACACCAAGGTTGTGCACCGAACTTTACAAAGACCACCCGGTATTCAAGAGACTATTCCCGATGACTCTTCGGCCGCAGGCCCATGACATCATAACATTCTGGTTGTTCAACACCGTCGTAAAGTCACGGATGCATTACGGGGTGAATCCGTTCCGTGACGTCGTAATATCAGGCCACGCGCAGGACCCGCATGGCAGGAAGATGAGCAAGAGCAAGGGGAACGTCATTGAGCCGCAGGTGATGATAGAAAAATACTCTGCAGACTGTCTCCGCTTCTGGGCTGCAGGGTGCAAATTGGGCGAGGACCTACCGTTCAGCGAGAAAGACCTTCTCACAGGACAGAAGTTCACAACAAAACTGTGGAACGCCTCCCGCTTTGTGTTCATGCACCTTGAAGACTACGACGGCAGTGAGCCGGAGCTTGAGGATGTTGACAAATGGCTTCTAACGAAACTCTCAGGTATAATCAAGTCATCCACCGAGGCATTCAACCAATACGAGTACTCTAAGACTAAAGCCGATGTCGAGAAGTTCTTCTGGCTCACATTCTGCGACTACTACCTTGAGATAGTGAAGGAACGACTGTACAGGCCTGACGTGAGGGGTGCGGAATCACGGAAGGCAGCCCAGTACACCCTCTACCACAGCCTACTTGCGATAGTCAAGATGATGGCACCTATCATGCCTCACATCACAGAGGAGATATACCAGACGCACTACAGGGGCAAAGAGAAGATAAAGTCAGTCCACAACACCCTCTGGCCGCAGGAGTTCAAGGAACACGCAGACGCCGAACGCAAAGGCGACCTACTAGTTGAAGTCCTCGGCAGAATCAGGAAGCTAAAGTCTGACATGAAAATCTCCCTCGCAAAGGAAGTCGAGAAGGCAGTAATAAAAGGCAAACAAGAGGACCTAGCTGCCTTAAAGACCCTGGAAAATGACCTGAAAGGCACAGGGAAAGTCAAGAACATAGAGTATTCCAAAGCCGGCGAACTATCAGTTGAATTATCAGCCTAATTTATTGAATAGTTTCCCTTATACTACTATGGAGAAGCATTCCCAAGATTCCGCTAGTAGGGTCAATCCTCTACTTGTGACAGAAATTGACGGGCGCATCAGGATGGGATGGCTTTATGATGACCTTGTTAAATCAGACTTGGATGTCAAGGCATTGGCAGAAAAGTTCGGCGTCAAACTCAAAGGCGATGTCCCGGATAAGGTCACTTTAGTGCAACTTTACCCTTCGCTAAAGGATTATCGTAATTTTAACGGAGACCAAACATACGGTTTTTGTGTTGGCATTAAGCGGTCTGACGGCGACCCTAAGAGCGGCCGTGTAACAAAATTCTGGGGGTATGCTGACGGTCCGGAGAAACTAGAGCCTTATGCTATGTCAGATGCAATACCTGGGTTAGATATGACCCCCGCAATTGTCCAAACAGACGATGTGACTGTATATGCTAAATACCATCTAATGTTCCCAAGTAACTCCAAAAAGCCGATATTGTGTGTGAGCCCCATACAGTTCACGCAGACAGGAGGGATAGACGCCGGAGAAGTCGTGGAGGAGTTACAACAGATGCAGGGTAATGCGGGAAGCTCAGATGAACGACACAGGGTAACTGGTCAGATTAACACCCTCAAATCAGGATATGGCTCACCGTTCAGATACAACGACCGCAATCTAGTTTTGGCACTTCTTGCATTGGAGATAGCTGACAGGCTTGGTATTGACACGATAACGCTACCCTTCGCGGAAGTGGAGAAAAATCCAAGTCTAAAGGGCACGAAGGTGATGGAACGTTACCGCCAGGTTGAGGAGATGATGAAATCCCAAACCAGGATAAAAGGCCTTGTACTAGCTGACTGGAGCGATTACGTGGAGGGGAAAGTCTAGTTTTATTACCTCTCTCTCTTATCTTATACTATGGATGCTGTTGTGTTGGCTGCTGGTGAGGGCGTGCGGTTGAGGCCGCTCACGTCGACTAGGCCTAAGCCGATGCTGCCTGTGGCAGGGAAGCCTATACTGGAGTGGGATTTGGAGGCCTTAGACTGCGTTGGGGTAAAGAACGTCTTCCTAGTCGTCGGCTACAAGGCCGACATAATAAAATCATACTTCGGCGACAGGTTCAGGGAAATGAGGCTCCACTACCTACACCAAAAGGAACAGCTCGGGACAGGGGACGCGCTCGCAACAGCTAAGGGGAAGGTGAAGGGAGAGTTCATTGTAATGAACGGCGACGTCTTTTTGACCCGATCGTTCCTCTCAACCCTTGTTAAGGAGCACAAGAAAGCGAAGAGGCCGGCTTCGATGTCGCTTGTCAAGGTCAATGACCCGCACTCGTACGGAATCGTCGAGGTGAAGGGCACAAAAGTCGTCTCTCTCGAGGAGAAGCCGGACAGGCCGAAGAGTCACCTCGCCAATGCAGGCGTATACATATTCGACACTGGGATATTCGACATACTCGAAGGCATCGGCAAATCCTCGCGGATGGAGTACGAGTTGACGGATGCGATAAAGAAGATGATAGGCAAAGGTGAAGTAAGCGGGTTCGAATGCGCCAAGGGTCAGTGGATTGATATCGGCCTCCCATGGAATCTCCTGGACGCAAACGAGATAGTCATAAAGTCCATCCCGCTGAAGCGGAGCAAGAAAGCTAAAATCGAAAAATACGCAGTCCTGAAGGGAGCCGTACACGTCGGAGATGGGACGCTCATAAAATCCGGAGCCTACATCGAAGGCCCGGTGTACATAGGCAAAGACTGCGTCATCGGCCCCAACTGCTTCATACGACCTCACACCGCAGTCATGGACAAGTGTAAGGTCGGAAACGGGGTCGAAGTCAAAAACAGCATACTAATGTCAGGCACCTGCATCGGCCACCTAAGCTACGTAGGTGACAGCATAATCGGAGAGAAGTGCAACTTCGGGGCCGGCACTAAAGTGGCGAACCTCAGATTCGACGACGGCGAAGTCTCCATAGAAGTCAAGAACAAGATGGTCAAATCAGGCCGCAGAAAATTCGGCTGCCTAATGGGCGACAACGTCAAAACCGGCATCAACGTCTCAATAATGCCAGGCCGCTCAATATACCCGAACGCATACGTCGACGCAGCCTCAACAGTCAGAAACACGATATACTCGGAATAACAAAATACTCCCAATTCTGGTCGTGGCGGTTTTTATTAAACAGTGTTCCTCAATATACTATCTGAGCTGATATGGAACTTGTTGTGAAGCTTAGGGGGTACTTTAAGGACAGAAGCGACGTTGAGGTTGCGTACCTCTTCGGTTCGCATGCTTCAGGCAGCCAAGGCCCTTTAAGCGACGTGGATGTTGCGGTGGTCTTCAAAAAGTCCATGACCGGGAAGCGGCGTTTCAAGGCCGTGCTTGAGTTGACAGGTGATATGTTAGAACTCCTCAACTCAGAACACGTTGACGTCGTGGACTTGGATGGCGCTAACCTGCTTTTCAAAAGCAATGTCATAAAAAACGGGTTGGTGGTGAAGGACAACCCAGTGAGGCCTTACATGGAGTATCTGATAATCGACGATTACCTTGACAGAAGACACTACGACCTCCTCCATGCGGAGAAGTTCCTAGGAAAGGTGACCTCCGGAGGCCTGACATGAAGGAGGAGATTTCTGCGAAGCTTGAAATGCTGAGGAAGTACGTCACCTTCCTGAAGTCGAAAAGGGGTGTTACCCTCGCCGAACTTAAGCGCGACGATGTCCTTTTAGCGGCTTTGGAGCGGAACCTCCAGGTTGCGCTGGAATGCTGCCTTGAGATGGGGGAGATGGTCATCTCAAACGAGGGTCTCAGGAAGCCGGACTCGTACAGGGACGTCATCAAGATACTCGGCGAGGCCGGCGTGCTTGAAAAGGATTTCTCAAAGAGGTTCGAGCCCGCAGCCGGGTTGCGCAACCTCCTAGTCCACAACTACTCGGAGATAGACGCCTCAAAGATACACAGCTTCGTCAGAAACAGAGTAGGCGACTTCGACGAATACGCCAGACAAATCGCACAACACGTACGGGGTCATAAGAAATAGCGGGGAGGTACGGGCCTCAACAGCAAGGAACACGATATACTCTGAGTAGCTTTTTATCCTTGTTTTTCCCGGTTGTTACTGATAAACGTTTCGAATGAAATGATTATCAGTTGATTGCCATGTCAAGGTCTCCACTCCGTACTAAACCTGATGATGTTAACAAGGGGGATCAAGAGTATATGGGGTCTATTCCTATACCCCCTCCTCATGGCAAGTTCGAAGGAAGACACATGCCGTCGGTTATCGAGGGGATATATCGGCGGGTATCTGATATTTGGAGCATACCTTTTGAGGAGATAACCCCCACTAGAGGAGAGTGGACCTCCCTCCTGAAATACTTTGGTGCTGTAGCTGGGTACTCCCCAATCGATCATAAGGTTGATATTACTAGTACGCCTAATCCTATCCTTAAAATAATCACTCCCAGTATAGCGAAGGAGAATATCCTGAGCCATGAACTGGGTCACTCAGCATATCAACTCATAAACCCTGATGTTTGGATTCTTGAACGTCAAGATTGGAATTTTTCGAGTCCTAGCTCATACCGTTCATTGCTGCTTAATTACGCTAAAAATGCTGGTAAGGATACATTCGATGAATCACTTGCAAATGTTGGATTGTCCCTAAAGCAGACGCTTCTTCACTTTCAGGGATTGGAGCCAAGCAAGCTGGGATTGATTCTGCTTGCCACACACAATATCGGGCAATCGCTTTTTTATCCGCTTGGCTTAGCCTCATACATCAGCGGTAAAGTGAGAGACAATCTTGTGAGGAGCTTCTACAAGAGTTACGGACCTGATGGGTTCATCCTACTATCGGTCGACAACCCCCATCGCATGTTTCAATACTCCCTGAGGTCAGAGGAGAACAGGTATCTAACGGGGGGTATCCTATACCCGTCAGAAGACTCTGAGCACAAAGGTCTGACACCAAAAGGCGAAGAATACGTCCTCTCTAAGATGAGTAGGGAAAGATTGCTTATGAGACTACAAAAAATTAAGGAGATTAATTCCTTACTTAACAAATCTACTGGCGAAGATTGAACAGCTTTCAGGCGCGATTTTACTTTGCGAGCCTTATGTCCTCAGCCTTGACTGTGACTCTCCCCGCGTGTTTGGCGAGTTTCGCGGCCCGCTCGGCCACTGTCATCGCGTACTCCTCCAGGACGTCTCTGAGGGCTTCGGCGGCGTCGTCGCTGACCCGGTCTATGTTGGCTTTTTTCAGTATCCTCACGAGGGGCGCGACTGGTAGCTCTGCCATCGAGTATATATTAGCTTTTAATTAATTAACTTCCAGGATGATTCGGAGGCCGGCGGTTGCGGGGCAGTTCTACAGCGGCAGCACGAGGGGGCTGATGGGAGAGGTTGGTTCCTGCATTGAATCTGGCGTACAAAAGGTTGACGCACTCGGAATAGTGTCTCCCCATGCTGGTCTCATGTACTCTGGGAAGGTCGCAGGCGCAGTCTATTCCCGCATTAACATGCCAGGCACGTTCATAATCATCGGCCCAGACCACCACGGCCTCGGGGCTGAGTTCAGCATAGCGACTGAAGGCGTGTGGAGGACTCCGCTCGGGGACGTCCAGGTGGACTCCCTACTGGCTAAGGAGGTTTACAAGCATTCCAAACATCTGAAGGTGGACCCGTTCGCGCAGGAGAGGGAGCACAGCCTCGAAGTGCAGGTACCGTTCATGCAGTACTTCTCCAAGGACTTCCAGATTGTGCCTATTAATCTGCGGCACTACGCCCCAGACGATAGTTTCCTTAGGATATGCGAGGATATCGGAAACTCCATAGCGGACGTCGTCTCAAAAGTAAACATGCGGGTCACCATAGTCGCTAGCACGGACTTGACGCACTACGAATCTCAGGACGCTGCCAAGAAAAACGACAAAGCTGCATTAGACGCCATACTGGCGTTAGATGCGAAACGACTCTTCAAGGAAGTTGGTGACCGAGACATCAGCATGTGCGGCTACGCCCCAGTCGCGGCGATGTTAACCGCGTGCAAGAGACTCGGCGCGACGAAGGCTGAACTGGTGAAATACATGACGTCCGGGGACACCACCGGCGACTACTCAGCTGTCGTCGGCTATGGCGGGGTAATCGTTAGAAAGTAACCTACTGTGTAGTCCCTCCAATCTGGTTGACTCCTTCCACGGTGCTGTTAACGTAGTCGGCTCCGCGGCCGAGGTACCCGCCTAACGTGTTCATCGTGTTGCTCAGGTTAATGAATAGAACTACAAGCAATATGACTCCTACGACTGCTATCCAGAAGTTCTTCCTGTCAATCTCATCCATCTCAGCCCACTTCTGCACAAGGCCATCAATGATGCTCATATTAACTAAATCAGAGGCGTACCTTAAAAATTCTGTTGTCTCCTAAATTCTACCTTTTCAGCTACTTCAGTAAGGAACCTAACCCCTCCTCCATACTCACTGCTTAGTCTCCCGTAATCCGCATACCCTCCATTTGCAAGGCCGCTTATGCACCTCTTAGAAAGCTCATCAAGCTCTGCCGAGAGTGTCGTATCCTGCGCATAATTGGCGAAAGCGTGCATACCTGCTATCTCAGCAAGACCTGGCATGTTCACAACCCTTCCAGTATCGAATATGCTATTGAAGAACCTAATCTCCCTCCTCGTGAACTGCGCATAGTGTTGTAGGTAGTCTCCTTTGCCATTTCTTTGTTCACTTAACCTCAGCCCCAGCTTGTCAACCATGACCTCGATTAGCGCTTTGTTGAGGTCACCCGCATCCATGTATTCCCTTCCTATGGTCTGTTGTGGAAGTTCATCGAAGTTGAAGTATGGTGTACGGTTCAACCCTTGTTTTTCCTGCGCCCTAAGCGCTGCAGTGGTCAAGATATGGGAATCCTCGTGGAATATCGTGTACTTTCCCATAGTTGGCGTCACCTCGTCAGGTGTTGAAGCCAACGGGTTAATAGAGAGTGTTGGAACTGGGTCGGGATTTGAATACACGTCTCCCATCTCCTTGTCAAAGAAAACAGTAAATTTCTCGAAGCCGAATTCAACACCAACGGCCTCTCTTGTTGCCCGACGGGCTACTCTATCGCTATCATTCATGCTAACAAACAAATCCTTTAGTCTCTCACCGTCCCATCCCTTCTGTGCTCTAGCGTCCTGCCATCCTCTCTGCTGTGTCTTGTTTAAGCGAGCCTCGAACTGTTGAACTATTGTTGTAGAGTCTAGTGAATCAGCAGATTTGACGAGGTCTGTCACATCAACCATCCCTGCCATCAACCTCTCATCATGGCTTCTGCCGCAACCCCCCCTTAGAAGGCGGAGTAATGCGTCACCTAAAAACACTGCTCCAGCTGTTGCAAACAACAATTTTATGACATCTCTCCGTGTCATCTTAATGTCAAAAAGTTTAGGATCCTCTAGGTCGGGTGGTTTATGCTCCTCAGTACTCCTCCTCTTATCTCCTGGTGGCTTCATCCTAGGATTAATATACGGGTTTTAACAATATATCCCATATGCCATGCGGTAGGAAGCGTAAGCTTCAGAAGATGCGCAAGCATAAGCTGAAGAAGCGCAGGAAGAAGATGAGGCACCTGAAGAAGTAGGTTACTTCTTTTTCAGTCTTGATGCTGCCACTCCACCTAATATAAGAAGCGCGATGGAGAGTGCGGAATAGGTCACAATGTCGTCAGAGGTTATCTTCAACCCGCCAAGTGTTGTAGTCGTAACTTGCTGCAATGTTGTCGTAGTCTCCCCTATGCCCTCCAGGTTCATTGAAACGAGTTTCTCAGCCAGCTTAACACCCGGAGTGTATTGTAGCCTGTTGTATGCGTCCTGGGCCATGCGTGCGTACTCGAGTGAAGTCTTATAGGAGCCATTCACATACTCAGATTCTGCCAGGGAATAGTATTCATCTGCGATGCGCTTCTCATCAGCAACCCTTATAGCCTCTCTAGCCTTCTCCGCGGCTTTAGTCTGTAGGCTCGTGGATTTGGCTACTCCAGGCTCATACTCCTGGCTAGCGTAGATTTGTTCAGCCATCCTGGCGTGCATAATACTCTGGTTGTATCTGCCTGCTTCAAAATCCATTAAAGCAGTGCTGTAAAACCTTTCGGCCTCGGAGACATTCCCTGCCTTTGAAACTAGCTCTAAGGCGTTTGTCTCGTTTTCGGCTAGGGATATGTCACGGTAAAGATTAGCTGCCTTGCCTGCGTAGTAAATGCTGTCGTTAAACCTCCCCTCCTCGTAGTCTCTCCCAGCCCTATGGTAGAATGTGAAGGCTTTCTCAGCCTTCAGTTTGCTGTCGTCTATCCTGTACTCTGATATGCCATCTTCCGTCCCCAGGAGTATGTGTGTCACCCCCCCTACCTCTAGGGGTTTGACTGTCAGTATCCTATCTGGGACTTCCTGCTCCCACATGACTTCGCCGTCCTTGTCGAGGAATACTAGTTTATCACCGGCGGCGACTAGGACGTACGCATCCTCTAAATAGGCCATCCTTACGCCTTCGACAGCCTTTATGTTCTGGGTCCTGTAGCCCCACAGGGTTTTGCCGTTGATGTCCAGGGCGTATAGGACGTCCTCTGAGACTCCCATGAATTCTGGTCTGCCATCGCCGTTGATGTCGTAGGATGAGGCGATGTCGAACCTTGAGTCAGATGGGGATGACCAGATGACTGCCCCGTTGTCGTCGAGGAGGTAAAGTCCCTTGAATGCTGCGGCAAGGTATTCCGTGTTGTTGTCTGCGTCAATGTTCACGGTCCTCAAATCCCATACGCTGCCCTCAAGTTTTGCTTTCACGGTGAAGCTCCCGTCAGGCTTGTATGCTCTAATCTCCTGGTCAACGGAAGACGTAACTGCTTCGAGAGTTCCATCCCCCTCAACATCCTCGAAGCCTATGCTCGTGATTAGTCCGGAATCCTTGACGACCCATATCAGGCGGTTGTATAGTCTATCCAACCCCTCCTCAGGTATTCGTTGTATCCTGTACAGCCTGTGGTTGTTGATTGATGACGCTTTTATCTCCGTGGCTGAGACTATGTCCAGGTATCCGTTGCCGTCCCAATCCGACACTGATGCGAGGATGAAGTCCTCGTTGCCGTAGTCTGCCAGCCCATACCTCGGCACAGTGGTGTCATAAATTAGTCCACCATCAATGGTATACGCATAAATCGTCTCGTCAGTGGCGCCGGTACTGATGGCGTAAATCTCCGCATCCCAGTCTTTATCAAGGTCAAGCAAGTCTATCCTCTGCACACCCTTACTAATGGAGTTGCTCCAATCCAGAGCAAGTGGGGTTTCAGCTGCAGAGGCAATACTAGCAAAAAGCAACAGTATGATCATCCTCCTTTTCATACAGTTTAACTATTGCAGACAGGTCTTTTATAACCTCGAATTCCATTGGATATGGATGGCCGAATTCGAAGAGCTCGTTGGTTTAATGTCTAAGATGCGCGGTCCGGAAGGGTGCCCATGGGATAGGGAGCAGACGATAGACGACTTCAAGGTGCACTTGAGGAACGAGTCCAAAGAGGCTTTAGACGCCATTAAACATAAGGATTACGGGAATCTCAGGGAGGAGCTCGGAGACCTCCTATGGCATATTCTGTTCATATCACAGATAGCAAAAGAGGAGGGGCGGTTCACAATAGACGACGTCATGGTAGGCCTTAAGAAGAAGATAATACGCCGCCACCCGCACGTGTTCGGCGGCAGGAAGCTTAACTCCCCTGAGGAAGTCATGCGAGAATACAGGAAAATCAAGAAAGCAGAGAGGAAAAGACGCTGAATTATGCGAGACAAACCAGTTTAAATTCCACCAAACCTTAAAACTTACCCATGGCATCTACGGATACAGGCTCTGAGAATGTGGTTGGAGTAAGCCTTAACGTATTACGGGAGTTAGCTGACGATTTAGACTCCAACGAGAAGCTGAAGGAGGTGTTCGGAGACCATGTAAGCGAAAAAATAGCTGTTGTGGCCGTGGGGAACGACCTTAAGGTCGTGGAGTATCCTCCATCAAGCTTGAGTGAGGGGCAAAAGAAGATATTTCTAGAGGAATTAGATAGGATTATGAGAAAGCATCTACTGCCTTAGGCTTAGGCCATTTATCCTAGTCCTTCCGTATATTCTGTATGGTACAAAGAGAAAAAACACCTAAAAGAGACCTTGAACTCATCTACTCAGACGTCCTTGAACTGAGAAAAAACTTCAAACAAGACCTGGGGGCCACGGTATTCGCCTTAGCGCCCACTGTGGCCTTAGCACTTCCCGGAGTCGGTTTCACTGAACTATTGAGGGAGGGTCAAATAGATGACCCACTCAAAGGCACAGTCGCAGGCGGGATGTGCATACTCTTACTTTTCACAGGAGCCAGAATATCATTCGGGCACCTAAACTTAGCAGAGAAATTCAAACACACCCTCACATCCTTCAGCGACTACATAACCGAAAAAAAAGAATTAGTGGGCGAGGCAGTCAGACAAGAGGGACTCAAGGGACTCAGATACGTCATCAAATAACCTTCAATTCCCTCACCCTTTTACATACTGTTCGTACTCCGCATATGGCCCTTCAACTTTTATGTGTAATTGTCTGGCTGTGCGTACAACTTCCTCAAACCTCCTCACATTTTTAGGCTCATACCTCAAAACATGGCTCTTCTCTATCCTGGCCAGCGGAACTCCGCTTTCCCTCTCATGTTTTGCCTCATAGTAGGCGTCGATGTTCTGGCCTCTTATCTGTCTATCACCTCCGACCCTGTCCATGTACCTTGCAACCTTCTCATGGTTAACCTTGCCCAAAATTCTCAGTTCCAACAATCGGTCGAAGTCTGATTTTGAGAAAGTGATACCTGGTACTTGCACCCCTCCATTGTCGCTTGGATTTTCACTGAAATGCGGAAGCAAGCCAACATTCATCAAAAGAACCTTAAGTTCCTGTAGAACCGTCTGGTTATACGTCTTTGTTTGTACGAAATATGTCACGCTCTCATACCCGTCTTTTTCAGATGTGTGGACTGTCCCCTGCCGTTCAAAGAATCCTCTCAGGAAAGCTGCCTTCTCCTCATCTGTTTTTGTGAATTCCCACGGCAAATGGCGTTTGCTCGTTGTCGCGTCCCTCATCTTCTTCATAAGGCCTGTCAAGCTTAAGCTGAGGATTCTCCTATCCCCGTCAACTCGCCATAGCGGCGATTCACCGGTTAATGCCCTAAGGCTATCCTCTATCGGTTCTAGTTCGCTGTGGTCAATGGATGTGGCCTTAAATTCGCTCCGATATACGTCTCCTCTACCCTGGCCCATATACACTCCAAGTATGTGTGCTGAAGCTATCCTGTCCGATTCAAGGTCGACCTCCCTCCCAGGCCTGAATGCATCCCTTGAAAAAAACCACGGCTTTATACCCCTCTTCAGCCAGTTACTCACCGTAGTATATGGGATATCTACTGCCTTTGCTATCTCCTTCATAGGCCAATCTGGATTCTCCTCATGCATCCTCAATACTCTCCTGTAAATGTAGTAGAGTTTTGTTACCTCGTCAAACTTTACTTTTATCTCAGCAGGAGATTTGTCATACGTCCTCATGTTGAAATATATGCCGTCACGAATTTTTACAAGCTCGTCAGGATACGTTTTTCTTCGCGGGTCTTTAGGTTGCACGGTCTCAAGGAAGACTCTACCGCTTAGGTCTTTAAGCCTTATCGTGAGTCCACTCGCCAGCCGAAATCTTTCTTTTGGAGTCAGCTCCCCTTCCCCCTCCCTTGTCCTCTCCCTTAACTCATCAATCCTTCTAGCCGCCCGCAGCGAAATGCCGCTCGGATCATGCATACTGCTCAACTTGCCTGTGAGGTCCCTCACTGCGAAATGTTTCAGCCCTGGGAGGTCATCCAGCACCTTCATCAACTCGACCGCATCTAACTTAGGTACACTCCCCTTACTATTAGGCAGGACCTCTTCTGCAGTGTCTCTCGACAGCATGATATCAAGAATCTCCCAATTATCTGGGGTGAGACTCCACTCCGCTTGGTGGACCGATACCTTTCTTTTGACTTCGAGCTCCCGATGCATATTAAATCACTCGCAGTAATGGTTTATATTTGTTGAATACAAGATATACTTAGGTGGTCTGTAGTGGCAGATGATAGCATGGAGTACGAGTACCATAACCTTGGCAACGACTACTATAAGCTCGGTGATTTCCAGAGCGCTGTTGAACACTACACTAAGGCTATTGAGATGAAGCCTGACATGTTGGAGTCCTACTTTAACCGCGGCCTCGCCTATACGCGGATGCATGAGTTCAACAGGGCGTTGGAGGACCACTCTAAGGTCATCGAGATGGACCCGGACCTTGTGGAAGCCTACTATACGCGTGGCCTCATATACGAGTACATGAAGGATTTTGACAGCGCCATCTCCGACTACAACGCGGTGCTGAAACTGAAACCCGACTATCATGAGGTGAAGGAGCAGCGGGACATTGCGTTGAGGAAGAAATTAAGCAACTGATTCCCATGAACGTTTATCAGGTCATAGACCGCTTCCCAGAGTTTCCCTACTTCGTCCTTGCCGTCGTATTCATATCCCTGAACCCTGTCGATGTCTCGTTGCACGTGCTTGCGGTCTCTTTCCTCTTCATGGTGTCGTCGCTGATTGTTGGAATCGTGCTCAAGTTCATACTCAAGACGAACAGGCCCACAGGGTACAAGTGCATAATTCTCGCAAGGTATGACGTTCCCTCCTTGCATTCCCTGCTGTCGGTTGGAGGGGCGGTGTTCGTCTACTTCGTCAGCCCCATTTACTGCGTCTTTGCCGTTCCCTTAGCCATCCTCTACATGCACTCCAGGATAAAGCTTTGTTTGCACACGACGGAGGCTGTTGTCGCTGGCGCTATCATAGGATTCCTCATGGGAGTTTTGTTCGGCCTTATCCTGTGGAGCGTCGACCTTGATGGTTTTGAGCTGATACTGTCTCTCCTCTTCTTCTTCATACCTGTTTTCGTGACTATTTTCGACCTGAGGTACTTCAAGCAGAGGCAGCTAATCAAGTAATAGCAAATCGCGTAAATATTGGACTTTTACCTTTTCCAAACAGTCGTAAACAAGCGATTTGCTAGTATCGATAAGGAATATTCGAATTCAAAAGTTCAAAAATATCCCTTATCGATTATAATCTGCCGTCCAGGAGAAGGTGCGTGCAGTATCCGAAAAAAGCAGCCGCAGCATAGTATGGGCTGACGAGCGCAAGAGGGAGT
Organism: Candidatus Altarchaeota archaeon; assembly: GCA_043804895.1. GTDB lineage: Archaea > Altiarchaeota > Altiarchaeia > IMC4 > SCGC-AAA252-I15 > JAHIYG01. Next base: position 25,387 of record JAZDIN010000011.1, read on the forward strand.
GAAAGTACTACTGCTGCAATTGGTGTGTGCATTACTCCCCTGTGTTTGGTCAACCATATGAGTGAAAGAAGTGCTAAGCCGCTCGCTGGAACAATAAGGAGCGCATCTGATCCTAACAGGACGTATGCTGCTGCAGTCACCGCAATGGTTGCGAGGACTATCTTGCTTGCCTTTGAGGATGGGGCGTCCAGGTCAGGCAGCAGCGAATACACTGCCCCAACAGTGATGGCTTTGAAGTATTCTGGAAATTCCCACTGGTGGAGATTCCACCAATCCATCAAGAATATGGTTCCAACAGCGGTTGCGAGATAAAAAGCCAGGTGCGTCCTGTAGCCGCTCATGTTATCCTACCCGGTGTGTGAAGGTTATAGCCCCGGCAACGACCACAACTATGATGGCTAACACGAGGATGTACGTTGCTGTGTTGCTGTTTTGCGGTGCTTCGTATCCTGGCGGTTTCTCCTCTGCAGGCAGCTCAGGCAACTTGTTGCACGTCGGCTTCCCTATTGTGCACGTGCACCTCGGCTTGCCTTCGTCGTCTGCGAAGCATGTCGACACACCTAAGCCGTTCCTGCCGCAGAAAAGTATGCAGTAGTCCAGGCATCCCCTGCACATGGGGTTGGTCTCATTAGTGCAGCAGTTCGGCATACCTTCAGCAGATGAATCGTATTCGACACTGCAGAATATGTTCGTCCCCCCGCACAACTTACTCATTGTAGTCGGTGTCGTCTCCCCTGAAGGCGTCAGCGTTGTCGTGGTTATATTCCTGACAACCAACCTCCTCACCCTACCGCTTAGTGTCGTGGTTGTCGGTTCCGACGGATTCCTAGACTTTAATAGCGTTGAGGTTGTGTTTTGGCTTTTCGAATCATCATAATCTTGCGCTAGCGTTGGGTGGGCGAGCAAAATCAGTATTATTAATGCGTAAACTACCTTGTACTCCACGGGATCACCGCTATGGTATTGAATTTATCCTATTAAAACATTAATGTAAGGTGTTGTTATGAGCGCTCTTGGAAGAATCGGCGGGGATGTCAGACGGAAGGTTAGGTTGGATTCGGTAGTACATCCCAGCATAGGTGTTTTAGCTGTGGCTGTGGCGTTTGTTGGGTTCATCATACTTGCAGTGCTAGCTTTGGCTGCCGTCTACTCAGTGTCCTCAACTCAGGTGGCATCCACTGTAGTCGCCTCCACTTTAACAACGTCAACGACGACCACTTCAACTACTGTCGTGGCTACGTCCTCGACGTCGGTGCCAACCTCTTCAACGGAAACGACGTTAGTGGAGGCGACCACATCTACGACGGAATCAACTACCACTACTATAAGCAAGGAGCAGATAGCCTTCTGCATGTCAAGCAGGACTGATGATCTGTACCTGAGGGACATGGGCGCTGTCTCGCCTTCCAAGAATCTGGAGTCCTATCTGGGCGACTATTCCAGGATATTCCCGATAACCGACTGTTCAGCGGACGAGAACAAGGAGGCGTGCAACAATGCTTTGACCGCGTTCGTGGAAGCCGACAACCTGATTCTCGGGGAAAAACCCTCAAATACTATCGGCTATCCTGCACTGGTCAAAGGTGGCACAGCATATATCATCCGCTCCCCCAAGGAGTTCGAGAGGGTACTTGGTTGCGGTAGTCTGAGCGGAGGTTGACAATGAAACGAATCCTGTTTGCGCTTATGTTACTGTCTGCTTTCTCATCAGCCGAGTTAGTGGCTGGCAAGGTCGTCGTCATGGCAAACAGCATAGACGGCGGACAGGCTTCAGGGTTATACTCCCACTTAGAGGACAACGGCATCACCGTGGTAAAGGCCGATTCAAGGTCGTTCGATATAGTGAAAGACATGCAGTACATAATAATATTGGGTGGGCAGGGTAGTCCGGAGGGTGTTGGCTTAGTCTCAGCTGAGATTCTCTCAGATAGCGAGGAGGAGTCCCTCATAACTGCGGGCGCATATCACCTGTTCCGTAAGGATGGCCAATGGTCTCCCAACCAGACTGTGCTTGTGGCGGCAGGTTATGGTGGTGAGGACACGAGGCTGGCGTGGGCGGAGAACATGGATGCGATATTCGGCGTACTATCCGCTGGCACACCAGCAGGCATCGTAATCTCGTCTCCAGACACTGTGTTCATCCAGAAGATGAACAACCTCAGGGAGTACAGCTTCCCAGTGAACGTCTCAAACAACGGCACATACGAAGCTAACCAAATAGGTGTTAAGGCATATCTTAATGGGGGTTTGAGCTTGTCCACTGACCCTGAGGTTTTGAATCTCCTGGCAGGACAGTCTCAGAAGGTTCTTATCCAACTTAATCCTAAGGTCTTGAACACCGGAGACACTGTCTCAGTGGAGGTCGGCGGCAGGAGAGTCGACGTCAAGATAAATGTCACAGACTCAGTCAAGGCGGGGCTGTGTCTCCTGTGCAATAGAGGAGATTAGTATGAACATGGGGTTGACTTTGACTTTGGGTTTCATGATCCTCCTAGCAGTCGTACTAGCGGTCCTGGTTGGTGGCATAATATACATGGACTCCGGGGGGGCGGAGGTTGTGGCACCGACTCAGACGACTGATACCACAACGTCCACTACTCCTACAACCACTACCACCACGACCGAGACGACAGACACGACAGCCACATCAACATTGTCAACTACGTCAACTACGTTGGAGTTGAAGACACTCTCGGTATCCTACTCCCCGAATAAGCTTTACAAGACTGATGATGTGAACTTGGACATAAAGTCCGGTGGAATACCGGTGCATGGCGCAACAGTATTCCTCAACGGCAGGGTAGTCGACCAGACTGGTGAATTCTCCTACACTATCCTTTCCCTAGAGGGGGGCTCAAACGAGGTAGTCGCCTCACACGATGGATACTACAATTCAACCCTTACCATAGATGTGGAAAAAACCACATACGCCGCCTCCCAGGTAGTCCGCAGGGAACTCACTGCCGCCGAGAGGCAGAGGGCCATCTCAGACGGTAAGGCTGACCTGCGCGTCTACGACAGCCCAGGCTGCGCCATATGCGCGATTGTCATCCCCGCGATAAACAAGCTAGTGGACAGGAACCGCGACTGCATAGTCTATGAGAGACTGCATGCATTCGACCACACCAGCGAGCTGAAGGCATTCAAAGGCGACTACTTCCCCTACATAATAGCTGAAGGCTCACTCGGCACATTCCATGCCAGCGGCCAGGTTTCCATGAGCCAAGTCAAGGACATGATAGAAAGGGCTTCGGGGTGTAGTGTGGAATGAATCCTGAACTCCTAGTATCGACGGTACTGGCCGGCCTATTCGCAGCATTCAGCCCATGCAGCATCCCAGCCTACCCCGTGCTCCTGAACATACTTGCTGCTGAAGGGCGCGACAGGAGGCAGGCTGCGATCGCATTCTCGGTGGGGGTCGCATCGACGTTCACCGTCTTCTACGTGGCGGTGGGGTTCGCTCTGAAGTGGCTTGGCGATGCTTTCAGCGAAACGCTCAACACAGTCTACGTTGTGCTCTACCTTGCGGCCGCAGTATTATGCTTCTTATTCGCGCTACAATCGCTTGGAAAAATCACCTTCTTCACCCGCACGTTCGGCCTACACACTACTCCGAGGGGCGGGGTATTCGGTTCTTTCCTCACTGGCGCCCTGTTCGCGACTATCGTGAGCCCATGTAACCTCGGGTTCCTCCTGATTGGGGTGCTTCCAGTGCTCCTGTCGAAGGCAACCGTGCTTGAAGGACTCCTGCTCATGCTCCTATTCAGCGTAAGCCTCAGCCTACCCATGCTAACACTCGGCCTACTATCATCCCACGCAATGGACAAGTGGTTAAGGGGGTACGTCGGGTTGATAGAGAAGACCTCGGCGGGATTCCTTATACTGGCTGGACTATACTTCATCTACATTGGTTTTGTCACCTATTTATCCTCTGGATGAACAATATTTATTGTGGTAATCTCAGAGAAAGAGCGGGGGCCTGAAAAACAGGCTCAGGAGCCGGAGATTGGCAGAATACATGATTTTGGCGACTTCAGCCTCGCCTTACTTCAAGCCAAAAAGTATCCAAACTATATTCCATATACTCCGCAGTTATCTGGTGTTGGCAATATCCTACGCCGATATCGACTTCATAAGAAAGGAGATGGCACAACTACAATGCCACAAACCGCTACTATCGCAATAGGCTTTGAAACATTGTCAGAAAAAGAACGACTACAACTGGGTGTTTTATCCGACTCTGCTGGTCTATACTTCACAGGCCAAGAAAAAGACCGGATGGCGGATAGGATTAAAAACCAGTTGTCTTACCTCGGATCATATTCCCAAGAAGATATCGCAGATTTCCAGGAGGCAATGAAAGAAATCAAGGGCATATTCCTTATGAATAGAAGCCGTATGACATGGAGCGCAAGACATATACTAGCGCATGGGAGACTTTATAGCAAATATGACGGCAGGGGGGGTGAGCTGAGAGAGCGTTGGGGTAAGATGAGGGAGGATGACCGCGCTAGGATAGAATCATGGTACCGTGGATACTGGGGTGTGAGAGGTGAAGTTGACCATGCGGAAGTGTTAAAGGAGTATCTCATTGAGGAGGAGATAGCCGGAACAACCCCTCCAAGTGTGCTACTCACCCCTATACAGTCGCCTTTAGGCTCAAGAACCCCGCAACGGATTACAGGTCCTGTCTTTCGTCTGGGTCAGGCCTATACTTCCTTAGAGATTGTGAAAGAGAAGCTCAGTGGGTTGAAGCATTGGGAGGCGACTGACAAGGAGAAGGAGAAACTCCTCCAAAATGGTTATCTAATAACGGACAGTGAAGGTAACAGTCGAGTTCATGTTTCGGAGTCAGGTTTAAACGAATCTAACCTAAGCTACGTGTCATCAGTGACTGGGATGAGCGTTGTGAGACTGCAGCAGCTAATAGAGAGGGAGCAGTCCAAGGATTATCTGGCAGACAGCAGTAAGGACTTTAGTCCATTCCACCTGTCTTCTGCGCGCTATACTACACTAGGTGACATTGTGGCTGACAAAACTAATCATCTTAGGTTGATTGGGCAGTTCAAAGACGCTATTGTCGATGAAAACAAGCAAAAGATGGTCGAGTCAGTTAATGGGCTAATTGCAAACGGCTATCGTGAGTTCCCCGGGGGTGTAAGGCTAACATACGACGGAGCAAATGTAACTAACGTGAAAGTTTCGAAAGGGGATATCAATATCATGTCCCAATATTTTGAAGATGAAATGGGTGAACTCTCCAAGGACCTGGATTTGTTCAAGGGGCTTAATCCGGACTTAGACCCTGGGATGCTGATTTTCATCCGCTCTAGCTCTTTAGATGATGATCGACTCAGGGCTAGGGATGAGTACAATCGGGTTGGCACTCAACCCTCTGCAGGTGTATATATACAGGCACATAACTTCATGGAACGGAGCCATTTAAGTGACACAGGGTTGATAGCAATACGTCCTCCATGGACTACCCATGATCTTCTGTCTACCCGTGAACACGAGTACAAACATTTCATCCATGCATCCTATGTACCTGAGTTTTCCTCTTTCATAACAGAGATAAACTCCTTCATGGTCGATGTGAAAGCAGGCGAGCTAACATGGGAAGAGGTAAAGGCAACTCTGACCGAGAATGAAAGAGGTTACCTCGGGGCTGTAACGAGTGACATCAGAAAAAAATTAAACGACCCGGCAAATCAGGAGAATAGACCCGAATATGAGCGTTTGGAAAAAGAATGCGAAACTGCAGCAGGCCAATTAAGAAGGTCAGTGGATGTCGTGGCCCGTATGCAGAAGAACGGCCTACCTGACGACACAATAACTGCGATTCTGATGTACGCCAGGAAATACGATGACATCCTGTCCTGGGAGAGTGTTCCTGACGAGGACCTTCAGAGATTCGCACACGGGATAGGTAAATCTGGGTAAAACCTCTCCTCTTCAGATGGTGTCAAAGATGTACTCCTCAGCTGAAGAGCAGCCATATTATTGTGCTCCCCACCAGTGTGGAGACGAGCGCGAATGGGAGGCCGATTTTAATGAAGTCTATGGATTTGGAATCGTAGCCGTGCTCTTTTAGGGTGCCTAGGGCGACGACGTTGGCTGAGGCCCCGAATGGGGTGATGTTCCCCCCGACGCTGCCTGACAGGAGTAGGCCGAAGAAGAGCGCGTGTGGGTTCACGTTCACCTGCCATGCTATCATCTCCGCAACTGGCGTCATCACTGCAAGGTATGGTATGTTGAGGACGAATGCGCTAACTGCTAATGAGACTACGTTTATGATGACATAGGCTCTTAAGGGGCTGTTCCCAGAGCTTTTCACAATATGCCTCGCAGCATCTTCCACTATCCCTGACGATGAGAGGCAGCCGATTAGCATGAAAATCCCCACGAGGAAGACTGCTGTATGCCAGTCCATGCTGTGCACGAATTCCCTCACGTTGTTCCCCCTCCTGTGGTGCAGGTACCAGATGAGATTCAACGCCCCGAAGAATAGGCAGATTAAACCCTCAGGATATGGCACCCCCCAGGAGAATGAGGAGCTTGCAGCCAACGAGCCTATCATCAGCACAACAAACACTGTCGGAATTATCGAGACAAATCCCTCCGGCTTAATCTCTGGCATCTTATGGTCGTATCTCCTGAAGTAGAGGTAAAGTAAAGGGATTGCGGCCAAGGCCGCAGCTTGGACTGCGAAGAACATGCTAGGCTTCCCGCCAAAGAAGATGAAGTCGTTGAACGTGTACCCCTCGAAGCTGCCGAGTAGCATGCTAGGCGGGTCGCCTATCAGAGTGGAGGCGCCCTCCAAGTTAGCCATGAGCGCTATTCCGATGAACAGCGGCACTGGACTGACCTCCACCTTCTTCGCGATGAGGAGGGCTACCGGCGCAAGGAGCAATACTACTGCTATATTCATTATGAACATGGAGAGGACTCCAGCGAAGACGCATATCACGAGCATAGCCATCCCCACAGTCTTAGTCTTAGATGCCAGGTGCGTTGCTATGTAATCCGGCATCTTAGAATAGATTAGCGTTTCGCCTGTTACTAGCATGCCAAGGTACAGTAACAGGACGTTCCAGTCGACTGAGTAGAATGCGTCCCTTACCGTGAGGCACCCGGTTAGAAACAGTATCGCCACTGCGGCCCACACAATCTTCGTCTTCCTGCTGTCGAAGAATATCGTCAAACCCAACACTGCAAGGAAGACGAATACTACGATAAACTTCTCGGACAACATGTTGTTCTGAATATTAGACAAACTTGGTAATAATCTATATATCCGCAAATGAACAATATTTAATATGGCAATCTCCCAGAAATCCAAGAACGTCAACAAACCTAATGAAAGCCCGGAAGTCGGAGGACTACACGATTTCGGCGACTTCAGCCCCGGATTACACGCAGACAAAAAATCAGAGGAATACGACCTTGAATCCGTCTCCGGTGCTGGCTTACTGCTGCGCATTCACCGCCAAAGCAAGGTAAGGGGCAGCAAAGTCGAGATGCCTGAGAGCAAGACCCTCGCAATCGATTTCGGAATCCTAGGTGTAGAGGACAAGGCCGGCTTACACCTAACTGGTAAGGGAAAGGATTCTACAATACCCAAGCTAACCTGCCATATGCTGCGCACAAAACAACTCTCCAAAAAAGAGGCTGCGGAGTTCGAGGAAGCCATGCGCAAGGTCAGGGTGCTGAACCTGATAAACAAGGCCCGCGAGACCTGGAGCGCAAGGCACATAATAAAACACGAGGAACTTGAGGCGAAATACGACCGAAAAAAGGGCGAACTCAGTGGGATGTGGCGTGGCATGGGGAAGGAAGACCGCGATAGGATAGAATTGTGGTACTACAACCACTGGGGCGTGAAAGGGGAGGTTGACGACACTGAAATCCTGAAACAGTACTTGGTCGAGGAGGAGCTGGCAGGCACAACCCCAGCCAGCGTATTGATACCTCTGCCATTCCCAGTGCCGGGACCAGGATTCCTCACGCAAAGGCAGACAGAGGCTCGCACGATTGCGAACAGAATCGGTGAGGCATATGGTGCCGCAAGGATAGTAAAGGATAATCTCAAAGGCCTACATCATCTGGAGACTACTGAGGCGGAAAAGGAGCAATTGGGCAAGTACGGATACACGTTCAAGGATTACTCTGGCAACGCCCTAATCGACATATCTGAGTCCGGTTTGAATGATCTCAACCTAAACCACGCATCCTCGCTGACCGGCATAAGTAAGGAAAGGTTGAATGCGCTTATTGAACGGCAGGAGGCTAAGGAGTACTTGGCAAACAATGCCGTATCCTTCGACCCATTCTACCTAACCTCGGCAAAGTACGTGACCTTAGACGACCTAATAACCGAAAAAATTCAGCAGATCAAGATATTCGAGGGACTCAGAGGCAGCATCAACGATAGCGACAGGATGGCTGAACTGTTGAACCGGCTGGAGTCGGAGCATAGACTGCAACCGGTGATACGTGGGATGAGATGTTATCGCAGCAAAGGAGTGATAACAAAAGTTAGCGTGTCCGACAGACCTAAAGTGTCCGATTTTTTTGGCAGAATAGTCGATAATACGCGGCAGGAGTTGGGGATACTCAAAAGGGTGAATCCCACATTTGACCCTGGCACTCTATTATTCGACGTTCGTATGGGGATGGGCGTGGAAAGGACCAATGAAGAGTATGAAACTAATACACGTGCCACTGGGGGCGCAGTCTATATGTCTCCAGCAGCCTTCGGGGGTGAGCTATCGAAAATCGGATTAATCTGCTCTACAAGTCGCATGCTCCTAGAATCCGGTGTCATCGCGCACGAGTACAAGCATCTTGCCAGCCAATTGAAAAGCGTCCCTCGAGAGAAACTTGACGAGTTTGTAATCTCAGAAATCTCCGCTCAAATGATTCAGGTAGCGTCTGGCAAGAAAACATGGGATGACGTCAAAAGAGAACTTACTGATGATAAAGATACCTACCTTGGCAACGTAGTGTCTGATGTCATAAAAATACTGGAGTCATCAAAAGGAAATTCGGACCACACACTACTCATCTCACAAATACGGGAGGATTACGAAAGAACCAAGGTCAAAGTCCATAAATCAGTTGACGTCGTCGCCCGTATGCAGAAGAACGGCCTCCCCGATGATACGATAACTGCGATTCTACTGTACTCCAAAGACTATGATGACATACTCTCCTGGGAGAAGGTGTCAGACGAGGACTTGCAGAAGTTCGCGCGCGGGATGGGTAAACGCGCGTGATATCCTATTTTTTAGCCTCACAGTAAATACCTAACTGATGGAAGTAGATTTCGCCAACTCTCAGGCTCCATTGGATGCTGTCTGCGGCCGTCTCTCAGTGGAACTGGGGAGAATCCACAATCAACTCAGTAGAGGATACCTATTCGAAAGCGACAAGAACTTGCCTGAGGATAAGAGGCAGGTGGTGGACGGCTACGTAACAGAAGACGGCACCCCCACATTCCAATCCTACAAAGCAGACATTAAGGCCGTCGTCAAATCCGCGGAGTACATCCGCAAAGCATACGGCCGTCCGAGCAACGTCGTCGTCATCGGCAACGGCGGCTCCATCACCGGAGCTGAGTCGTTCTATAATGCGTTGATAGAATACTCTAAACCCGGGACATACGCCGGCAGGGATTCGAGACTGTACGTAGTCGACAGTCAGGAGCCGGGGCCGATAGCGAGAATCAGAAGGGAATGTCCACTCGACGATACAGTAGTCCTTCCAATCAGCAAATCCGGGAATACGCAAAGCCTTGACGACGTGCTTGACGTCTTCATCAAATGGAAGTATAACCTCGCAGCTGTGACCACGAAAGGCGGCAAGGTTGGCAGACTCTACGGCCGAGTCAAGGAAGTCCTCTCCAAGCGTGGTTTGGACGCTGAGAAGCTGATAGTCGACCATCCTCCGATAGGCGGCAGATACACCGGACGGACTCCGGTCTCGACACTGCCGCTGGCCTTGCTTGGTATGAGCGAGAAACACCTGAAGGGATTGGACGACGGTGCGAAGAAGATGTACTCCCAGGTGAATCCGAAAGTCCAGTTCGACAGTAACCCTGCGTTGAAGCTCGCTGCTGCACTCCATTACCTTGAGTTGGAGAAAGGCTGCGCTGAGATATTCGCTCCCATGTACAGCCACGCCCTCGAAGGCTTCGCCCACCTGACGACTCAACTACTCCACGAGAGCTCATGCAAACTCGGCCGCGGCCAGACGATACTCACGTCAGTCGGCCCCGAATGCCAGCACCACACTACTCAGAGGTTCTTCGGCGGCAGAAGAGACATGGCCGCAGTATTCTTCACAGTCGACCAGGACGATTCAGGCCTGAAGACCTCAACCGGAGTCCCGCTCGAGAAGGCCCTCCAGTTCGAGTATGAGGGCACCCGCGACGACGCGACGAAACAGGGAATACCTACCTTCACAGTAAAGATTGACGAGCTGACTCCAAAAGAAACCGGAGGCCTCCTCGCCTTCCTCCAATACGCATTCGGCGTCTACCCCTCACTCCTTCGGGACGTGAACCCCTTCGACCAACCTCAAGTCGAAAACAGCAAACACATCAGCCGAGAACTAAGGGAAAAATACCTAAAAAGAAAGTAGTGCCTAACTGTGGGTTTGCACATAAATTATAAGAAGTAGTAGATAACAACCCAACTAGAGGATTAAGCGAACTTTTTTGCTTAATATTTGTTAAGTGAAATTGTGGACTTCAGTCACAATTAAATCATATGTAATCAAATAACAAAAAGAGGTTAAGAGTATGAGAAAGATCACAAAATTTGGAATTGGAATAATAGTGGTTGTGGTCGTGGTTGCTGGCTTATGGATGTACCATACTCATGGACTTTATGAGAACACGTATAGCAGCGAATATGGCTATCGTGTTACAATAGGAACCGATTCAGTTCTGCACAACATCACACTATACTTACCCTTACCTGTATTGGGGGAAAAATCGGAAGTAGGTGGTGAAATCAATGCCGGAAACGCCCTAAAATCCGATGGGTGGGATTGCAGCATTGTAGAAACAGAATATGGAAAGATGCTTAAAATCAGTGCAAAGAAGATGGTACCCGAGTTTTATTCTTTTCCCATGCTCCTAGAACCTGGAGAAAAGCCCAAGGAACAAATATCGGGGAAAATCTCAGACACATCTTCAAAGGAAACACCGGTGTTAATGCCTAAGGAGCTTTCAGTAAGGGTGCGTGCAGATCATGACATAAACACGAAAAATCCAATTGGAAATGAGCCCCTACTGTCTCCGAAATACAACTTAACTCGCTCTACTTATGAACTCCCATATCTGAAAGGACGGACTCCACCAAACTACTATGAATACGAGAGTCGTATTTATGCAGATTATGCGACATCTGCCAATGCTAACGTTTCAATTTATATTGAAACCGAGGGAAGGAACAGCTGGTGGGTTTATGGATGGTCTGGCAATAATTATCGTGATCGGATAGAACTAACCTTCACTGGAGAACAGCATGGGTGGTATGTTGCATCAGGAAAACTTGTTGAGGGTGAGGGTCGCTATGGTTGGATGTAATCGGATTTGTAATGTGGTTGTGTTTAATGGGGGCTCTACCTCCACGACTCTCGCCAACTTCGTTGGCTAGGTGCTATCGCACTCACTTAACGGCAGACATACGGCTACGCTGCGCTCAAATGCTCGGCTTCGCCTCGCACTTCACATGTCTACAGCCGTTTAAGTGAATCTTAGATTTAATGTTCAAACTCACCTAACTGTGGGTTGCGCTTAATGGGCTTATCCACTATATTTATATATCCAAATATAGCTATATACTGTCATGGCCGTTGAGATGGAAGTGGTCGAGGGGGATAGAAAGCTTAGCCTTTTTGACCGCTACCTTACCGTGTGGGTTTTCCTGTGCATGATTCTCGGAACAGCGATCGGCTATTTCTTCCCGAAGGCGGCCGCCACGTTAGGCGGATTCGAAATAGCGAACGTGTCCATCCCCGTCGCCGTCGTCCTCCTAGCCATGATGTACCCGATAATGCTGAAGATAAGCCTGAAGGAAATCGTGAAAGTCAAAAGGAATGCAAATCCTCTGTGGCTTACTCTGGTGGTAAACTGGGCCATAAAGCCCTTTACCATGGCGCTTATCGCGTGGTTTTTCATGAGAGTGCTATACGCTTGGATAATCCCCGTTGACCTCCAAAGCGAATATATTGCGGGAATGATTCTGCTTGGTCTAGCACCTTGCACTGCAATGGTCTTAGTCTGGACGTATCTGGCGAGGGCGAACATCGACTATGCTCTGGTGCAGGTCTCAGTCAACGACCTGGTCATACTCGTCTTATTCGCCCCACTGGGGAAATTCCTGCTTGGAATCACCACCGACTTTCCAGTACCCTTCGCCACGATATTCTTTTCCGTCCTCTTCTACGTGGCCATCCCCCTGACGTTGGCAGGAGTCACGCGCTATCTAGCCATCAAAATGAAGGGAGTAGAATGGTTCGAAAAGAAGTTCATAGAGAAGATTTCCTGGGTGACCCCAGCAGGCCTTCTGATAACGCTTGTGCTGATATTCATCTTCCAGGGGGATAAGGTAATCAATTACCCGTTGCATATCGTCTTGATTGCGATACCACTGATAATCCAAACATACCTCATATTCTACATCGGCTACTTCGGAGCCAGAAAGTTGAGGATTCCTTTCACGGAGGCTGCGCCGTCGGCATTCATCGGAGCGAGCAACTTCTTCGAGTTGTCTGTCGCCATAGCATTGATCCTATTCGGCATGAACTCCGGAGCGACCCTGGCGACTGTGGTCGGAGTGCTTGTGGAGGTACCGGTCATGCTCTCTCTAGTTGGAATAATGACGAGAAACAAGGCAAAGTTCGAGTTCAATAACACAAGATGAATCCAGAACGGCAAGTGAAGGTGTTTAAGGCGTTGGGGGACCCGACGAGGCTTAAGATAATGAAGATGCTTTTGAAGTGCGAGAAATGCGTCTGCGAGATAATCCCGGCCACCGGGAAAAGCCAGCCTACCACGTCGGCGCACCTTAAGATACTCCATGAGGCAGGGCTCTTGAAATCCCGCAAAGAAGGACTTAGCGTATACTACCGGCTCGCAGACGAGTCAGTGAAGGAACTCATCAAAGCAGCCGAAAAAATCAAGTGATTAGGATGAAAAAAGAAGACGTCAAAAAAATTGTCAAAGAAGGCTACGGGAAAATAGCCGAAACAGGAGGATGCTGCAGTAGTTGCGACTGCAACCAAACAACCAACAAGGAAATAGCGAAGTCGATAGGCTATTCCGATGAGGAAACGCAGACGGCCCCGGACGCCAACCTCGGTCTAGGATGCGGCAACCCAACGGCTATAGCCACTATAACGAAGGGAAGTACAGTCTTGGATTTGGGCTCCGGAGCAGGCTTCGACTGCTTCCTGGCCGCTAAAAAAGTCGGCAAAACCGGTAAGGTAATCGGCGTAGACATGACTGAGGAGATGGTGGAGAAGGCCAAGGAAAACGCCAAAAAATACAGGTACAACAATGTAGAATTCAGGCTGGGCGACATAGAGGCGCTGCCCGTTGAAGATAACTCGGTAGACTTCATAATCAGCAACTGCGTAATCAACCTAGCCCCAGACAAATCGAAAGTTTTCAAGGAAGCCTACAGGGTACTGCGAAAAGGGGGCAAGTTGCTAGTCTCAGATATAGTGTTACTAAAAAAGCTAACCCAAGAACAAAAAGACGATTATACTCTTCTCGTGAGTTGTGTGAGCGGTGCCGTAATCAAAGAGGATTATCTGAAGATGATTGAGGACGCAGGATTCCACGCAGAGGTGAAATCAGAGGACAAGGACATAAGCGCAAGACAATACGGCGGACTGCCAATTGAGAGCATCAAAGTGGAGGCTGTAAAGCACTGACGCCCGTAGGCGCACTCGTGATAGGTCTGCCTAGTACACGAATAGCATTTCCCTGTATTTGGGGAGTGGCCATAGTTTGTCGTCGACTTCGGCTTCGAGTTCGTCCACGACTTTCCTGAGTTCGGTCATAGCCTTTAGTGTGGTTTTGGTGTCTCCTTTGTCGATGGCTTTCTGTAGGCCTTCTATGTTGGCGTACATGTCGGCGACTTGGGTGGAGGCTTGGGTGAGGTGTTTTCTCAGCTCGTTTTCTGATGGGTATCCTCCTGCTTTTTTGAGCGCGTCTATGGCCTTCGCGAGCTTAGTCTGGTGTTTCACTGCCGCTGGGGCTATCATCGTCTTGGCTATGTCGAGGGCGCAGCTGCCTTCGAAGTCTATGGTCTTCTCGTAGACTTCCCGGTTGATGTGGTAGCGGGATTCAAGTTCGACCTTTGAGAGGACTTTATACTTCTCGAAGATTTCTATGCTATCCTTCAAGGCCAGCGCCTTCAATGCCTCGTCGCTGGTTTTTATGTTAGGCAGGCCGCGTCTTTCCGCCGCCTCCTCCCATTCTTTGGTGTAGTTGTCTCCGTTGAATATTACCCTCTTGTGTTTCACCACTATGTTGTGGAGTATCGCCTGCAGGGCTTCGTTGAAGTCAGCCCCTTTTTTCACGGAGTCCTCGAGTTCGTTGGCAATCTCGTCCAGGGCTTCAGCGACTATGACGTTCAGCACGGTGTTCGCGTCTGAGGGCGACTGTGCTGAGCCGACTGCCCTGAACTCGAACTTGTTGCCTGTGAACGCGAACGGCGACGTCCTGTTACGGTCTGTCGCGTCCTTCGGTATATGGGGCAGCGCCGTCACCCCCAGCTTTATCACAGCCTCGTGTTTGCTCGTTCTTGCGCCTCCGTTCTTCTCCATCTGCTCTATGATGTCTGTGAGCTGGTCGCCTAGGAATATTGATATTATTGCCGGCGGGGCTTCGTTTGCTCCGAGTCTGTGGTCGTTTCCTGCGGAGGCGACCGTAGCCCTCAGAAGCTTTGCGTGCGTGTCGACGGCCTTAATCACTGCGCAGAGGAATGTGAGGAACTTCGCGTTCTCGTGTGGGTTGTCTCCTGGGTCGAGGAGGTTTTTTCCGTCCGGTCCTGCTATGCTCCAGTTGTTGTGTTTCCCTGAGCCGTTGACTCCCGCGAACGGCTTCTCGTGGAGCAGGCATACGAGGCCGTGTTTTTCTGCAGTTTCTTTTAGTATCTGCATGAGCATCATGTTGTGGTCTATTCCGATGTTAAGTTCCTCGAAGACTGGTGCTATCTCGAACTGTGCTGGTGCGACTTCGTTGTGTCGTGTCTTCGCTGGTATGCCTAGTTTCCAGCATTCCCTGTCTACTTCCTCCATGAACTTGAGTATGCGCGGTTTTATGGAGCCGAAGTAGTGGTCTTCCATCTGCTGGTGCTTCGCTGGTCTTCTGCCGTAGAGTGTTCTGCCTGTCGCGATTAGGTCTGGGCGGGCGAGGTAGTATTCCCTGTCTACTAGGAAGTATTCCTGCTCCAACCCTATCTGGCAGTAGGCTTTCCCGTTTGGTATTCTCTTGTCGAAGAGTTTCAGCATCCTCCTGGTCGCATCAGATATCGCCTGCGTCGAGCGCAGAAGCGGGGTCTTCTTGTCCAGCGCCTCGCCGTGGTATGAGAAGAAGGCGGTCGGTATGCACAGCGTCGGCCCCTCGTCAGTGTATTTGATGAATGCCGGGCTTGTGGGGTCCCATGCGGTGTATCCTCTCGCCTCGAATGTGGCTCTGATTCCTCCTGATGGGAAGCTTGACGCGTCAGGCTCGCCTTGGGTGAGCTCTTTTCCTGAGAATTTTAGCATGGCTCCACCCTCCTTTGTCGGGGATATGAATGCGTCGTGTTTTTCAGCGGTGAGGCCTGTCATCGGCTGGAACCAGTGGGTGTAGTGCGTCGCTCCCTTCGACAGGGCCCATCTCTTCATCCCGTCTGCGACGTCGTCTGCGATTCCTTCAGGCAGGGGGTTCCCCATGTCAATATCTTTCAGTGATTCAAGCACGTCCTTAGGCAGGAATTCGTTCATCGCCTTCATGTTGAAGACGTTTTCGCCGTAGGTTCCTGTCAGCCATTTTTGCTCAAGCGGTTCCATCTCAGCTACAATTTAAATTTTACAACTGCTATAATATTTTGCAAACTACTATAAATACTTCAATATTTTATGGTGAAATAATCAATAAAAACCCAAAATATTGAAAAATTTCAATCTAATGGTATTTTTCTAGCAGCACATGTTCTACGGATTGCTCGCATAAAAAGCCAATCCCGCCACAACCCACATTATGCAAAAGAGCATAATTTAGAACATTGTAGTCAATGTAATCAAATATATTTTAATTTGCAGCATGCTATTACTACCTTATGGCCCAGAATCCAAATCACACGGTTAAATCCAATAGCTTGAACGTAGACGAAGGCAAGAAGAACACAATCTGGCACGAGGCCAAGAAACAATTCGATCTCATCGCTGACATATTGAACCTAACTCCCATCCAAAGGATGAGGCTCGGTCAACCTGAAAGGACAATCGAAATATCCCTAGCGCCCAAGTTATTCCACACAGAACTTAAGGAACCCATCACAGCATGGAGAGTCCAATACAACAACGACAGAGGCCCCTACAAGGGCGGCACCCGCGCAACAGAGAACCTCAACCTTGACACAGTCAAAGGCCTGGCCATGGAAATGACCTGGAAATGTGCGCTACACGAGCTTCCGCTCGGCGGCGGAAAAGGCGGCATCAAAGCTGACCTGTCAAAGTTCCATCCAGAAGACCGCGAACTCATATTACGTGCCTACATACGGGCCATATCAAACGACGTCGGCCCTCAGATGGACATTCTAGCACCTGACCTTGGTACGACGGTCCAGGATATGGGCTACATGCAGGATGCGTTCAGCTGGACCAGTCACCGCTCGCTGATAGTGGACACTGTCACCACGGCAAGACCCCTTGTCCTTGGCGGGATACGCGGCAGGGCTGATGCGACAGGCACGGGAGTAGTCTACACCATAGAGGCGTGCGCTCAACGTATCGGCTTGAGGCTTTACGGGTCAAGGGCCGTAGTGCAAGGGTACGGTAACGTCGGTAAGTCAACAGTCGACGACCTAGTCCCATTAGGGGTGAAGGTCGTCGCAGTAAGCGACATAAACGGTGGAGTATACGACCCAAATGGACTTGACATAGCTAAACTGAACGAATGGGTTGCTCAAAACAAGACAGTGAAGGGTTTCCCGAGCGGGAAGCCAGTATCCAACTCAGAAATACTGGAGCTTGACTGTGAAATCCTCATTCCAGCAGCTACCGAAAACCAAATAACCAAAGACAACGCAGACAAGATCAAGGCGAAGATAATAGCCGAAGGCGCCAACGGCCCCACGACCGTGGAAGCCACGAAGATGCTTTACAAGAGAGGCGTCCAAATAATCCCAGACATACTGTGCAACGGGGGCGGCGTCATAGTGTCATACCTTGAGATGACGCAGAGTGCGCAACTTGAACAGTTCACTCTAGATCAGGTGAATAGTAAGTTGAAGCAGAGGATAATACAATCCTTCGAAAAAGTCTACAACTACTCCGAGGAAAACAAAGTAGACCCGCGCACAGCAGCGAACATACTAGCAGTGAAAAACGTGTTAGCTGCTATGGAAGCCAGAGGATACCTGCAGTAGACGTTGAACAATATTTAACTTCACCCTCCTATCACTAATGATGCCATTAAAATGGGACCCAAAATACGGGTGTAAACCCCCCTCAGAGTGGAGTGGTTCAGTCCCTGACAGTCGCGTTACAGAGCCGATACTGAAACAACGGTTCCCGGAAATTTACAGTGAACTGGAGGGCCTTCCGATGAAGGTCCTGGACCTCCAAGCAGATCAAGGTACAGGTGGAAAAAAACTCCGCATAATCCTGCCGCTCACACCTGAGGTGATAACCGGCCTAAACGACAGGATACGGTGTGGTGGTCTGAAGGATGAGCCGCCGCAGGCGTCAAATGTCAAGAAATATCTGGCCAGCTTATTGCCCCCCACATCTGACTTTGAGGTAGTACTCAAACGTGGGAAAGTCCAAGCTCCCTCGTCTGATGCTAAACAGGAAATACTCTACAACGAACTGGATCCAGTTTACCTTGGCAGTACACGACTCACCAGCGACCCGCAGGAACACGAAACCTTCAAACAATATGGAATTGCCCAATACCTGGTTGTGGACATAAGCCCGAAAAGCTGGGGCAAACAAGGTTTCGAGCAGCTTTTCCCAGAGCTTGGCCGCAGGTTGGAGGGGGCGGGTGTGGACTACGACGTCTTGATTAGGGGGGAGTATTTCAGGCGAGAAATAAAGAAGCAAATGGGGGCTAGTGGACTCTTGCCAGAACTGCAAACCAAGTTCAAAATATCTGAAGAGTCTGAGACAATCCCTCAACAACCAGCTACAAAGCCTACGGGACAAAGGCCTAAGTCAAAATCCGGAGGACCAGCCCCAGATGCCGTCCAAAAACGCGTAATCGAACAGGAAACAACACGGCATATTGCATTAAAGCAACGTCCACTGACACCAGATGAAATCGCAGATATAACAAATGCAGTGCTCAGCCAGCCACAAGCTTCTGAATCAGATGAGGACGAATTACTAAGGCGGGAAGCACTCGGGTTTACTGCGAAACCTGCAGGGTACAAAAAGTCTGGTCTAACTCCCACTGCATCTGATGTCGTGGAGGTGACAATACCATTAGACAGCTCCAATATACTCTCATTGAGGCAGTTGATGGGCCACTCCGGCGGATCTGAGGAGGATGCCCCACTAACACAGGATGTAGAGTCCTTCTTAAAGGAGAAGATGACAGGTTACCACGTGAATGTCAGCGTGCTAGGTTCAAAGGTTTCGAAAGTCAAGAAATTGAAGGTTGAGGTACGGTCTACTGGAGTCTAGCCTTTCAGGAATTCATCTATTTTTTGTGCTGCTACCTTCCCTTGGCCGATGGCTGAGATTACTGTGGCGTCGGCTGATGAGATGTCTCCGCCTGCGAAGATTTTTTTGGCTGTTGTCTTCTGGTTTTCGTCAACCTTCACCCTGCTATCTTTGCTGAATTCAAGGCCTCGGACTCTGTCTAAAAGCAGGGGGTTCGGTCCCTGGCCTATCGCCACGACCACTGTCTCTACAGGCATCCTGAAGTTGCTGTCTTTAACTACTACTGGTTTCCTTCGGCCTGAGCTGTCAGGTTCTCCAAGCTCCATCCTCACGCATTCGATCTCTTCCACCCGTTTTTTCCCGTGGTATGCGACAGGGCTCATTAGGTACATGAACTCGACGCCCTCCTCCTCGGCGTGGTGTATTTCCTCAGCGCGTGCTGGCATCTCAGTCTTCGTCCGCCTGTACACTATCATCACCTTCTCGGCTCCCGACCTGAGCGCGCATCTTGCGCAGTCCATAGCCACGTTCCCGCCGCCCACCACGGCCACTGTCTTCCCTACTTGGACTGGCGTGTCATACTCAGGGAATCTGTTGGCGTGCATGAGGTTTATCCTGATGAGGAATTCGTTCGCGCTGTATACTGCATTCAACGTCTCCCCAGGCAATCCCATGAAATAGGGTAAGCCGGCGCCTGAGCCGATGAACACCGCGTCGAACTTGCCGAGGACCTCTTCAACCGTCGGGGACAGTCCGACGACGCAGTTGCACTCTATCTTGACTCCAAGCTTCTTCGCGAACTCGATCTCCCTGTTGAGCTCATCCCTCGGCAGCCTGAACGGTGGTATCCCATACTGTAAGACCCCCCCCGGCTTGTGGAGAGCCTCGAAGATTGTAACGTCATGCCCCTTCAACGCAAGCTGTGCTGCGCATGTCAGCCCCGCAGGCCCCGCGCCTATCACCGCGACTTTCTTACCTGTTGACGGCGTCTTCTTGACGTCCTGCATGTCATAATCTGCTGCGAAGCGTTCGAGCCTGCCTATTGCCACCGGCTGGTCTTTTATTCCAAGAACACAGCATTTCTCGCACTGGCTTTCCTGCGGGCACACGCGGCCGCATATCGCAGGGAAAGAATTAGCTTCCTTGATTATCTCGCAAGCTTTCTCGAATTTGGAGTTCTTTATCTCATGTATGAACTTTGGGATGTTAATCCCTACAGGGCACCCTGGGATGCACTTTCCGCATTCAATGCACCGTTTCGCCTCCTTCACAGCCTCCTCAGGGTTGTACCCTAATGCGACCTCGCTGAAGTTCTTAGCACGCTCCAGCGCATTCTGCTCCCTCATCGGCGTCTTAGGCATTACAAATACGCGAGTAATCTTTCTACTCGCGCGCACCTCCTTTGTTTGTTTGGCTAGTTGGCATTTTGAGCGTATTTGGAATACTGCAGCCCTCAGGCTGCGGCCGTTAATTTTTCTCCCAACATTTTATCGCATGTTTTTCCTCGTTGACATACTGGTTGTTCTTCATCATCAGCTCGCTGAAGTCGACCGTATGGGCGTCGAAGTCTGGCCCGTCAACGCAGGCGAACTTGACCTTACCGTCAACGACCACCCTGCATGCGCCGCACATCCCGGTCCCATCGACCATGATAGGGTTAAGACTTACAATGCATGGGACTTTCCCCCTCGTAAGGTTGGCTACAGCCTCCATCATCCTCACAGGGCCGACTGCGACCACGAGGTCTAGGTCTTGGAGTCTTTCCTTCAAGGCATCAGTCACGAAACCTTTCACCTCCAAGCTTCCATCATCTGTGCAGACGGTCTTTGTGTCGCTGACGAGGCCTATCTCATCGTCTAGTATGAGTAGGTCCTTGTGTCTTGCGCCTATGATGCAATCGACGGTATTCCCCCCCTCTCTGAGTGTTCGGGCTATAGGGTATATCGCAGGTATGCCGACTCCGCCGCCAACACAGGCGACCCTCCCGTACTTCTTCAGAGGGAACGGCTTGCCGAGCGGGCCCACAAGGTCCAGAATGCTATCTCCTTCATTAAGTCTTCCCAGCTTTTTTGTGGAAGCCCCAACCTCAAGGAACACGAGGCTGATTGTCTTCCTCTTGTAGTCCCAGTAATAGAGGGTTAGTGGAATCCGTTCCCCCTTCTCATCGACTCTCAGTACGACGAACTGTCCGGGCTTAGCGTTCTTCACGATCCGTGGCGCTTCAATCTCAAGGGACGTGATGTTCTCAGCTAACCTCTTTTTTGCTAAAATCTTAAACATTCTACTACCCTAAAAAATATCAGGGGGTTGGCTTTACACCAACCCTTGTTGCATCATCGCGTCAGCCACCTTCAGGAAGCCTGCGATGTTCGCTCCGTCCACGAGGTTGCCTGGTGTGCTGTAAGTCTCAGACGCGTCCCATGCGCTCTTGTGGATGTTTCTCATGATCGTCTTAAGCCTGGCGTCGGTCTCATCGAACGTCCAAGCTAGCCTTTGACTGTTCTGGGCCATCTCAAGCCCTGAGCACGCGACTCCTCCAGCATTGGATGCCTTCGCAGGCGCGAATAAGATGCCACTCTTCAGGAACAGTTTAACCGCCTCCGGCGTGCATGGCATGTTAGCACCCTCCCCCACAGCCATTACTCCGCCATCTATGAGCATCTTCGCACCCTTCCCGTCCAACTCGTTCTGGGTAGCGTTAGGCAGCGCAAGGTCGCATTTCACAGACCAGATGCCGGAGCTGCCCTCATGGTACTCAGCCTTAGGTCTGTACTTGAGGTACTCCTCTATGCGGCCGCGTTTTATCTCCTTTATCTCGCTGACCTTATGGAGGTCTATTCCCGCGGGGTCGTAAATGTACCCTCCTGAGTCGCTCATCGCAACTACCTTCGCGCCCATCTGCTGGCATTTCTGGGTCGCGTATATTGAGACATTGCCTGAGCCTGAGCTGACGACGGTCTTGCCCTTAATGGCGGCTTTTTTAGTCTTGAGCATCTCCTCAACGAAGTACATGAGGCCGTATCCCGTTGCCTCAGTCCTCACGAGGCTGCCGCCCCACTTGAGACCCTTCCCTGTGAATACTCCTGTGAAGGTGTTCGTGAGCTTCTTATATTGGCCGAACATGTATCCGACTTCGCGGGCGCCTACTCCTATGTCTCCTGCGGGGACGTCGGTGTCAGGTCCGATGTGCCTGTAGAGTTCGTTCATGAAGCTATGGCAGAATCTCATGACCTCCATGTCTGATTTGCCGTGGGGGTCGAAGTCGCTTCCGCCTTTCCCGCCGCCCATCATCAATCCTGTGAGTGAGTTCTTGAACACCTGTTCGAATCCGAGGAACTTGAGTATCCCAAGGTTAACTGACTTATGGAACCTGATTCCCCCCTTATATGGGCCGAGTGCACTGTTGAATTCAATGCGAAATCCGCGGTTAACTTGGACTACTCCCTTGTCGTCCACCCAAGGGACGCGGAACATTATCTGCCTCTCAGGTTCCGCTATCCTCTCAAATATCTTCGCTTCCACGTACTTTGGGTTCCTCTCGAATACGGGTTCGAGCGACTCGAAGACTTCGCTCACCGCTTGGTGGAATTCAGGTTCTCCGTTGTTCTTTTTTATTATCCCCTCTAGAACGTTTTTGCTTGTCATTTTGTCGTCAAGTATAGATGTGTTTTTCTATCCATTACCCGTGGATTACTTAAATACTCTAGTCTTTCCTGCGGGATAGTACCCCTGCACCATCCGAGTTTAAGTATTTAAGTGTAGAAATTCGTCTAATTACAATATGAAACTTGACCTGTCAGATAACGAGAAAAATGTACTGAAATTGCTCATCACCGATGGTAGAATACAATGCACCGAGATGGCTCGGAAGGTTGGCATCACCCCGCAAGCAGTCGGTAAGATACAGGACAAGCTTGAGAATTCAGGCCTCATAAAGGGATACTCCACGATCGTCGACTACAGGCGGCTCGGCATCGATGTGTTCGCAGTGGCGTTCTTCAGGTTCAAGTCAGGCTCATGGACCCGTCTGGAAAACGAGGACATAAAAAACCGGGTTAAGGGGCCGCACCTCCTGGGAGTATACCGGTTCTCAGAAGGAGACGTCACCCACATGGTAGTCTATGGCTTCAGGAGCCTAAGGGAATTGGACAACTACTTCCACATCCTCCAGACCGAACGCGGGCACGTCTCGGAGCTGAAGAAGATATACGTCCTATCCTCAGACAGCGTCCTCAAAGACTCGCCCAACGAGCTGATACTCAAGGTGATAGACGAGTTAGGGAACGAAAAACTAGCCGCACCTGAGAAGCCTAAACCCTTACGCAGTAGAGGATGAGTTATTAACCCTCCCCCCTAATCTATCCTATCATGCCAGTCGAAGAGCGCAAATGGCACAGCTTAGACGCCATCGAGGTGATGCGGAAGATAGGCGCAGCAAAAGACGGCCTATCAGTCGATGAGGCAGGAAAGAGGATAGCGTTCTTCGGCAGGAACGACATCGAGGAGAAGGGCGGCCGCAGCCTCTTTGGGATATTCCTGGACCAGTTTAAGGACATACTAGTCATCGTGCTTATCGTGTCTGCGGTTATTGCAATCGCCATGGGGGAATTGATTGACGGCTCCTTGATACTTGGCATCGTCGTCTTGAACGGGATATTCGGGTTCATACAGGATTACAAGGCCGAGTCAAACATCCAGGAGTTGAAGAAGCTTTCTAAGCCGAAGGCAATCGTTGTCAGAGGCGGCGTGGAACAGGAGATAGGGAGTGATACCCTAGTTCCTGGGGACATACTCTTGCTGTCGGAAGGCGACGCAGTACAGGCTGACGGGAGGATAGTCGAGTCCAGGAACATGAAGGTTGATGAGTCCTCACTCACTGGTGAGAGTGTCGCAGTCGATAAGGTTCCGGTAGTCCTCCCACTGGACACACCCCTTGCTGACCGAACAAACATGGTATACCGCGGCACGAGTGTAGTCAGCGGAAGAGGCAGAGTCGTTGTCACATCCACTGGAATGCGAACTGAGCTCGGCTACATCGCTGAGCAGCTTGATTCCGTTGTTGACGAGAGGACCCCCTTCCAAAAGCACATGGACAAACTAGGTGGGAATATAGCTGTCGCGATAATGGCAATCAGCGTCTTCGTGGGAGTTGTGATATTCTCGACAACGGACACCCCCGCACTGAACGTCTTCCTAATCGCAATAGCCTTGGGTGTGGCTGCGATACCTGAAGGCCTCCCTGCAGTTATAACGCTCTCCCTTGCGCTCGGCTCCAAGAGGATGATGCAAAAACACGCCCTACTCAGAAGTCTTCCCGTCGCCGAAGGCCTCGGTTCAGTAGACATAATATGCACCGACAAGACTGGCACTCTCACAGAGAACCAGATGACTGTCCGGAAGATTTACTATGATGGGAAGTTCTACGAAGTAAGCGGCCTCGGATACGACACCAAAGGCGAATTCACATCCTCCGGCGTGAAGGCGGACCCATCCGAGCTCAAGTCCCTGCTAACTGCGGGCATCCACAACAACAACTCGAAAGTAATGGACGGAAAGTTAATGGGTGATCCGACGGAAATCGCCCTCAAGGTCTCGGCGTTGAAGGCAGGCCTATGCGACGAGCACAGGAGGGTGGATGAGATAGCGTTCTCATCAGTGCGGAAGCTCATGACAACAGTCCATGAGACGCCGAAGGGGATAATCTCCTATACTAAAGGCGCTCCTGAGATGCTAATCGAAAGGTGCGACAGGGTGCTAGAATCAGGGAAGGTCAGGAAGGTGACTGCCGAAGATAAGGCAAGGATAGCCTCAGCCACAGAGAGCCTCGCATCAGAGGCACTTCGTGTGATAGGCTTCGCCTACAAGGACGGGACTGAAAAGCCTGAAGAGGAGCTTGTGTTCCTCGGACTCCAAGGCATGCTCGACCCCCCAAGGAAGGAGGTTCCAAAAGCCATTGAAGACTGCAAGAGCGCAGGCATAAGGGTCATCATGATAACCGGCGACAACAAGGTCACAGCCCAGGCCGTAGCAAGGGAGATAGGATTGGATGTTAAGGCCCTGGAAGGCAGGGACATAGACGCGATGAGTAAGGAGGAACTCTATGAGGCAGCCAAGGACGTGTCTATATTCGCGCGCGTCTCACCCTCCAACAAGCTCGCCATACTCGAAGTACTGAAGTCGCAAGGCCATACGGTAGCGATGACAGGGGACGGAGTCAACGACGCCCCAGCAATAAAGGCCGCCGACGTCGGAGTCTCCATGGGGATACGTGGCACCGAAGTGGCGAAGCAGACGTCAGACATCGTGCTCATGGACGACAACTTCGCAACCATACGCGACGCCATATCGGAAGGCAGGAGGATATTCGACAACGTCCGAAAGTTCATCAACTACCTCTTCCCCTGCAACCTCGCTGAAGTCCTCATAGTCTTCGTAGCCGCCCTCCCGTTCATACAGGGTCAGCCCCTCGTCATACTCACAGCAGTCCAGCTACTATGGATTAACATAGCAACCGACGGCCTACCGGCCCTCGCCCTCGGCGTCGACCCCCCAGCGCAGGGCATAATGCAGCGGAAGCCAAGACCAAAAGGGGAGAGCATCATCAACCAGCACATCGC
Source organism: Candidatus Altarchaeota archaeon (assembly GCA_043804895.1). Lineage (GTDB taxonomy): Archaea > Altiarchaeota > Altiarchaeia > IMC4 > SCGC-AAA252-I15 > JAHIYG01. The sequence goes on from JAZDIN010000011.1 coordinate 50,898, forward strand.
AAGCAACATAATCCTCATCGGCCTCGCCATGACGGCCATAGTGCTCGGCCTATTCTACGCCTCAGACCCGATGAAAGACTTCCAACGGGCCCAGACCATCGCATTCACAGCCATCGTCGTCTTCAAGATGGTGAGAGTCTACGACATACGAGTCACAGACAAACTCGGCCTATTCTCCAACAAATGGCTTCTCATGGCAGTCGGCAGCTCCATACTCCTCCACCTAGCCCTCCTCTACAGCCCAGCGGCCGCATACTTCAAAGTAATACCCCTAACATTGGCCGACTGGATGATGATACTAGCAGGCCTCACAGTCTTCGCACTAGCATCACTTATAATCAGAAAAATCGTGGACAAGGAGTAGGCGTATTCATGCAAAAAAGCCATATGCACCAACTATTAAATGCATATATGCATACGGCCCATTCACATAACCTAGAGCGCGATAATCCTGTACTTCCTCGACCCTAACCCAATCTTCTCCGCGTACTCGAGCATGTAGGTCCCATCTATCTTATGCTTCTCCAGGAAAGGGTCTACTCCGCCGTTCCTCTCCCTCACTAGGTCGAGGCTCGCCTGGTCCGCTGCCACAGGGTCCTTGCTGAGTACGATGCCTATGTCCTGCATGAACGGTTTCTGGTCGAAGCCCATGCAGTCGCAGTCGTACGTCAAGTCTGTGATGAAGTTGATGAACCACCAACTACGGCCTGAAAGTGCGGCATAAGCGTATTCAGTCACCTTCTCCATCAGTATCTTATTAACGTCCTTGGTCATGTTCCACGGTATGTCTATGGCCGCGTTCGGGCATATGGCAATGCAGTGCGCGCAGCCTATGCACTTTCCTGAGTCGATGGACGCGACTTTTCCTAAGGTAAAAGCGTCAACCGGGCAGTCGCGCGCGCAGGTCCCGCATAAGGTGCACTTCTCGGAATGCACAACAGGAGCGATAATGGAGTGCATGTCCATCTTACCAGCCCTAGAACCCAAACCCATACCGATATTCTTCAAGGCCCCTCCGAAGCTAGCTGCCATGTGACCCTTAAAGTGCGTAACTGCGATGAGCTTCTTGTATTCTATTAGCCCGCCGCCTAGTCTAGCGTTGACTGTGCGGCCCCTGTTCACAGGGACGTCAACATAGGACTGGCCAGTCTCCCCGTCCAAGATGTCAATCGGGAGGAAACCGAAACCATGCTTCCTGGCCGTCTCAATATGGTCCTTCCTTGTCGTCCTGTGGCCGCGGTACATCACATTACACTCAACAAATATGGGCGTCTGCAGAATCGTCTTAGCATCTAAAAGCCACTCAGGCTTAACATGCGTCTTATTCCCCTCCTCACCGAAATGAACCTTCAACCCCACCGGCCCGCCTTTGAAATCATCGGCTGCAATTTTGAAAAACCTAGCAGTCCCCTCCCTCAATTTGGCCACGTCAGAGTAAAAATAAACCTCCGATGCCATGGGAGGATATCAGAATATAAGGTAAAAAGCCCCCCACATACCAGCAGAAAAATTCAACTACAGGTTCTTCGAGCCAGACGGGATAGGTGTTTATGGTTCGTATCCTAGTTAGCCTATGCTAGTAGGTGGTATAATAAGTATATAACTGTATATATCCTAGTATATACTAAGGTTAATGTGATACTATGGTCAAAGTCCAAGAAGTTAACGGGAGAATTTTCGTGACAATACCCCTGGAGAAAGCCAAACGGCTTAAACTGAAGAAAGGCGACTTAGTTGATTGGGACTTCAACGAACGAGGACATTTAAAGCTTAGCAGAGTGGAGGTGAAGTAAGATGATAAGTAGATTCTTCCTAAGAGACAAATCCTTCCGATTACTGTCTAAAATGATGAGTGTAGAACACGCTACAGTAATAGCAGACATGAAGCTACTGGTTAAATTCCTACTGAAACCCGAAGCAATAACCCCCCTAATGCTCAAAGGCGAAGTCATACTAGACGAAGCTAAGACAGAGTAGGGCTCAGACGCAAAGAACTTAAGAAGGGAGAAATATGTGGGGTGTTAGATATGAAACAAAAAGAGAATCGAGAAATAAGCATACCAACAAGCACATCAGCAAACCTGACAGTTCGGATGGACAACTACCTGAGGAATCACCTTGGGGGCAAGATTCATCCAGAATTGGCGACCGTAGCAGTAAAATACACCGTGCTAGAGCATAAGATGAACAACTACTTAAGGGATCATCTTGAGGCCAAGACCTGGAAAGAATTAATGACCCCAGATCCAAAGGCGAAGTCATAATTGAAGAAACAAAGACCGAATATGGGTGAGGAAAAAATAGGGGGTTTTAAGCCCATAATCTCAGGGAATAAATTGAGTGGTTTGGTGGCTATTGACGCGGACTTCCTGAAGCAACTTTTAGGGAAGAAGATAGAAGGTTTGTTCAAAAATAGGGGGATGCTAAACATGGGTCTTGAACCAAACCATTTTTTAACTCAGGTCTTATAGAGACGATATATCTGAGTCGCATAGAATAGTGATACCAAATTCATAACGATTGCAGCATATAAGAAAATACTACTGCTAATTGAGTATAAATTACACTCCGCGTTTTTATCAGACATTCCTTTAGTTATTTGGGTAATGTTCATACGTGTTTCATCTATTTTTGTAAATCCTTTTTCCCAGAAAACAGACATTTTTACCCCATAATCTATCCCTATCTTATCATCATCATCGAAGATAGCAGAAGTATTTTTTACCGCAAACAATGTTACACCCTCATAATACATTAAAAGAGAAGAGATATAGTCTTGGAATAATTGGTCTTTGATATCACGCTCCTGGTCTACATGACTATAGCAATCATCCTCCCAGTTTTTAAGAACAGTACTTATTACTAACAATAATGCAACTATGCTAGTCATCACAACGAGCACCACGTTTGATCTTTCTTTTTCCATAGACTGACGGAGCTCCGTTGAAATCCTTAAATAAAGTTGGCGTTTCGCATCTGTGGGGTAAGCGAGCCCGACGGGATTCGAACCCGCGACTCCTCGATTAAAAGTCGAGTGCTCTACCAGACTGAGCTACGGGCCCTTTTTAAGGGGGTGTATTTGTTGTTTGCTGGTTATTTTTTTTATTTCTGAGGGACCGAAGCGTAGCGAGGTCCCTCCTTCGCCAACCTCCCTCAAAACAGCTTTGCTGTTTTGGGGTGCCGGTTGGCTTTTGCCAACCGTGCATAGTAAGGCTGAGACTGAGCTACAGGCCCATTTTTGTGAAAGTCTAAGTTTATAGGTAGGTTGGGGTTATAAATAATTCATGGTTGAGGGTAAGAAGGGTGGGCCTCCCAGGGATCCGAGGCTTGCTGGGATTGATCAGGTGAAGTTCAGCAAGAATGCTTCTGATGTGTTGGATATGTTCTCTGACAAGTCTATGGCCTCCCATTCGCTTCTTTCGAAGTCAGGGCAGCTTGCCAGCGGGCATGGTCTTGCGGGCCCGACTGGGGTGAAGAGTGATAGGTTCGACCCCTTGAAGGCTGAGGCTGAGAAGGTGAAGGAGGGGGGATTCAAGGGCGGCGCTGGCCAGAGGGAGGAGAAGTCATATAAGAAACATGTGGATAAGCTGTCTGACGTCTATGACCAGTATCTGAACGTCGACCTAGGCTCAGGTGTGAAGAAGAAAAAACCAATCTAACATGAGTTTTGAGGGTGAGAGGGCTGCTCTCGTGGCGGCTCTTGTTAGGGGCGGGTATTTGAGCGATGGCAGGGTCATTGATGTGTTGAAGAGGGTTCCTAGGGAGCTGTTCGTACCTGATGATGTGCGTGGCCACGCATATGTAGATTGCCCGCAGCCGATTGGCTTCAACCAGACCATAAGCGCGCCTCACATGGTGGCTATAATGTCTGAGTTGTTGGATGTTAAGCCAGATTCTAGGGTGCTGGAGGTTGGCACCGGGTCAGGCTATCAGGCCGCGATTTTGGGTGAGCTTGCCGGTGCGGGGAGTGTCGTATCTGTGGAACGTATTCCTGAATTGGCTGAGCGGGCCAGGACTCTCTTGGCTGGTCTAAATTATAGTAACATTACCGTGGTTGACGGCGACGGCGGTGTTGGTTTCCAGGAATTTGCTCCCTATGACAGGATACTAGTCACCGCTGCTGCTCCGGAGGTGCCTCAGTCTCTTGTAGCGCAGCTTGCAGTCCATGGAAAGATGCTCGTGCCTGTCGGGGGCAGGTGGAGTCAGACCCTAATCGAGGTTTACAAGGACTCTGACGGAAGCATACGGGGGAAAAGCCATGGGGGTTGCGTCTTCGTACCCCTCATCGGCAGAGGCGGATGGAATGCTTAAGTCACCTCCTCGCAGTGTCTCCGACTTTTATGCCGTGTTCTGTCGCGTACCCTCCGTTGACTTCTAGGACATACTTTGCGGTCTCGCCTGGATTGTAGCTTTGGCATGGGTCTGCCTTACATGGAGCCGCGTGTTCTATGTTGACTACCCTCATGTTCGAGTCCAGCCATATTATGTCAAGCGGTATGAGTGTGTTTTTCATCCAGAACGAATGGATGCCCTCCTCTTCAAATATGAACAGCATACCCCTGTCAGGCGGCAGAGTCTCCCTGAACATGAGCCCCTTCATCCTGCCGGATTCGTTATCTGCGATTTCGACTTTCACGCATGAGTCTTTGAAGCATACGCTGTCGCTCTCATCAATGCTTCGGCTGATGTAGAGGAGGCATAAGATGAGTAGAATCGGCACAAGCAGTCTTGCCCTCATCTTCTGAGGTCTGCTGCTATCAGGTTTGAGACTGAGACCTTACTGACCGGGTTCTCGAGGGTGTTCGTTGAGACGAGCTTGTCTGCGACGCCTTTGAATGATTCTATGCCGTTGAGGAATAGGCCGTGTACGCAGCCGACGCTTATGGATGCGGGGTGCCATCCTCTGATGACTTTCACGGCCTCCACGATGGTTCCGCCTGTGCTGATGATGTCGTCCAGTATTATCACGTCAAGGCCTTTCACGTCAAGTTGTTTGGGTTTTATTGTGACTTCGGTTCCTGACAGCCTCTTCTTTGAGAGGTGGTTGAATTCGCAGTCGAGTATCTTCGCTGCTTTGCTGGCGTAGTCCATTGAGCCTTTGTCCGGGGCAACGACCACGGGGTTCTTGACTTTGTCCCCTATCTCTTTCGCAAGGAGCGGTATGGCGTCTAGGTTCATGAAGTTGACGTGGTTGTATACTGCCTCGCCGCCTGAGTTGAGGAAGTGGCAGTTGATTGTCGTTATCGAGTCAGAGAGTTCATGTAACGTCTTCAATATCGTCTTAGCGCTGAGGGCTTCGCCTTCGCTGAACCTCTTATCCTGCCTCATGTAGGAGAGGTACGGTGCTATCGCGTGCACTTGTGTCGCTCCCTGGTCTCTAAGGGCGTCAAGCATTAGCAGGGTCTCCATGAAATCGTCGTTTGATCTGATTGACTGTATGAACGCGCATTCCCTGCCAGCCACCTTAGAAAGCACCCTGACGTATTTCTCCCCGTCAGGGAATGTCTTCACCTCAGATTTGCCGTATTCTGCGTTAAGGGCCTTGGCGACGTCCCAAGCAAGGGTCATTGAGCGTGTTCCGCCGAATACTAGCATTTTTAACCGGAATCTTATTAGTAATCAGGTTAAATAAATTCATGTGGGTGGGCTAAATGGTTGAGAGGATTTCTAGCGGTATTCCAGGTTTGGATGAGATGATTGAAGGCGGGTTCAAAAAGCACAGTACTGTGCTCATCGTCGGCGGCTGCGGTTCAGGTAAGTCGACGCTGGCGATGCAATACCTCTATCAGGGCGCATTGGCCGGGGAACCCGGCGTCTACGTAACATTCGAGGAGGAGGCTGACTCGATGCGGGATAACATGAGCCGGCACGGGTGGGATTTGAAGAAGATGGAAGATTCTAAGAAGCTGAAGATAATGCGAATCGAGCCGCAGGATGTGATACACATAATAAAGCAGGAGTATGGCGGCATAGTAGATGCGATAAACGACCTCGGTGCGAGGCGCGTCGTCATCGACTCGCTCACCAGCATCGAAACGATGATTGAGGGTGACTTCGAGAAGAGGCAGGGCGTCCTTAAGCTGATGAACTGGCTCCAGAAGAGCAAGTGCACGAGCCTGATGATAGCAGAAAGCGAACAAGACCCGACGAAATACAGCCGCCACGGTATTATGGAGTTCGTCGTAGACGGCGTCATAGTCCTCTACAACGTCCGCCGCGGAAAATCACGCATAAGGGCTCTGGAAGTGTTGAAGATGAGGGGCACGAACCAGATAACCAACTTAGTTCCGTACGTGATTGACAAGGGCATAATCCTACAGCCGAGGCAGATGATATTCGGAGACTTCACAGGCCAGCAGGGCTAACCCAACTCCTCAACCCTCGTTGACATTTCTAAGAGGAATTTGAGAGCGTCAGCTAGCATCTTCCTGTCCCTCGCACACCCCACAGTCGAGAATGAAACATGATGCTTTCCAACGGTGAAGGGAAAATCGCATTCTATTATCCTCCCTTGAGTTTCTGCGTTGAGGAATTCTTTCACTTTCGCTATTTCGCCGCCCATGACCATGTGCTCGGAGTCGAATTTCTGGTTGCCTGTGTCAAGCCTCCTTACTGTGGAATCCTTGCAAGATTTTTTGAAAAACTCATTCTTGCCTATCGTGAAGTCATTGTCGACAGTCCCGTTGTGGAAGACCCTCACCCGAGTATTCTTTTCTGAACCCTTCTTGCACGGAACTTCCACCACGTCAACCCCTACCATCCTACCCTGATACATCCCCCCGACAGCTGGGGGGTCGAAAAGCATAGTCTGCGTGTAATGGAGGGAAAGCTCAGTGGCGAGCGCCTTCATGGAACTGCAGAACATCATGGAACGGAAGGCTAAGTACAATAGGGCAATGCACACGCAGGCGAATGTCGCAAGTAGCGCTATCGGCGGCAGAAGCCGCATCCAATCATCCATCGTATCCAATATTGAAGCCTTATATTAAAACTCTCAGACCAAATGTATACTCATATGGACCGTATCAGGATGTTCTCTAAAGCCAGACGTATAGTAGTCAAAGTCGGCACATCAAGCATAACCGAGGACCTCACACTAAGCGAGCGCAAGCTCGGAAAATTGGTGTCCGAGGTTGCCCGCGTCCACCAAGCCGGCAGGGAGGTTATAATAGTCTCCTCTGGCGCAATAGCGGCAGGCATAAGGAAGCTCGGATTGAAAGCGCGTCCACGAGACATGAACCTGCTGCAGGCGACCGCTGCGGTAGGTCAGAGTGAACTGATGGGAGCCTACGGGAAGGCGTTCGCAAAACACGGCATAACTGTCGCACAGATACTCCTCACAAGGGATGACTTTCACTCTCGGGGCAGGTGCCTGAGGATTAAGACGACAATAGACACGCTCCTTAAAGCTGGGGCAATCCCGGTAATAAATGAGAATGACTCAGTCGCTGTCGAGGAGATAAAGTTCGGAGACAACGACACCCTATCAGCCACGGTCGCCTCCAACGTCGGAGCAGACCTCCTGGTGCTAATGTCCAGCATGGACGGCTTACACACCAAAGACCCTGCAAGGAGCAAGGGTGCGGTGAAGATTGATGTTGTCGATAGGATAACGGACGACATCCTCTCACTGAAAGGTAAGTCTAGGCTCGGGGGCGTCGGCGGAATAGAGTCGAAAATCAAGGCAGGGAAGATGATGATGGAATGTGGTATCCCAATGGCCATAGTAGATTCGGGCATGGAAGACGTCCTCTCAAGGCTCACATGCGGCGAGAATGTGGGTACTCTATTCCTCCCTAAGGGCAGGATAGAGGACAAACACCAGTGGATGCTATACTCCTCAGTAAGTCGCGGAATCATAACAGTCGATGACGGAGCAGCCAGAGTACTCTCGAAGGGGAAGGCCAGCCTACTACCCCCTGGCATCATCAATGTCAAGGGCATCTTCAAAAAAGGAGACACAGTCTCGGTAGCCGACAGGAGCGGCCGGGAGTTCGCCCGCGGGATGACGAACTTCAGCTCAGAGGAAGTCGAGAAGATAATGGGGAAACAATCAGTTGAGATACAGAAGATAACCGGCAAAAAAATAAA
>JAZDIN010000012.1:0-8012 GCA_043804895.1 Candidatus Altarchaeota archaeon
CAGGATTCAGGAATCCATCATAAACCGTATTGTGAAGGCCATCTGCAAGGCGGACAGGGAGGAGATGTTGACTGTAGACGGACTAACATGCGGCTTGAAACTACCACCCGGCACAATCCGAGGGCCGGAACGCATCAAAGACCCTGAAATAGACGGGAACCTGGATAAGCCAACGAATAGTAAGATAGTCAGAAACTGAATTCTGAAGAGGATATATTCAAAGCCTTCACGAAAGAGGAGGGGACGATTATTTCAGGTGGTGTCTTTCTATCATGTTGCATATCCGGCCTGTGGCTGGGACCATTGGTACGGCCTGTTCGTTGGGGTCGACTGGGAATTCTAGGACGTAGGTTTCATCGCTTTCCATAGCGAGTTTGAGTGCGTCCCTTACCTCTGAGGGCCGGTCTATTTTAAGGCCTTTGGCTCCGAATGCTTCCGCGAGTTTCATGAAGTCTGGGGTCTCGCCGAGGTATGTGTGTGAGTGTCTTTTCTCGTAGAATAGGTCCTGCCATTGTTTCACCATCCCAAGGTAGTTGTTCCGAAGGAGAGCCACAGTCACAGGTATCTCCTCTTCTATGCAGGTTGCGAGGTCCTGGCATGTCATGAGGAAGCTTCCTTCGCTTCCGACGTCTATGACCTTATGGTCCGGCTTCGCGACTTTAGCTCCTATCGCGAACGGGAATCCGGCACCCATGGTTCCGAGTCCTCCTGAGCTTATGAAATGCCGCGGGTCCTTTATCTTCAGGTAGTGTGCTGCGAACATCTGGCATTGGCCGACTTCTGTCGTCACTATTGTCTTGTTGTCTATTAGGTTGGAGATTTCCTTCATTATCCTCGGCTGCTTTATTGGCGTGGAGTCGTAGTCCCAGCAGGATGCGTATTCCTTCTTGTATTTCTCGAGTTTCCTGTGCCATTCTGTGCCGTCCTTCCTCTTAGCCTTCTCGAGTATCCTCAGCAGGTCTTTGAGGACTAGTTTCGCATCCCCCACTATCGGCAGGTCCACTCGGACGTTCTTGCCTATCTCCGCAGAGTCTATGTCGATATGGACTATCTTCGCATCTGGTGCGAAATACTTTACGTCGCAGGTTATCCTGTCGCTGAACCTGACGCCGACCGAGAACAGGAGGTCTGATTCAGTGACCATAAGGTTGGCTGCCTTTGTGCCGTGCATTCCGAGCATCCCGAGTGAGAGCGGCATGTCCTCAGGGTAGGCTCCCTTGCCCATGAGCGTCGTCGTCACAGGTATGTTCAGCGACTCAGCCAGCTTCCGAAGCTCGTGGCTTGCCCCGGAGAGTATGACACCCCCTCCTGCGAGTATCACCGGCCTCTCAGCCGCGAGGAGCATCTTGGCTGCGTTCTTCAGCTGGACTGGGTGTCCGCCACCCACTGCAGCCTTGTACCCTGGCAGTTCCACATCCTTGGGGTAGACGAAGTTGGACATCTTAGTCTGCTGCATGTTCTTCGGCAGGTCTATGAGGACCGGCCCCGGCCTCCTGCTTGCAGCTATCTTGAACGCTGCCCTGAAGGTCTTGGGTATGTCTTCCACGTCAGTTATCTGGAAGTTGTGCTTCGTTATCGGCATGGTTATGCCTATTATGTCAGCCTCCTGGAATGCGTCGTTGCCTATGAGGTTAGTTGAGACCTGCCCTGTGAGCGCCACTATCGGCGTAGAGTCACAGTAGGCGTCGGCTATCCCTGTCACAAGGTTTGTGGCCCCCGGACCCGATGTTGCCATGCAGACTCCCACCTTCCCTGTTGCCCTGGCGTATCCTTCTGCTGCGTGAGCCGCGACCTGCTCATGCCTCACGAGTATGTGGCGGAGGTCGCCCTCATCCAAGCCGTGGAATACGTCGTAAACCTCCATTATAGCCCCCCCAGTTATGCCGAATATGTGTTTCACGCCTTCGGCCTGGAGGGACTTTACGATAGCCTCTGCACCTTTCATTTTAAGCCTCATATACTAAAAAGTATATACTAATAAGCGGTGGACATTTATATACAGGATGATGAAAGAGCCTTCTGAAAGCGGTTCGGACTTCATGAAAGGCGGCTTTAAGGAGTATGTTCTTGACATCATACCAGCGTTGAAGCTCAGCGTGTCGTCTGTGGAAGTCGAGGGCGAACATATTGTGAAAGTCAAAGCTGAGAATCCCTCCCTCTCGAAGACCACGCTCATCGAAGCCTTGCATCAGAAGCGGAAGGTGGGCCAACACACCCTCATCCATTTTATGGATGAGATGGGACGACAAAACGTGAAAGAGGGGGTTTTCATATCCACCGCAGGATTCACCGATGACGCACTGGAATATGCGAAGGAGAAGGGGATAACAGCCTACACAACCGAAGACATAAAAAAACTGAAGGCACCCAAAGAGAGGGGGCATAACATTTTTGAGAAAGCCTATAGAGGCTCTATGAGTATCGACCAGGCACGTGAAGACTTCGGCAGGAGAGCAAAGAGGGCTCTATTCGGGTTTTTCGGAGTTAACGAGCGCGTCGAGTCAGTCGAAGGCAGGTACGCTCCGGTCGGGTGCTTCAAACTCAGAAAAAGCATAGTATACCCCCGGTTAGGCAAACCCCGAAGATCCCAGGGGGGGGAGAACACATTTTACGTCAATCTGGCCTCATGCGAGCTATACAGGATATACCGCGGAGTAGGGGGTAGAAACCCAAAAGTCAAATCCACCAACATACTCCGCAGGATGATGGACCTCGACGATGACGCAGTCAGAATAATGTCAGAGACCATTGAGCAGGAGGAGGTGATTCCTGATGAATCCGACGCAGAATACCGTAGCTTCCTCCAAAGGAACATCAACAACCTCATACTGCTTCAGAACAGGGGTTTGATAACTATCAGGGGCGACGGTAAAGGCTACGCACTCAACGTTAACATACCCAAGTTCAAGGACGAGAGATACGACCTGTCAAGATTCCTGGAGGCGGAGACCTCAACGGAGAGCGACTTCCACGCTGATGACGTTGAATACCAACCGAACCACGTGCTGAAACTCATGGAGGCAGCCTTCAAGTCAGAGGGTGAATTCAAGGGTGTGACCTACATACCCTACTTTTGGTGCAAGTACGCCGGCTCAGACGATAGCATCAGGTTTGATGTGATAATAGACGTTACTTTCAAAAATGGTTGAGATAGAAGGGAACTACGATTTCAAGAGGGTAATTGCGAAATTCGTCGAGAAGATGGGCTTCGAAGTGGACTCGGTGACCATGAGAGACGACGGTAGCGTTGACTTTAAAGCCAAAACCAAAAACCCCATGGGTGGAAGGGTATTCTCGCTAATCAGAGCCTCCACATTCACACGGCTCGTGAACGGAAACGACGTAAAAGACTTGGTAGACACTATGGGTGGTATGGAGGCCGTGAGGGCTGCTTACATAACCCTGTCTGGATTCAGCGAGGACGCGATTGAAGCAGCCAAAGACAAGCCAGTCAGCCTGATAAACAAGTACCAACTGATGGACAGCATAGAGAAGAGGGGCCTGATGTCAGATAAGGAGCTCATGGACGCCCTAGACAGGTTTGGCATGGGAGAACAGCACTTCCAGGGTTATGAGCAGTCATTCCAGGTGGGTAAGAGCGAAGCTGACATTAAATCATTCTTTCAAGCCAAATGTAAGAAGGACGAAAAGGTTGCCAGGATAGTTCTCAGGTACTCGCCGCTTTCAGTTTTCAAGGTTTTAACGAGAAAGGATGTTTGGACTGGGGATCAGGTCCTCAGGAGGGTTGAGAGGAAGGACTACCTTTTTGTGAGCCTCAACAGCCTGGACTTGTATTACATTACCCAGAGGAGGAAGAAGAATAAGACAGAATACATATTCATGCGCTCTGACATAATAAGGAGGATAACAAACCTGCCGGATAAGACAAGGGAGAACCTCATACAACTTCTGGAGCACGGGGACCTGCCAGCCGAGAACATTGATGGTAAGGACCTTTCGATACTTAAGAACACCAAGGTGATAGAAGTCTATGAAGGTAAGAGGAATAAGGGGGATGGCCTTATTTACTACGCTGAGATGTTTTTAGCAGGGACCCTTGAAACAGTTAACATTCTGGTTAATGAGTTGACTTCAGGCTTGACTTCCATGGGGGAGGGAGGGGGAGTGGAGAAGGTAGAGCAGCCGCCAAAAAAGAACGTTACAGCTGAGGTGAGTATGCCACACATTCATGGGGGCATATATGACATATGGAAGTATCTGTATGTCGAGAAGGGAGTGAAGTACGGGGCCGAGATAGATCCGCTAGCCTACACCTCAAGTGAAATCGCAAAACTGCTGAAGAGCATATTCAACGGTAAGGCTGAGTCGGAGGGGATAATATTCATGCCATACCACAGAGCAAAGTTCATTGACTTGAAGGGCACGGTCACACGGTATGAGATTCTCGCAGCTCCGAAGTTCAAGGAGCCTGAGGAACCGAAGAAGACTGATGTGAAGGGTGTGCCGAAGATACACGCAAGGGGCAAGATTCCTACAGGGAAGTTCAAAATAATCAGATAGCCTCAAGCACCCAGACCCTCCTCGTAAGGCTCTTGTGTATTCGGACGTCGAAGTTCTCAACCATCCTGAACCCGTTGCACACTATTTCGTTAATATCAGGGAGCATGATGCTCATGAAAGAACCTACATCGAGCATAGTACGCGCATTTTCTAGGAACTTCCCGTATAATACTTGCGTGTCCTCGCTCGCATACGAGGAACGTCCGTAAGGCGGGTCAGTCACGATAGCATCCACGCCTGCAGAACCTTCAAGGGCACTATTCACTGAGAGGTCACCAGATATACCGTACTTCCTGAGATTCTGTCCGCATCCCTCGACCATCCTTGGGTCAACATCCCAACCTATAACACCCAACCCCATGAGACCTGCCTCGATGAGTACGCCCCCAGTCCCGCAAAAAGGGTCTAAGACAACATCACCCTCATCAACCCTCGCAAGGTTGACTAGAGCCCTCGCAAGCTTCGGGTGCATGCTAGTCGGGTGGAAATAAGGCCTGTACTGCGGCCTACGGCTCTCATAGTCCCTTGGCACGCTTATCTCAAGCCCGGCAGCAAAGGTGCCCTCCAATTCGAAGACAAACACGTTCGCAGCAGGCCTCTTCAAGTCGACTCTAAGCCCCATGCCATGGAGTAGTCCTCCGAGCTTCTGTTGCACCGAATCCGGGCCGGTCACGCGGAAGGTTTCAGCACCCGATATCCTGTCGAATACGAGGCCAGAGAGTCCGCTTGGGGTTGGGGAGCTGCCTAGGAATTCGGCTGCTGATAGCGTGTACGCCAGCCTTTTAAGGAAGGAGTTGTCGTCAGAGTCGACGTCCAACACCAGAATCCTCCCATACTCTTTGATTGCATATCCGAGTGACTCTCCATCCAACACTGCTTTAAGCTCAGCTTTAGGGAGGGTCGGATGCTCGCCTGAAAGACGCAGTATGTACTTCACGTAACATACTACGCGGGGAAGTTTTTATCTTACATGGCGTATAAGATAAGGATGTCGAAGGAGGAGGTTAAATCCAAGATCGGGCTTGAGATCCACGTCCCGCTGAGGACTCGAAGGAAGCTATTCTGCGACTGCCCCACGAACTACTGGGAAAGTGATGAGCCCAACGTGAACATCTGCCCGGTCTGCACTGGAATGCCTGGAGCGAAGCCGTATCCCCTAAACGCAGATGCCATCGAATCTGCTATCATGGTAGCGGAACTCCTCGACTGCGAGGTAGTGAGGGACAGCGTGTTCGTCAAGCGTAAGCACTATGACTACCCAGACCTCCCCTCAGGCTACCAAAGGACGAGCGAACCCGTGGGTGTGAAGGGGAACGTCAACGGTGTCGGCATATGGGAGGTACACCTTGAGGAGGATCCGGGCAGATACGACCTGAAGACCGGTCAAGTAGACTACAACCGCTCTGGAGTCCCGCTGATAGAGATAGTCAGCGCGCCGGACATGAAAACCCCAGAGGACGTTCGAAACTTCATGAGGGAGCTCGTGAACATACTCAAGTACACTGAACGGACCGTTGAGGCTGGGGGGGTTATGAGGGCTGACGTGAACATCAGCATAGAAGGCGGCGCGAAGGTGGAGATAAAGAACATCAACTCGGTGGCAGGAGCCTACAAGGCGATACAGTACGAGATAGTCAGGCAGAAGAACATGATGAAGCGCGGCGCTGCCGTGGTGCAGGAAACCCGCGGATTCAATGAGAAGACGATGGTTACTGTTTCGCAGAGGATTAAGGAGACCGCGGCGGACTACCGTTACATCCCAGACCCGGATATACCGCCGCAGAGGTTCAGCGAAGAGTACACCTCCGCAATAAAGCTGCCGGAGACGCCGCAACTTAGGAAAAAGAGGCTCATAGGGGACTACGGAGTCAGGGAGGACTATGCCTCAACTATAGTCAGGGACAAGGACATAGCAGACCTCTTCGAAGCAATCGCAGGCAAAGCGGAGAGGGAACTCGCCTCCACGTGGATATGCAGGGAAGTCCTCAGGCAGCTGAACTACCGCAACATCGAGCTAGCAGAATCAAAACTGACACCTAAGATAATAATAGAACTATTGCAGCTTCTTGGAAGCAGCAGGATAACAGAGAACGTCGGTAAGAAATTACTCGAGAGAGTCATAGACTCTGGAGAAAGCCCGGTAAAGGTTGTGGAAGAGGAGGGACTAGGCCGCATCTCTGAAGTAAACGAGTTATCGCAGGTTGTCGAGTCGGTGATATCAGAGAATGAAGCTGCAGTGAAAGACTACAGAAACGGCGAATCGAAAGCCATGAACTTCCTCATGGGCAAGGTTATGGCGAAGATGAAAGGCAGGGCTGACAGCGCGGTCGTTGCGAAACTCCTGAAGGAGAGGACATGAGCGGCGAAGACCCCCTGCTTTCAGTTGCGAGCTTGACCGGGCGCAGGGACGGTAGGGTATGGGATTTAGGGCGCAATCTTGAGAATGCCTACGAGTCTCTGACTTGTAACGCGTACATGGTCGCTTACCTTACCGTCTGCCTTCTCGTCCTGCTGCTTTTCGCATCGCCTTATCTTCTAGCCTCGGAGAATACGACCCTACGCAACATCGGCGCGTTCATGCACGTTAGCGCCGGAGTCCTGATGCTCTGCCACCAGCTGCCGTACAGGAGCTTCATATTCAATGGCATACCGATGGCTGTGTGCGCAAGGGACGTTGGAATATACGCTGGCGCGATTCTAGGGTTCGCCACAATCATGCTAAATGTAAAACCGAAGATTTTGTCGAGCATAAAACTGCTGATTCTAGCGACCATACCAATCGCTCTTGACGGGGTAACCCAGACGGTCTTGGTAATGCGCGAAAGCAACAACATAATACGACTTGCTACGGGGCTCATATTCGGCTTAGGGGTCATGGCCTACGTGACACAGATACTCTTGGAAAGAAGGCATCCGAAGTTCAGACAGCATGTGACCTGGACAGCCCTCGCGTTCGACATCACCTTGGCAACCCTGCTAGTATATATTGCATACTCCATCATTGGAGCAGCGTTTAGCATAGACTACATGGGGAGCGGCGAGGCAAGGATGAAGGCACTGGCAGAGTCAGAGGCAAGGGAGCCTGTCGAGGTGAAGACGTATTACGTAAGCTCTATGACGCCTTTGAGCATACAGTTCGACCCATACTACGAAAGATACAAGGACCTGATACTTGAGGATATTAAAGCGTCAGAATGGGCGAAAGCACGGGTTAAAGGACTGAACAACAAGGTAGTAAACCAGTACCCAACCAACAAGACCCTCGCTGAGATGCTGGATGCTATCGCATACAACAACCACAACTTCGGAATCTGGGCGGTCGCAGTATTGGACGAGAACCCAGCCATAGGCGACGCACCATACATAACCTCAGGAAAAGGCAAATACTACTACTTTGACGGCCTCACAGGGAAGCTGATAATGGAGACGAGACACTGACAAAGCTGACGCACAGACTAGAGTACGTATTTAACGACCACATATTACATAGC
>JAZDIN010000013.1:0-8778 GCA_043804895.1 Candidatus Altarchaeota archaeon
CTCATAACATTCGTCCTAGCCGGAAAATACCTGGAACTGAACGCGAAAGGCAAAACCGGAGAAGCCATCAGAAAGCTGATGGACTTAGCGCCGAAAACCGCCACAGTCCTACGGGACGGAATAGAATCAGTAATCGCCATAGACAACGTCCGAGCCGGAGACACAGTCATCGTCAAACCAGGCGAGAAAATCCCAGTAGACGGCGCCATAATCTCAGGCTCATCAAGCGTGGACGAGTCCATGATAACAGGCGAGAGCATACCAGTGGAAAAGACTCTGGGCAGCAACGTCATAGGCTCCACCATAAACAAACACGGCAGCTTCCAATTCAAAGCAACCAAAGTAGGCTCAGAAACCACACTAGCCCAGATAATACGACTAGTCGAGGACGCGCAAGGCTCCAGGGCACCGATACAAAAATTCGCGGACATCGTATCAAGCTACTTCGTCCCAGCAGTAGTGCTGATAGCGCTCGCATCATTCGGATTCTGGTACTTCGCGGCAGGGATGACATTCAAATTCGCCCTAGCAATAGCAGTATCAGTCCTCGTCATATCATGCCCCTGCGCCCTTGGCCTGGCCACACCCACTGCCATAATGGTCGGCGTAGGCAAAGGAGCGGGTGAGGGAATACTAATCAAAAGCGGAGAAGCATTGGAAACAGCCCACCGCATAAACGCGATAGTATTGGATAAGACAGGCACCCTCACTAAAGGTAAACCGACAGTAACCGACTACATAGTCCTTGAAGGATTTACAGAGGAGGCCACATTAAAATACGTCGGCGCAGTGGAGAAGAACTCGGAGCATCCGCTGGCTGATGCCGTGATGGACTACGTGAAATCTAAAGGTGTTATTCCAGGCGAACCGTTGGACTTCAAAGCAGTCCCAGGACACGGAGTATCCGCGACAGTCGAGTGGAGGAGGATAAGCCTCGGAAACAGGAAACTCATGAGCTCCGAAGGCGTTGACGTCTCAACGCTCGAACAGAAGCTACAAACACTCGAGGACGAAGGCAAGACATCAGTCGTGTTAGCTGTCGAAGGCAAAGCCGCGGCGATAGTGGCGATAGCCGATACAATAAAGGACACCTCTAGGGAAGCGATCGAGAAACTGAAGAGGATGAGAATCAAAGTGTACATGATAACAGGCGACAACAAAAGGACAGCGGAGGCCGTCGGCCGCCAGCTTGGAGTCGACAGCGTGTTCGCAGAGGTGCTGCCCCAGGATAAAGCAAACCATGTGAAACAGCTCCAGAGTGGGGGGAAGAAGGTGGCAATGGTAGGCGACGGAATAAACGACGCCCCAGCCCTCGCCCAAGCCGACGTCGGAATAGCAATGGCATCAGGCACGGACGTCGCAATGGAATCCGGAGGCATCGTCCTCATGCGAAACGACCCCCTCGACATAGTGAAAGCCATAAGACTCAGCAAGGCTACTATGGCTAAGATAAGACAGAACATGTTCTGGGCTCTCTTCTACAACACCCTTGGGATACCAGTGGCTGCGGGCCTCCTTTACCCCCTCACCGGATGGCTCCTCTCCCCGATAATGGCTGGAGGCGCGATGGCTTTAAGCTCAGTGTCAGTAGTAACGAACTCTCTGCTTTTGAAGCACAGGAGGTTAACGTAAAATGGAACAAAAAAGCTTCACCAAGGAGAACACTAAGTCGTTGCTGTTCACAATACTAGTCTTAGCTCTCGGGACGGCAGCCCTATACCAGCAGGGGTACTTCAACAGTAAAACAGCCCTGAACCCGATGATATTCGGGGACATGCAGATAAAAATCCTGTTCGAAGACAACACCCCGGAATTCATAGCATACGCGCCAGCCGAGAAACTATCCACAGTCCCAACCCTCATGGGCGAATCCGTCCCCGAGACGGACTCCATGGTCTTAGGATACGATGAAGCCAAGGAGATGTCGCAGGAGAACAACATAACCGCTTCTGAGGCGATGTGGGGCTTCAACGTGGACGAAGGATTCCTCGGCAAAGAGACTAGGGTGAGCGGCATGCTAGAAAAGACCGACACCCTCATGGACATGATGCACATCCTCTCAAAGGAGAAGTTCAACTCCATCCCCCCAGGGGAAAAAATCCATGTGAAATTCACAGAAGATAAGATGCCGAAATTCTTCTACTACATAAAACCTGACAGCACCAACTGGCCGAAAAAGACATTTTTTGCAGCAGGCAGCATGCTCGATTACGAGGAGCTGAAGAACGAACGCACAGTCATAGACCTCAACATCGTAGGATTAGACCTGCACATCAGACAGAACAAGACTTACCTACCGCTGGTATTGGGAGCACAGGAGGCTACGATGATGAGGAGGGAGGGAATATTCGCCAAAGTCGGCGACAAGATAGACAACTTCTTCGGACGCGACGTTGTAGTCGCGGGCATACTGGAACCAACCGACACGCCGCTTGACATGTTCCACTACATGCCAGCAGAGTAGGGGGGATAAGTATGGGATTCATCGAGAGAAAAAGGGAGGGTTCGGCCAGCAAAAGGGATACCCTCATCAAGATAACCCTCACAGCAGGCCTGCTTTTCATCCTACTGACTGTCGTAGCCGGCCTGACGGTAGCATACCTCCTGTATTCAAACACCCCTGAGGCAGATGAGACTGCAGCAACTGCATCGACAACCACATCCACGACAACGACAACCCAGGCCACAACCTCCACAACCGCCTCAACGTCCACCACAACGTCATCGACTGCGATATCCACATCAACTACCGCAACGACCGCTTCGACCTCCACGACAATATGCCCGCTGCTCCCGGACTACCGCGACCCCCAGGACACATGGACCTGCCCCCTACATTAGGGCGGGTAAATTCGTTTTAATTCACCAAGGCCATATCTACACTGCAATGGTATATGCGAAGAAGCAGCCGGTTGATTCGCTGAGGGACGGCGACAGGGTCGAGGACGTTTTCGCCGTGAAGGTGAAGAGGGGATTCTCGCAGTACGCTAAAGGGTACACCTTCCAGCTTCTATTCACCGATTCCAGCGGACGCACCATCGAATACAAGTACTGGGGTGGCCAGGATGAGGGGAAGGTGCGGAGGCTGTATGATTCCATCCCGGCTGATGGCATCGTTTACGTGCAAGGGAAGGCCTCCACTTACATGGAGAAACTGCAGGTCTCAACGAACGAGCCTGACACCATAAGGCCACTTAAGGAGGGAGAATACAATCCTGATGACTTTATCATGCCTGCCAAGAAGGACTTAGACACCATGTGGCGTGAACTGGAAGGCCACATCAGCCGTGTTAAGAGCCAGGAGGTGAAGTCAGTTCTTGAGAGGGTGTTCCAGGACGTTAAGGTTAAGGAGAAGTTCAGAAGACACCCGGGGGCCATTGAGATACACCACAACTGGACCGGCGGACTCTTGCAGCACACCCTAGAGGTCGCAGAGTACTCGCTATTGAGCTGGAAGCTCTTCCCAGATATGGACCAGGATTTGCTCATAGCAGGCTCGCTGCTCCATGACATAGGGAAACTCGAAGAGCTAACTGTAACGACAAGGATTAAGGGGACGAGGAAAGGCCAGCTGAAAGGCCACATAGCATTAGGGTATGGGAGAGTCTCAAAGGCGATGGACGAACTGAAGACAGGCGAAGATGTGAGGGACAAGCTCTTACATATGATCATCAGCCACCACGGGAGTATGGAATACGGTTCACCGAAGCCGCCGATGATACCTGAGGCGTTCGCAGTAAACTATGCAGATGTGTTGAGCTCTAAGCTCTCGGAGATAACCGAGTACGTTAAATGGGCGAAGGATAACACAGACGACGAGTTCATGTACCACAAAAGGCACGGACACAACATACTCTTGGACTGAATGATATGGCTGCGAGGAAGACTAGGAAGAGGAGGAAGACCGCTAAAAAACCGAGGCATCGCATCCCAGGATGGGTTGCCCCAGGGGTAATGCTCATTATGACGCTGGGCTATGCCACCGTGTTCACTGCAACAACGTTGAACGAGCACAACAAACTGTGGTACGGGAACTTCGACCTTGGAGTCCCTGACCAGGGCATATGGCTTCTTAGCAGGTTTGAGACGCCTTTCCTCACCGTCCGCGGACTACACCTGTTCGGAGACCACGCATCGTACATCCACATCCTTGTCGCCCCGATTTACTGGGTGTGGGACAATGTGAAAGCCCTGCTGATTCTCCACACACTCGTCCTCGCCTCTGGCGCAATAATAGTCTTCTTCCTCGCCAGGCTCTCAGTGAAAAGCGACCTTACCGCGCTCGTATGCTCATTCTCCTATTTAATGTTCCCTGCGCTCCACTTCTCGAACTTAGACCAAGGCTACCATTATGAGAGTTTCACCGTGCCACTCATACTCCTTGGATACTACTTCCTAAAGGTTGGGAGCCACCGCGGCTACTGGGTTACATTCGCCCTTGCGATAATCTGCAAGGAGGAAATCGCACTGTCGCTCACGCTATTCGGGCTCTACATCATGTTCTTCATGCGGCAATGGAAGGTGGGCACGGCTACGGTGGCGGTGTCCATAGTCTATGCGCTCTTGGTGATGAACGTGCTCTTCCCGGCCTTCACGGGAGTCAACTATGATTCGACGTTCCACTCGGCGAAGGCGTTCGGCTCATACGGCAGGACCATGACTGACAAGATTAAGTCCATGACCAATGCCACCCTCATGGAGATGCGGCTTAACACAGACCAGAACAGGGAGTACGTCTACAAGTTGTTGGCTCCGGTAGCGTTCATCCCGGTGATGTCGCCTGCATTCTACGCCGCAACTAACCTGTACATAAATCTGCTCTCAGACTGGGCGTATTCACACCAGATAGCTTACCATTATGTGACGCCCATAATACCTTTCGTCTACATTGGACTCGTCAACTTCCTCTCACTATTCAGCAGGAGGAGATACGTGCTTTACCCCCTGTGCATCATCCTCGTCGCAGCCGCCTTCTGGGGCAACTACAATGTGGCGCCATACCAGTCCTCGTCCAAGAACAATGATGTATGGTGGAACCTGAAGAACCCGAACCACTTCTACAAAGAGGTGGAGGGAGCATACAATCTTATGGAGAAGATACCAAAGGATGCCTCAGTTTGCGCGTCCTATAACCTCGTCTCGCACCTCACACACAGGAAGACCATCTTCATGTACACTAATCCGTTCAAGACAGAGTTCTACGGTGTCGACAACCTGCAGAAGCCGCCAGACATCAAACCAGAGTATATTTTACTCGACATGAACCTGAACGAGCCACAAAGGTACATAATTAACAACCTGACTTCAAGCGGGGCGTACCGCCTCTACGACAGGAAAGCCAACTTCGACCTGTACAAAAGAGTAGACTAGAGCATGTTCTTCAGTATGCTATATAGGCCGTCCAGTCTGGACAAAACGTCATGTAATGACCTTATCTTCGCAGCCTCTCTGAGGATGTAGGACGGCCGCATGTAGAACCTCCGGAGGGCCTTGTTCTTCAGGCCTTCAACTTCCTTGACTGTGAGGCCCTTGGTTTTTAAGACTGCGTTACTGCCGGACTGGTCCATCTCCCTGTAGTCCGACTGTATCAGCCCGCCTTCGATGGCCTTCCTTCTGAGGGCTGTGCCCATCCTAGGGACTGCGATGTTGAAGGACGCGTAGTCGCATCCGCACTCAAGGGCGAAACGTATGGTCTCCTCAGCGGTCTCCTTCATCTCCTCTGGCAGACCAAAGAGGAACGTGGCTACGATCCCTATACCGTGTTTTTTGCATAGTTTGAACGTCTCCAGGATTTTCTCCTTCGTTATGCCCTTGTTGTTGATGTCGAGTATCTCCTGGCTTCCGCTTTCGACGCCGAACATGAGGGTGTGGCATCCGGCAGTAACCATCTTTGTGAGCAGGGTCTCATCCACCACATCAACCCTTGAGAAGGCGCACCATCCCATGTTCAGCCCCTCATCGACCATGCTGTCAAGGAGTCTTATTGTCCGTTCCCTGTTGGCGCCGAATGTCTGGTCGTCGAAGTATATCTCGTCTATTCCCATAGACTTCAGGTATCTAAGCTCGTCCATCACGTTGTTAACCGAGCGCACCTTATACCCTATCCTTGACATTATGCAGAAGCTGCACTTGAAAGGGCAACCGTAGTCTGTGAGCACGGTTGCGAAACTCCTCTTGCGCACGAACGGATACCTGTACCGGCTGAGGGGGAAGAGTTCATGCCTTGGAGTGGGAACCTCGAACTCCTGGCCCTTCCATCTGACGACCTCTCCCTCGGTTACTTTCCCGTCCTTCTTTGATATTATGTTCCGAACCTTCTGTCCGCCGTCCAGGTACACGAGTATGCTCTCGTCCGTGAAGTCCAGGAGTATCGCGTCAAGGGTGGCGTTCTCGCTAAGCTGTTGCGTGTAGTCTTCCATGAACAGGTCGCCGCATCCTATCATAAGCGCGCCGGTGGCTGACTTGACTTTATCGAGGAACGGGAAGTCCGTCTTGTATGAGACTGAGCCTGTGAGGAATATCACAGCATCAGGCTTATAGTCTACTATTTGCCGTAGACATTCAACCTCCCCCAGCCTGGATGCTATAGCGTCAATCACCTTCACGTCATGGCGCCCGTGGAGGATGCCGCTCAATATCAGGAAGTCGGGAGGCTCGTAGAGGTAGTTGGCCTTCGACACCTTACTGCAATAGTAGTCCCTTATGTAGACTTTTTCACCCGGCGGACTAAGGAGTAACACCTTCATGCAGTCATAACTACGCAGATTCAGGAATAAATATTCCCCAGCCTTAACGCCCCGCCTCAGCCTTCAGCTGCCTTATCTTCCCCAGTTTCTTTCTCCCATCCGCCGTTTCAGCCAGCCTTTCGTAGAATCTGTTCGCCTTCGTTATCTGGGAGTCTATGAATGGATTCAGCTGCCTGCGCCACCCGGTAGGATGTTCCCGCACATAACGGGCCCATAACTCAACCTTGTCGCTGTGGGATTTGTCCCTCATCTTCTACCCTTTATCATCTTCTTTATCTTATCTATCTCTTTTTCGTCGAGCTTGCTCTCGTATATTATGCGCAGGTGTTTTGCATCCTCCAAGTCTTTGTCTGTTTTCAGGTATTCTTCTTTGAAGGCTATGTTAGTCTCCGGGGTGCTGAAGTAGACGTCCGTCTCGGTCAGGGGTAGTTTAACACGGTGTCTAAGCTGATACTCATCCAGCTTGTCCCTTGCAAGCTTCAGCTCCATATCCGGGACCAGCGTCCCTTTCTTCACGTACCTTATGCTCGTTTTTTCCAACAGGTAGTGGTTGTATAGTTCCGTTGGAGTCCCAGGTTGGATGCATTCTAAGCCTGACTTCAGAAGGTCTTTGTGCAGTTGCATGAACTTTCTGAGGGTTATCCTCTCGATTATTACGTCGACATCCTCAGTTCCACGGCTGCGTCCATGGCTTATCGCGACATACCCTGAGACTATGATGTACCTGCAGTGTCTCTCCAATATCTTGGAGAAATCCTCGACAAACACGTCCAGCAAATTCCTGTCCGACACAGCCCGCATACCCATGTAAATACATCATATGCTGCAAATAAATGTTTATTATAAGGTTTATCCTATATGGAGCCATTATGCGTACGCTAGTTGTCACTGAGAAGCCTAACGTCGCCGAACGTATAGCGAACTCACTCGGTAAGGCTGCGAGGAAATCCCACGGAGGAGTGGATTACTTTGAAGTCGGAGATGTGGTGGTGGCACCAGCGGTCGGCCACATATTCGGCTTGAGGGAGAGGAACGCGAAGGGTTGGGTTTACCCTGTCTTTGACGTTGAATGGGCTCCAGCTTACCTTGTCAGCAAGGAGAGCGAGTTCACGAAGAGGTACCTGGACAACATAAAATTCCTTGCGAAAGGGTGTGAAAGGTTCATCAACGCCTGCGATTACGACGTAGAGGGCGAGGTCATAGGATACAACGTCATCAAGCACGGCTGCGGCCAAGACCCCAAGGGAAAAACTGTTGGGCGAGTCAAGTACTCCACACTCACCAGCGAATCCATACTTAAGGCGTTCGAAAAAGTCGGGCCAATCGATGCTGGACTCGCTTTCGCAGGCCTCACAAGGCATACACTGGACTGGTACTGGGGGATAAACCTGTCGAGGGCACTGTCGAACGCCGCTCGGGCAGGGAGGAATTATGTAACGCTCAGCATCGGCAGAGTCCAGGGGCCGACGCTGAAGATTCTGGCCACCAGGGAGCATAGCATTAAGGCGTTCAAGCCTGAAGACTACTGGGAGGTTGAGATGCTCTGCTTCAAGGACATGGACTTCAGTGCCATGCACCAGGCGGAGAAGTTCAAAAGCGGGGAGGAGGCTGATGCTGTTAAGGCACGGTGCGGACCGAAGGCAGATGTCGTGGGGGTGGATTCTAGGAGGTTCAAGCAGCCAGCGCCGTATCCTTTCGATTTGACTACCTTGCAAACTGAAGCCTACAAGCATTTGAGTATCGACCCGAGGAGGACGCTGGAGGTCGCCCAGGAACTTTACACAAATGCGCTCATCAGCTACCCGCGCACCTCAAGCCAAGAGATTCCTGAGGACATAGACTGTAGGAGGATAATCTCTGATTTGATGAGGCAGGAGGATTACAGGAGCCTGTGCGAGAGATTACTGGAGGATAAAAAACTCAAGCCAGCAAACGGTGAGAAGAAGGACCCAGCTCACCCTGCGATACACCCGACAGGCGAGTTGCCAGCCCACCTTTCAGGGGAACGGAAGAGCGTATACGACCTAATCGT
>JAZDIN010000014.1:0-4176 GCA_043804895.1 Candidatus Altarchaeota archaeon
CATGGGGAAGCCGTAGTTGTTGGAGTAGTATGAGAACAGGGCGGTGAGGAGGATGAGGGCAGGCATCCCGTAGGTCCAAATGTTTTTCCTCAGATTAGGTCGAGTGTATAACGTGTATGATGACCATGTGAAAAGAACGAAGAGGGTGAGTGGTGCGATATCGTATATGAAGTTGATTTGAGTGCCTTTGGACAGGGTTTTCGCTATAGCTATTGCCAGACAGAGGAATGAGGATAGGAATAGCGGTTCGTTGATGAGGTCGCCCAGCCACCCGAGGGGTATGTCGATTGAAGCCTCCTCTGACTGTATTCTCCTCTTTTTAGAAGCCATACTCACCTACCATATCTTCTTTCCCTGGACTCGAACTCTCCCAGTATGTCGACTAGGTCCTGTTTGCCGAACTCCTGCCACAGTTTCGGCACGAAGTAGATTTCGCTGTAGGCCGACTGCCACAGTAGGAAGTTGCTGAGCCTCTCCTCTGACGTGCGGATTATTATCTCAGGGTCGTCTTTGACCCATAGGTTGGCTCTTAGGTTCTCCTCGTTCACTTCAGAGCCGTTTGATACCATCTTCTTGAGCGCGTTGAGTATCTCCTGCCGTCCGCCGTATGCGATGGCCAGGTTCAAAGTGAACTTAGTGTACTTTTTCGTCGCCTCCTCGAGTTTGGTGAGGTTGTCTATCATCTCCGCTGCTAGCTTCTTGTTCGGGCTTACCTTCAGGAGGGAATCCCTGTCTCCGCAGAACCTCACCCTTACCTTGTTCTCATGCAGTTTCTTGTCGTTTATCCCCTTCTTCGCGTGCTTGTTGAAAACCTTGAATAGGGATTCTATCTCTGACTTGTCCCGGTTCACAAGGTTCTCGAGGGAGAGGGCGTACAATGTGACCTCATCCACCTTCAGGTCGTAGCACCAGCCCAAAAAGTCGTAGAACTTCCGTATTCCCATGTCATAGGACATGAGCAGGTTCTCGATGCGCTTCTTGACCATGAACCTGCGGTTACCGTCCGGAATCAAACCAATGTGCATTTTACCTGATAAACGCTGATGTCTAAAATATGTACAAACATATAAATTAATGACTATTAAGATGAAACTAGCCTGTATCCTCGACACGTCCGGTATCCTAAGAAGCAGCCTAGATTACTCTAAGGGGGGCTACGGGATAACCCAGTCTGTCCTGGACGAGGTCATTGAGGAGCCAGCCAGGACGGCAGTTATGGAGGCTCTGAGGGCAGGCAATGTGAAGCTTGTAGAATTCAGCGGAAAAAGCCTGGAGGAGGTTTCGAAGGCGGCGTCAGAGACAGGGGACATAGACTCACTAAGCCAAACAGACCTTGGTATCCTGGCCGCAGCCTATGAACACAACCTGATAATATTCTCAGACGACTATGCGATACAGAACACAGCCGCGAAATTGGGGGTTAAGGTGGTGCCTGCAACACAGGATGGTATAAAAAGGCAGTTGAGGTGGGTTTGGTCATGCCCCGGGTGCGGCAAAAAAATGGAAGGCCCCGGAGCATGCGCTATCTGCGGCCATAAGGGGCGGAAGAAACCTGTTTAGCCGAACCAGTGCTCTTCTGTCGCAACCCGCATGTAATCCATGTTCCTGTCTGTGACGCTCTTAGCTGCTGTTAGTCCCATGCCTATGCTGTGGTCCATGTTGTTGTAGCGGAAGAGGCCGTTTCTGCCGAAGAACCTCAGGTTACGTATCGTCTTAAGGTATTCGACGACCGTTTCCAGACTCTTTTTGTATTCTAGGTCGTATATCGGGTAGGCGTGTTCGATTCGATGGATTTTAGAGTCAACGTATTCGTCGCGCCTCACAAGGCCTGCGGATACCATGTCGTCGAGGATCCTCCGACTCAGCTCCTCACTGCTGGCAGCCCAGACGCCATCACCTTTTTGGCAGGTTATCTCCGCATTCACCACGGTCTTGCCTTCAGGAGCGTTACGTTCGTTGAAGTTCTTGGACTCGCTCACCCTGTTTGAGGCGTACTTCAGCTCAGGCAGGTAGATCCAATGGTCCCGGCTGATACGGTCTTTGTTGAATATCATGTGGACGAACACTATCGAACGGAACTTCAGCCTGCTCGTTGCTTCCAGCACCCTCTGCGAGGGTTGGGGCCTGATGGAGTTGACAAGACTCGTCAAAGGTATCGTGGAGAAGACCATATCGTCTGATGAGACGTCGACTGAACCTCCGCCGTAACCTACCCGCACTATCGCGTCATCCTCGACCTCGACTTCGGTGACATGGCAGTCGAGCAGGACTTTACCGCCAGCAGCGATTATCCCATCCTCATATGCCTCGCTGATTCTTCCGATGCCGCCGCTTCGAGGGTAGTAGAACCTACTCGCATAAGTCCTTGGCGTTGAGCCTCCTTTACCCAAAGTCTTAACAAGAGTGTCCCAGAGGCTGAGTAAGCTTATCCTCTGAGCAGCCCAGTCCGCGCTCAACATCGTGCACGGGATACCCCACGTCTTCTCAGTGTATACCCGGAAGTATATGTCATAGAGCGTCCAGCCGAAACGGTTCACCACCCAATCCTCGAAATTCCTGTCCTGGCGGGGAGTAAACAGATTCCTCAACTTTACGCCGACGTAATCGGCAGCTATCCTGGCAGTCGTCAGAGGCGGCATCGTGAACACCGCATTGCCGACCTTCAGCGGATAGTCGAAGAACCTGCCTTGCAACAGTATGCGGGAGACCCGAACCTTCTCCTCGACGTCACCAGCCAGGAGGCCTTTCACATGCTCCGCAACCACTGCATCACCTGTGTGGAACCTGTGGGGGCCGAGGTCGTATGTGAAGCCGCCCCCTGTGAAGCTCGCCGCGAGGCCGCCGACCCAATGCTCCCTCTCTAGGACCGTGACGTCCACGCCTTTTCTGGTGAGCTCGCAGGCGGAACTTAAACCAGCCAGGCCCCCGCCCAAGACGAGAACTTTCATTGTGTCTAATATATTTATCGACTAATAATAACCCATTGTGAAAATCGCTGTCGTGATGCCAGCCTACAACGCCGGGAAGACGATAGAGGGCGTCTTCGAGAGGCTTCCGAGGGAGTCCCTGGATAGGATAAGTCAGTTCATAGTCGTTGACGATGGGAGCAGGGACGACACAGCAGAGAAGGCGGAGAAACTGTCGAAGAGCTACAACATCAAACTCCTGAAACACAATCCGAACAGGGGATACGGCGCGGCACAGAAGACCGGGTACACGCAGGCACTCAAAGACGGCACAGACATCGCGGTGCTGTTGCACAGCGACGGACAATACGCCCCAGAGTTGATACTTGAGATGATAAGGCCCATCGAGGAGGATAGGGCTGACGTCGTCGGAGGCAGCAGGATATTAGGCGGAAAAACCCTTGAAGGCGGGATGCCCCTCGTAAGGTACGTCGGCAACAGGTTCCTCAGCATACTCGAGAACATCGTCTTCGGACTGAACCTCACCACATACCACTCAGGATACAAGGCCTACAGCAGGAAGGCCTTGGAGAACATCCCATTCCAGAAGTACAGCGACAAGTTCCACTTCGACAGCGAGATGCTAGTCGGCTGCAAGAGGGCAAGCCTCAGGGTCTCTGAGATTCCGATTCCCACAAGATACGCAGGCGAGAAAAGCTACCTCAACCCCATACCATACGGGTTCAGCGTACTCGGCGTCATACTAAGATACCTGACAGGCAAAATCTGACTCATAATCTTTTTTTCAGCGCTATTGTGTAAGGTATTACTTTCCAGTCTCTGAGGGGTTTGACTGAGCTTCGGCCGGATTCAGTCCATTTGACTGGAACCTCAACAATCCTGTACCCTTTCCTCTGAGCCCTCACCAGTATCTCAGTGTCCCATGCGAAGCCGCGTGCGAGTGTTTTATCGTAGCCTGCCTCGCCAACCAACTCCAAAATCACATCCCTCCTGAAGGCCTTCAACCCGCACTGGTGGTCTGTAAGTTTCGAGTTGAAGTAGGCTCTTGTGAATGCGCCAGCTGTTCTGCTGAATATGAGCCGCAGGATATTCCTCCTGGACTGCGACTCAGGCAGGTATCGGCTTCCAACGACAATGTCAGCGTCTTTTAGCATGCTCAACATACGAGGAAGATACTCCGGCCCGACTGAAAGGTCAGCGTCGATGAATGCGATGATGTCGCTAGATGCCAGGTTGAAGGACTTGGCTA
>JAZDIN010000015.1:0-48476 GCA_043804895.1 Candidatus Altarchaeota archaeon
CTTCAGCCTCTATAGGACGGTGGCGGGTAGGTTGAGTGAGTTATGGGGTTTCAGGACTGCTGAGCAGATGTCGTTGGATGTGAAGGTTTCCGGGATGAAACACCTGTTCAGCCTAGACCTAAGCTGGCATGAGAGCGAATACGCTGGCAGCAAGGTCCAGAGGGTGATTAACGGCGCCAACGGCATGAGGAACCTTGTGCGACTGTTCTACACCGACCTCCTACCGGCTGCAATCAGCATATTCGGCGCGGCTGCGGTGATGTTTTCCCTCAGCTGGGAGCTCTCCGTCGCCCTACTCGCCTTCGCAGCCACATACTATATCCTCTCCCTCGCCTTGATTAGGAAGGCCTCCAAGCAGGTTAGGGTCGTGCAGAAGAAGAGCGAGGCCGCAAGCGGTGTGAACTACGAGTCTGTGGGGAACATCGCCATCATCAAGGTGATGGACCTGGCTGAGCCAATCATGAGGCGCGTCGAGAGGGTGAACACCGAGTACATGGACGAGAGCATGAAGGTGATAAAGTACTTCCGCCTCAGGCAGGGTGTGACCACAGTCTACGCGGTCGTTTTGAAGTTTCTCATGCTCCTTTACATAAGCTACGGGATATACCACGGCACCCTGGAGATTGGGGTGTTCGTGATGTTCTACATATACTTCGACCTCGTGTTGAACGCCACAGCGGGGATGTCCCGCGTCACAGACCAGGTCATCGAGGAGAAGGTTGCGGTCGGCAGGCTGAGGGAGCTTCTTGAGCTGAAGCCCACAGTGGAGGTGAGTGGTAGCAAGCCGATGAACACCGACTGGAATGAAATCGAAGTGAGGGGCCTCACGTTCTCGTACGCTGAGAGGGAGACATTGCATGACATCAGTTTCAAAGTAAAACGCGGCGAGAGGATAGGCGTCGTGGGACCGACGGGTGCGGGGAAGTCGACGCTCTTTAAGCTGATGCTGAAGCTTGACGAAAGGTATGAGGGGGACATATTCGTCGACGGTGTCAGGCTCAGGGACATTGACAGGAAATCCTACATGCAATGCATCGCAGTCGTTCCACAGGATACTGAGGTGTTCAACGCCACACTAAGAGAGAACATTGAGATAGTAGGTGGATGCGGCAAGGACCTGAAGAAGGCCATTGACATGGCTAATCTCGGCGACCTCGTCGGACGGCTCCCCCAGGGCGTCGACACCGTAGTCGGCGAGAAGGGCGTGAAACTATCCGGCGGAGAGAAGCAGAGGCTCTCCATAGCCAGAGCCTTCTACAAGTGTCCGCAGATGATCTTCCTCGACGAGCCGACATCCCAGCTTGACGCCAACTCCGAGCTGAGGATACAAGATTCCCTCCGTAGGGTCTTCAGTGAGGTGACTGCGATTGTCATCGCCCACCGCCTCTCCACCATACAGGAGATGGACAGGATACTCGTAGTGGACGGCGGAAGAATCGTGGAGGAAGGAACATTCAACGAACTCATAAACAAAAAAGGCCTATTCCACGAACTCTGGGAGAAACAGAGGCTGTGAATAAGGCTGGCGTATTTTAGTCCTCGTTGTTGATAGATATTGTGCAAAATCGAGATGACGATGAACATGATTACGGTTTTGGAAGGCTCATCAGAGACATACTGAAATACTCGGCCCCCTACAAGCCCATGTTCGCTGCCGCCGTTTTGCTCAGGGTTGCCTCCAACGTAATCTCACTCTATCCCGCGTGGGCTCTCGGTAAGATAACGACATTTTTCGTGTCATACTCCCCGGGCCAGCCTCTTGACTTCTTTCTCACGCTCCTCGGCCTCTGGCTTGTCCTGGAGCTGTGCAAGTCCGTTTGCGTCCAAGTGGGGCAGTATTATGAGACTAGCTTGTGCCAGAGGATTGAGACAGACGTTAAGTCGACTTCCCTAAAGCACTTCATAACTCTGGATTTGAGCTGGCATGAGAAGGAATACGGCGGCAGCAGGACGTCTAGGTTGTATACTGGCACCAGTGCCTTTACACGCATAATACAGGTGTTTTTCACGCAATTCATAGGAGCTGCAGTCAACATCCTTGGAGTTAGTTTGATATTATTCTCATTAAGCTGGGAGCTTAGCATAGCGTTTCTGTTCTTCAGCGTAACATACTATCTGCTGTCGTTCAGCTTCACGAGGAGGATAATCGCGCAGTCCCGTGTAGTCCAGAAAAGCAGGGAGCTAATGTCCGGGGTCACGGGTGAGCCCATAGGGAGCATAAGGACGGTGAAGATGCTTAATCTGGCAAACCCCTTGTTAGCCAGGATAAGGGACTCGACGATGAACTTCTTGGGAGAGTACCTGAAGAGGTCCAGGTATTATAAGATACGCAGCGGCTTGACAGGCGCCTACTCTATCACCTTCAGGATAGCGGCCTTGGCGTACATGGGCTATGGGATTTATCTGGGCAGGTTCGAGGTCGGAATGCTTGTGATGTTTGAGAGCTACTTCGGCAGGATGCTTTCAGCGGCATCTGACATATCAAGCATCACAAACGATGTTCTTGAGCAGATAGTTGATGTTGGGAGGCTGATGAGCCTCATGGAGCTGAAGCCGACAGTGGAGCTGTCAGGCAAGCTGCCGATGAAAGACGACTGGAATGTGATAAACATCCAAAACCTGTCTTTCTGCTACGAGGGGATGCCTGCGCTCAACAACGTGAATCTAACCATCAAACGCGGTCAGAAGATAGGCATAGTGGGTCCGAACGGCGCTGGCAAGTCGACTCTTATAAGGCTGATGCTCAAGCTTGACGAGACATACGACGGAACCATACTCATAGACGACACCCCGCTCAGAGAGATTAGGAGGGACGCCTACATAAGCAAGGTCTCAGTCGTACCCCAGAATACCGAACTGTTTAAGATGTCGCTGAAAGAGAACATTGAAATCGTTGGGGGAGGGGGGAATGACCTGCGGAAAGTTATCGAAATCGCCGACCTTTCAGGCCTAGTGTCAAAACTGCCGCAAGGAGTCGACACAACCATAGGCGAGAGAGGTATGAAGCTCTCAGGGGGTGAACGCCAAAAGATAAGCATAGCTCGCGCATTATACAAGAACCCGCAGATACTGTTTTTAGACGAACTCACATCCCAGTTGGATGCCAACTCTGAGTTCAGGCTACAGGAGTCTCTCAGGCAGACCCTAAAGGACATTACCGTGATAGTCGTAGCACACCGCCTATCGACAGTTACTGAAATGGAGAGGATACTTGTCATGGACAAGGGGACGATTGTCGAAGACGGCACCTTCAACGAGCTGATACAACGGAGAGGCCTGTTCCACGAGCTGTGGGAGAAGCAGAGATTATGAGGATTTCCTGTAGGTGACTGTGATTTTCTCCTCCTGACTTGGGTTCTCAGTGTGGAGGGTCAGGTAGGCGGAGTATGTGCCTCCCCGTATTGTGTCGTCGCGGTCGAAGACAACCATGAAAGTCTTTGAGTGGTTTGGAGCTAGTAGGAAGGACGTTGGGTGTATCCCGGATATAAAGTAGGCTGAAGTTTCGATTGAAGTCACTTTCATTGATATGGAGTGGTTGTTTAGGACAGTTATGAAGCTGGCCTGGTTAGCCATTTTCACGGCACGGGTTAGGTCGAGTCTTGGGAACACGTGTCTGGTTTCTTTGTCGTATATCTGTTTGCCGGATTTGAGTAGTATGTATGTTATCTGGTCAGATGTGAGGGACGGATTGGCTTGTCCGAGGACTGCCGCTGCTGCGGCGACAAACGGCGCGGCAACGGATGTGCCGCGGACTTTTATGAAATTGCCGCCAGCTTGTGTGGTGATTACTTCCGAGCCTGGAGCCAGTATGTCAAGCTCTTGGCCTCGGTTGGTGAAGCATGTCATCTTATCAGCTGCCGTGTCGTTGTCTGTGCAGTTCCCGGCTAGGGAGTGCACGACCCCCCAGTTTGAGGTGTATACGGCGCCGACCGACGTCACATTAGGTTCGCAGGAGGGGTAGCTTATCCCCCCAAGGTAACCCTGGTTGCCTGATGAGGCGACGATGAATTCCCCGTAGCCGACTGCATCATTCACGGTCTCTGTTATTTCCTTAGGACATGTTTCCGTTGTGTAGTGGCGGTAATCTCCAAGGCTCATGCTGATGATTTTGGCATCATATTCCACATAGCACATTTCGATTGCATAGGCGATGTCATCGAGGGCAGGGCTTATCGTCTCGTTGAAAACCTTTATCGCTACTATCCCCGCACCGGTTGCCATGCCTAGATGTTGAGAATCTGTTGAGGTAACGATTCCCGCCACTTCGGTACCGTGACCGGCTGTGTCGTCAGGGTCTGAGTCATTCAATAGAAGGTCGTATCCTCCAACGATTCTGCATCCGTCGCCTATTTTTCTGCAGCCTCCGAGGCTAGGATGGGAGTAGTCGACGCCACTGTCGATTAGGCATATTCGCTGAGACTGCCCGGTGATGTTTAGGTTTCTGGCATAGTCGGCGCCGATTAGCGACCCTGCAACGTCTATCAGGGGGGAGAGCCGCCGGTTAGGGTATACGGCCTTTACAGCGCTTACATTCGCCAGCCTTGATATTCCGCTCATGTTAGTCGAGCCTGAGAACCACCGCCCAGTTATGGACTTCCTCCTCAGGGTAAATTCGCCTGGTTGGAATTCGGAGAGGATCCCGCCCTGTAAGGCCAAACCTTTCCTTATTTTTTCGTCAAGTATTGCTTTTCTGTCATCTGGGCTCTGGTAGTCGCTGTAGGGTAGGTCCACCGCAGGTTCAAGGTAGACTATCACATCTACCCTACTTAGATTTTGGAGAAGTTGAAGCAGTATTGGCGTATCATCTAATTTCCAGGCGCTTGAGAAGGGAGGAACAAGGAGGGCTGAGAAAAGAATGAATACGAATACTCGCTTTACACGCTTCGTTGAAGCCATAATATATAACAAACTTAGACTCCCAGGTTTAATATCACATCCGCTATTTAACCCTAAACTTAATTTCTAAGCGTGAAGCTGATAATCCATTCAGTTGGCGACGTTGCTGGGTCGAACATCGCGAGGATCATTGTTGAGAGGCACGGGTTCACAGAGTCGGGGGAGAAGTACGGAGGCCGTCCGGTGTATGGGAGGGGGGACGTCCTCCTGATGAGCACTGACGATTCAGTCCTCTACCTGAAGGATCTTCCCTACAATCCGGAGGTCTGTGTGGTCGCCTCCCGTCACAGGTCCGAGTCAGGGAACGCGACTTTAACCTGCCATCCCACAGGCAACTTCGGGGAGGCTCAGATGGGCGGGTCGGAGGGAGTCTTACAGTTGACTGACGCGCTTTACCTGAGACAGTGCCTCCTGTTACTCCAGAGGAAGAAGGCTGAAATGAACCTCCCCTATGAGGTGAGCTTGGAGGTGACGCATCACGGGCCAAGCGGTCTCCCATTCCCCCTCCTCTTCGTTGAAGTTGGAGGGTCAGTAGAGCATTGGAGTGACATGGATGCGTGCGGTGCGGTCGCTGATGCAATATCATTCCTCATGTTAGAGGAAGTCGAGGACAAACAGTCTGCCATAGGGTTCGGTGGCCCCCATTATGCGCCGAACTTCAGCAGCCTCTCAGGCGAGTACGCGCTCGGCCATATCATGCCAAAGTACTCTGCGGAACATCTGACGCGTGAGATGGTCGGGGAGATGGTTGAGAAGACGCAGCCCAGGCCCGAGGTTGCGGTCGTGGACTGGAAGGGCCTGAAGGGCGGGGAGAAGGCGAAGCTCGGGGGGATAGCTGATGAGCTCAGCCTCAAGATTGTGAGGACCAGTGAACTGAAATGAAAAAATTGTTGTGGGGTCTGCTCTTGGGGTTGGCGTTGGGGGTCATAGTCGGCGTCTCAGTCTACCGTGCCGGAGTGGATTACGCCTGCCCCTCGAAGGCCTGCGTCCAATCCGCCGACGTCACTCCCGTGTTCGACAGAGGCTACTTTGACAGCGCCCACAAGATAATCTCAGAGTCTAAGGAGAGCGTTCACATCATCGCGTTCGAGATAAAGTACTACAAGAACTATCCGAACAGCACGCAGAACAGGCTCGTGAGGGACCTCATCTACGCGAAGGAGCGGGGCGTGGACGTGAAGGTACTGTCAGACGAGTACTCCAGGGAGAACAACGCATACGAGATACTCAAGGCCAACGGGGTGGAGGTGAGGATGGACAGCAATAAGACGACGACCCATGCGAAGCTGATTATCGTCGATGGGAGGATAATCCTCATAGGAAGCACGAACTTAAGCTACACCGCACTCGAAGACAACAACGAGGCGAACGTGTTGATTGCTGACGAGCAGACTGCAAGGGTGTTCGAAAGCTACTTTAGGAGCCTGTGGAAGGACGGCTCACCTTTGTGATGAGGAGCGAAAGCCTTGCATCAGCTGCCAGAGACGCCACAGCTCCCTGTGGTTCCCCCCTAGTAGGGGGGCGCGTTTGAGCTTGATGGTCTTCACTTCCATGGTTAGGGGTAGGCGTTATGAAGCTAAATATTGTTCATTTTATGCGCGTTTATATACACAGAGTCCCCGATAAGTAATCGGGTGGTTGGGTAAGGAACCTGGGGTTAGCTTACTCTTACATTCACGGTACTGAACGATGCGATGGCAGCGAACTACTACCAACCACCCAAAACAAAAAGGCTTTACTGAGAGTTATAGACGATAGCAAATGTATTTGAGCTTTTGACAATGTACATTTGCTATCGAATGATATATAAGTTCGGCTGATTTCCAACAAGCCACGTTCAACAACTTATGTCATTCGCTATATATTCTATTATGAACAAGGAGCAAGACAGTTGTATGGTCCGAGGTCGAACGTCACGGTGCCCCCTAGGGATATACTAGCGTTTTTGGTGTATAGACACATGAGTTGACAGTAGCTTGCTACAACCAGCAGTCCTATGATGACGTATATCATCCCCTTCTTCGCCTCAGCCCGGTCGTTGGGGCTTTCCGCCACAATCCATTTGATGCCGAGTATCACCATCATCAGCCACCCGAGCGCGTAGGCGACTGGCAGGAGGGCCATTATGTTGCTTGCAGTGTCAGCTGATGTTGTAGCAGTTATTGTCTGGAGGAGTGTGAACGCCAGGAGCATCCTATAGAGTGGCCTCATCTTCTAGGAGTATATTGTCTTATTGGATTAAAAGTCAGAAGCAAAGCAGGTATAAGACGAGGTCCCAGCCGACCTTCAAAAGGAGTAAGCCTATTATCATGTAGATTATGCCACGCCGGGCGTTGTCCCTCTCCTCAGGGCCTTCTGAGGTCATCCATTTGAGGCCCATGTAGATTAGCATGAACAGGCCGAGGGGGTATCCGAAGGTCCGTATCATGTCCATTACGCCCACCATGGCTGGGGTGATGGCAGCGTCGTAGCAGGCTGATGCGATGCTGGGGAGGAGTAGGAGGAGTGTGAGCGCCCTTTTTGCGGTCATCTTGTCAGTCAGCTCTGGTTTCGAAGTACGGGCAGTTGCTGCAGTACCATTTCGACTGGAGGCTGTCGTTGACTACAGGTGTGTTCGCGACTTGATTGTTTCCGCAACGGTCTCCACTTCGGTGAGAGCATCTCGTGTTGTCGCGGGTTATAGGCACCATCGATTATGTATTTGAATCCCGGTATAAAAGACTATTAGAGGCGTGAGATGTGGCGTAGCCTACGGGGCTAGTATCAGAGGGGATAATGCGTTCTGTGATGCCGTAGGCACCACATGGGGGAGGGTCAGGAGGATGTGGCCGAGACAGTGTTCTCGGACACACGCCAGAGAGGCAAAGCCTCTCTGTCGCGTCTTGGAACTGGGGGGAACCGTAGGTTCAACGAAGAGCAGTGCTCTTCGTGAACACGGAGACAACTGTCTCCGTTGTTCCCCGCGGTTTAGTGGAAATATGAGGTTATCTTTTGTTGTGCTTCTTCGCGGGTGATTATGTTGCCTCCGAATTTGCTTGCGTAGTCTCTTTTGAGGGTGGGGTTGGTGACGACGAACAGGTATTCGTCGTATTTCTGCATTACTGGGAGTTTTTCCTGCATGTTGTCGAGGCTTTTTTTGAGGCCGACGTCGGCTTCGACTTCGATTGCGACCATCTTCCCGCTTCTCGTCTCGAATGTTATGTCAGGCAGGCGGGTGTGGTGTAGGATTCCCTTGGTGGTGTATTTCTTGATCTCGTCGAGTAGGATGTATTGTAGGACGAAGTGTTCGTCTGTTTCGTCTGTTTCATTGTGGACGATGTAGAGTTCCGCGTTGCCGGATAGGTTTTTTATTCTAAGCTCCTCGAAACCCCTCTGGTCTAGGGCGGTTATCTGCTCGTCTGTGAGTTCCTCCTTCCTGTGCACCGGCTTGTTGATGTCGAACTCCTTCACGAGGTCGTCGCCTTGGGGACGGGTTATCTCCTCCCTCCCCAGCAAGTCATCGGGCTTGGTGGTTATTATCCTGTGTTCCTCCCCTGAGGCGTGGATGTATATGGGCACCCTCATGTTCTCAGCTATGAGTAGCGCCCGTCCCATGGTGGATATCTTCAGGAACCTTGTCTCAGCCTGGTTGAGGTGGAAGCGGTCGACTATCTGGTCTAGCACCGACGTGTCCTGTTTGAGGAGGAGTTTTGTGGAGGTGTTTGTGAGGACAGCCCTGCCAGCCCTTGACATTAGGACGTCCTCGACGTCCTGGGTTATCATCATGAGGGCGAGGTTGAATTTCCTACAGGTCTTGACGAGACGGAGTATGTATTCCGCCTGGTCGCCCGCGGATAGGACGGTCCACGCCTCGTCTATGACCAGGATTTTCCTGGTCTTCGACTTCTTCATCTGCGTGTACACGTATTCTAGGAGGAGGAACATGACTGTGCCCTTGCCGATGTCTGGAGCGTCCTTTATGTCGAAGCTTATCATCCTGTTGTTGATGTCTATCTTCGTGTGCTGGTTGAGGAACCTCATGGGGCCGAAGACGTAGCTTTTAAGTCGGTTGACGATGGCCATGGACGGCCCGTATATTATCTCCTTCTGGGATTTTGTGAGTGGGAGGACTTCGTTGTAGAGGTCTTCGAGTAGGGGCGGCTTCTTGCTCCAGGTCTTCGGATCCTTACTTATTCCCTTCTCCTCGTATGTCCTGTCTATGGTCTCGTCGAGTATGGCCCGCTGAGGCTCCGTTAGTTCGCCGAGTAGGCAGCGGAAGAACGCAAGGAGGGAGAGCTTCTTCTCGTCAAAGGTCTGGTCCATGAGGTCGAAGGGGTTTATGACGCTGTCGGAGTCGGGGGCTATGCGTATTACCTCCCCGTTGAAGGTCCTTATGAGGTCCGTGTACTCGGCCTGCGGGTCTATAACGTTTATCGCCACGCCTTCCATGAACTCGCGCATGAGTATGAGCTTTATGGAGTAACTTTTCCCGCCGCCAGATGTTCCGAGGACTAGCACGTTCGGGTTGGAGAGTTGGAAGGGGTCTATGATTATCGGTATGCTGTTGTATTCGTTGAACCCGATGAGTATGCCGGTCGCGTGCTGCTCCAGAGAGGTTATGGCGAACGGGAAGCATGCCGCTGCGGCGGAGGAGGTGATGTTGCGGGTCACGTGCAACTCGTCCACGCCTATTGGCATCACGCTCCTTAAGCCCTGGTACATCTGGTATGAGGGTATCTTCGGTATTATCATGATGCTGTTCATGGTGTCGCGTATCTGTTTGCTGATGCTGTCGAGGTCCTCCTTTGTGTAGGCTTTCGCATCAAGGTACACGGAGATGTCAAACATCTTCTCAGTGCCCTCCTGGATAAGCTGCAGCAGGGCCATCGTGTCCTGGTGCTGCTGTATCAGAGCTTGGGGGACTATCTTCCCTTCGGTCTCGAATGCGTACAGGTCGGTCTTCTGCTTCTTCACCTCGTTCTCGAGGAGCTTTATGGTCGTGTCTATTTTGTAGGGGCTGATGTGTATCGCCAGGTCGAAGTCGAGGTTCATCTCGATGAGTCGCGTCAGCCAGCCTGGGTCAACGAGGCGGGGGAAGTTTATGGCGCATATAATCTGGTGGAATTTCGTTATCTCAATGTAGGAGGGGTGCTGTATTATGGTCGAGGGGGAGGTGAGGTACTCTATGAGGCGGTCCTCGTATTCGCCGTAGGTCTCGGTTGCCTCCTTCTCAGCTGCCACCTTCTTGGAGGATAGGAACGGCAGGTTCATCTACTGCACCTCCTTGGGCGTCGTCCTCTCAGAAGCCGCGCCCTTCAAGTCTTTTATCGGCTTGGGGGCGTCCTTCCACATCTTCCGGTACATGGTTATCGGGCTTATGTAGCTGTCGTACAATTCGAACGTGTCAGTGAAGTAGGACTTGTAGAGGTTCAGTATCTGCCTGTCGTTCAATCGCTCCGAGACTATGCCTGAGAGGGATAGCCTGGCAGTTACCTCCTCGCACTGCGTCGCAAGGCCGTCCAGCATCAGCTTCTCGGTCACCCTCTTCTGGGCGGTTATGATTATGTAGAAGTGGCGGTCGTTTATCTTGTTCACCTTGATGTAGCTTCTCATGTATTCTGAGAAGTGCTCATAGTATGCGAGCGCTATCTTGTCGTCCCTTTGGGTTATCCGCCTCTTCAGGTGGCGCAGGTAGTCCTCCAGGTCAAGGTTCACTGAGCGCATGACAATCTGTATAGGGAAGTTGAGAGAGTTCAGGAACTCCAGGAATCCGTATATCACCGTGTCCTTGTCCTGCTCACCCAATACTCCGAAGTTTATCGGCCGCACCTTAAGCACTCCGAGGGCTCGCCCGTCCTTGAGGAATACTGCATCGGCTCTGATCGACTTTACGCCCATCAGCTTCCGCGCCGCGGGTGAAATCCATGAGGTCTTCTTAGTCTGCCGCAGGAACCCGACATAGTTGGTCAGCCATACTTCAAGGTTGAAGAACGCGAATCCGCCGCCAAGTAGCGCTAAGGCACCGGCTAAAGGAGTCTTGATGACTGGCGGCAGGTCAGTCTGGAAGTATATGAATCCCGCTCCGATGAGCCCTATTGCGAGGTAGAGGGACTGTTTTATAGTGAGTGGGCCGAGGAGGCGCTCCTCGTATCTTATGTTAGCAGGTATTGCATACGGCATTGTGGACTATTTTGTTTTGACTGTATAAATAAGTCTCAGGAGTAGTATTGGACTTCTTTGGACAGGGCAATCTGTCTTTTCATGTATTCTTCGAATCGCCTTTTCACCTCCCTCTCCTCCTCTTCGGTGAGCCGGTCGTATCCCCTCAGCTCCTCTTCCATGTCTTCGAGCCTGGCCTGTCCTTTTGCGACCGATTCATAGAATTTTTTGTCAGAGTATATCTCCTCGTCCACGTCGTCGAACAGGGACTCTATGTGTTTTTTTGCTTTTTCCTGGAACCATGTCATCTGGGCGGATTTCGGCATCCAGTATCCCATGAGCTGAGCCTGCCATCTGAGCGCCAGGTTGTCGTACAACCACATGGCTGTCTCGCGTTTCTTCTGGGGCATTAGGTCCCATGTCGTCAGGTAGGTGTACGGCATCACGCCGTATGCGCCGTCCCCCATTGGGTTAAACCATTCCATCCCTGCCCTGTAATTGAGGGGGAGCTTTTTCGTGAACCTCTGGCGTAGCGCATACCTTGTGGCTTCGTCTACCCTCAACTGGGAGAGCTCCTTAGATTGGTCGCCTGTGAGCTGGCCCATGCCGTCGAGTATGCTGAGGTCGTTGAGGCGGTTGATGCGGTCCTGCGCCCTGGACTCCAATGTCTTAAGGTCTTTGAGCATCCTCTCCTCGTCTGTTTTCTGCACCTTCCGGGCCCAGTGCATGTGGGCGAACATGTCCTTTTTTGTTGCCGTGCCTTTGTCCAATTTCTCGCGCAGTTGAGCCTCCTTATTCCTCGCTACCAATTCGGCCATCACTCCGAAGAATGATGTGGAATTCAGTTCCGGGGTCTTCCGCGCAGGCCTTAAACCCATGTCACCCATACCCCAAGGCCGTGGGGCACCGGACGGCGTGGAGTAGTTCGCCCCTTGGAGCCCGCCAGCCTGAGGGGGCCTCGCCTCAATCAGCGGCCGCTCCTGCATCCTCGACTTAGTGCGCACATCCTCATCCTCCTGGCCAGCCAACCGCTCACCCTCCTTCTCCTCACGCTCCCGGGAAATCTTCCGAATCTCCTCCTCAGTCAACTCAATCTCCCGCTTCAAATCACGCTTAGGTTCATCAGCCATCTTATGTAAACTATCAACACGTTACCTATAATTTTGGTTCTCCCACTTCTTATATTCCTTTTCAGCTTTTTCAATCTCCTCAGCCGTCCCCTTCTCACGGAGTTGATCCCATTTTACCCCCTCTTGCTTGCAGATTTGAGCCCATTTAGCCCGCTCCATCTTACCCATCTGGTCCCATTTAAGGTTAGCCTGATTAGCTGCCTGCTCCGCCTTAGACCGTTCCGCTTCACCCATCTGCTCATACTCATTCCATGCTTCATTATCATGGTAGGCCTCATCAATCACGTCTTTGGTGGGCGGGGTTTCACCAAGATATTCTGGGCCTCCCCCTGTTTCTGAAGACTTTGGAGGATTGTCAAGCGCTTCATTCACTTCATCATCGAAACTCTTTGTTGTATCTGGAGCTTTATCATCTCCTTCGCGTGGGCCGCCTTTAGGAACATTGCCTGCGGAGTCGCTAGCGCTTGAACGATCTGGCATTTTTGGCGGGCCTTTTCCAGGTTCTGTTCTTTGCTTTTCTCCTTTTGGTTCTTTAATGTCTTCGTCACCGTCTACGTTCTCCCCAAGAGTTGTTCTATTAAGATAATCTTCAAGAGTAGGTGGGCCTCCTTTTGATTGGCCGCCGCCTCCGCCCCCGCCACCTCCACCATAATCTCTGCCAACACCTCCGCCACCACTACCACCCCCACCTGAACCGCCGCCCCCTCCATAACCTCCGCCACCAGCTCCACCCCCACCGCCGCCTCCACCTGAACCGTCGCCTGTCAAACCCGTGTCGCCTCTGGTTCCTCCTCCTGGGCCGCCTGCTGAGCCTCTGGCTGCTGTTGGTTGGGTTCCGATGGCCATGTTGGCTCTGCGTAGGGTCATCTCACGCCAGAATCCGGCATCAGCGTTCGCTATCGCGCCCGTGCCTCCGCCAGCCATTACTCCCCCGACGGCCATCATCCATGTGTTGCCTGTTCCCATCCCCACAGACATTATGGCGTTGCCGAGCCATGACATCAAGTACCCCATCATGAGGGGGACGAGTATGAAGGCGAAGAGGCCTGCGATTACGATGATGGCTCCCATGATGAGGCTGGCCCGGTAGACTATGTTAGCGTACACTCCAGTGCCTGGCAGCACCCAGAGAGTCATCTGCGATGAGATGTTGATGACGAATGCGAGTATGAGCGCCTGGAGGACTGGCGTGTAAATCCACTTTAGGGCGCTGTTATAGTATTTCTCCCCAGTCGGTTTAGTGACTTCGAATGAGTACATCGCCAGTATGAGCGGGAAGAATACTCCGTATATGAGGACGGTCACGTAACGGATTAACGCTATTAAGGCGGCGAGTAGGGCGATGGGTGCGGAAAGTAGCATGACAATGAGCGCCATGGACAGGTCTGAGTTGATTACCTTGTCTGACATGTCGCTTCCGATATCCCCACCAGCAGGGTTTGGGAACAGGGGTGCCGGCCTGATTTTGAAGAGGAAGAAGTTTATTTCCGTCATCTGGGAGTCTAGGAAGTAGTGCACCATGACAGAGGATGACTCCAGCATCAGCTGGTAGATTGCCGGAGCGGCGGCGACGACAACCATGCTGAAGATGAGTTTCAGGAACATGCTGCGCGCCCTCGCCCTCCCGCGCGGCGACCCGGACTTCGTGAGGAAGAACAACGCTGTGAACGTCATGGCCACGCCGTAGAATGGCACGAGTATCCCGAGCCACTTGTTCATGAGGCTACTCATTCCGCCGGTGATATTGCACTCCGCGTCATATTCTGGGACACCTTCTGGTACGCAAAATAGGGTCGGATTCCATGTCAACACCGAGATTATAATCTCCATGCAGATTTTGAAAACCCATCTTAGTATGTTAATGATCCAGTTTACGATGAGGACGAAATAGTTCACCTCGGCAGGCTTCTTCTCATCCTGGCCGCTGACAGTTACTATGATTGCAGACAGGATGACCAGAGCCAGTATGACTGCAAGCGCATTACCTTTTTTCATCAGCCCTCCTCCTCGTCAACGATGCCCCCCTCTTGTCCTCGGCGGCCTGCCGTTCAGCCTCCTCATTGACCTCCATCTCCCTTTTCTTCTTCTCCAGCTCCGCCACTGCCTCCATCGTCCCGGCCTCGTAGAGGTTTTGGACGCGCTCTTCGGTGTATCCGGCTTTCTCCAGTTTTTCTATCAGTTTCCAGTATTCAGCGAGCATTTCCTTCCCATGAGTGTGTTCTTGTTCGGCTTTGTCGTGGAGTTCCAGTGGGATGGTGAGCTTGCATTTGCTGCAGTAGTATGCCATGTCACGGAGGGTGATGAAGTCCCGGCAGGAGGGGCATTGGTTCTCTTCAAATACTTTGTCCCAGTTTATCATCATCATGGGGGCATGGACTTGGGGGGAGCCGTATTTGTGCTTCAAGACCAGACGGCGTATCCCCTCATTAGCCTGCTCCTGCGCCACCCTCATGTGATCCCTCCTGAAATAATCCACCGCCTCCCGCTCCAACGAATCGTATTCCGGCATCTTAGGGGGTACCTCCACTTTGTTGTCTTTTTAGTCGTATGCGCTCGGTTTCCGCGGCTATGAATCCAGCGTATCTTGTTGCTGCTTCGAATCGTTTGAAGTCGCCGCCAGTGATATGGTGTTTGGCTTTTTTTCTTTGCATCATTTCAGTAAATTCTTTCTCCAACTCCGGGTCGAGTGCAGAATATGCTGCTGCGAGTGTTATGTGGTCGTAGCCGAGGCGGTCGAAGTCCTTCTCCATTATGTCCAGGACTTTCCTGGCGTTTTCCTTTATTGAATCCGGATCTGGGTTGTGGATGATGTTGGCGACAACCTCCTCCTCCGCCCTACCGAGCGCATCATCCTCCCTGGAGATTCTCAGCGATTTGATCATTCTCTGTTCAGCTGGAGTGAGGTTTTGCATGGCAGCCTCCCGTATTTGGGGGATTATTTCCTTAGCGTCCACGTGGCCTAGTTCGTGTCTCATGTAGTGTTCTTCAGCGCGTTGGAAGTAGCCGGCCTCGGTCATGTGGGCGATGTTTACTCCCACATAGGCGCCTTTACCGTGTCTTTCAATCTTCTCCCACTTCCAGTCCATCCTCTCCCAGTATTTCCTGTCGACGTCGACTACCATGTGCGTGGGGTCATCCCTGTCGTTGAAGAGTCTTAGGTGCCTCGTATGGCCGCCGGTGGCTTTTTCCCCCCTAAATGCAATCAGCTTCGTCATGAGGGCG
The DNA here is from genome assembly GCA_043804895.1 of Candidatus Altarchaeota archaeon. Classification (GTDB taxonomy): domain Archaea; phylum Altiarchaeota; class Altiarchaeia; order IMC4; family SCGC-AAA252-I15; genus JAHIYG01. Next base: position 15,387 of record JAZDIN010000015.1, read on the forward strand.
TATTCTGCCCCGAGTTCAGCATCCTTAAGCTGGCGCATGTCCTGTTTGTCGATGTGGAACCTCTGATCAGCCTCCCGTAGCTCAGCTACCTCTAGTACTTGCCGCCTTATGTCAGGTATAGTCATCCCGGCCGTTGCAACACCCTGACTTTTAAGGTAGTCTTCAACTTCCTTGTCTGTTTTGCTTAGGATTTTTTCAAAACCCTTTGGAGGAGACAGTAACAATTGAGATGCACGTATCTTGGCTACCAGGGCTTCTGTAATTTTTACTTGTTGCTTCATGGAATCTTCTGTTATCTTTATTGCTTGCTGCTTCATGGCCTTAGGAGTCAACCCAGCAACGGAAACACCATTACTTGTAAGGTAGTCTTCAACCTGCGCATCTGACATACGCTTAATGTCTTCAACTGTCGCTAAACCGGACAACCGTACTATCGCCTTTTCCTCAGTCTCCTCCCTATGCCTCTGTTTTTCCTCGTCGACTTTGGCCTTGATGTCGGCGGCCGCCTTCTCTCTCATCTGGTAGGCGGTGAGGCCGGCGACTGGGACGCCCTGTCTTATGAGGTGTCGTTCCAACTGTTTGTCTGACATGGAAACAATCTCGCTCGGGGTTGTGAGGCCTGCGTTCTTTGCTATAACGTCCGTTACCGTGATGGCCTTGTCGGCTGCAGGTCCCTGCTTGAAGTGGCCTGGAAGCTTCTCGTCCGGTTCTGTTGTGATTCCAGGATGGACCCAATCATTGTATGTTACTCTCCCGCCCGAGTACGCGTTTGTGATTGTGGAAGTCCTGTCGGAGTTCAACGGGTCCTGGATGAAATAGTGGCCGTCCGCAAGTTTAGCAGGGTCGATTTTAGTTGGGTCTACTACTTTCCACAAACGGGGGTCTTGACGTATCTCAGGTGGTTTGGTTGTGTCAATTTCGTAGATCTTGTCCGCCTGAGTGGAGAACTCCGTCAGTAACAATGTGGCCTTCCCGTTGACCACATTTGACGCATCGCCCATGGTCTTTGCAGTAATACCATCAAGGCTTTTTAGTACACCTAATCTAGCATCGACTTCGACTACTTTGAGAACTCTCCCTTTAGTAAGCACTTCGTCTCCAGTCCTCTGGTTTCTTGTTGAAAAGGTAATCCCCTCAGGATTTTTCAGTTCATACTCTCTTCCTGTTTCAACCCAGTCTTCACCCGTCCTCTTACCCTGGATTTCAGCTAAGTCTTTAGCCCCCACGTATATGTTGCAGTCGCCGTCGCGGTGGATGCTCAGGTTGGGGACTGACTCCCCAGTGTCCAAGATCTTCGTCTCCATCTGGGTGGCCGCATTCTCCATAGCCCCGTCCAATCTCATGAACATCCGACGCTCCATCTTGCCAACAGGCTCCTGTTGACCTGACTGTTGATCGAACCTCTTTTTCCAATCTGGGTCGAACCTTGTTTCCCAACTTTTGTCGTCGACTTTGAACATGCCGGTGTTTGCTGCGAATGCTCCTACGCCCCCGTTAGCATTCAGGAATGTCGTCTGATCCATACTGTCTTCGATCTTGTTGCTGCGCATGAACGCGACCGAGTAGAAGAGACTCCTCTCAGCAGCCTCACTCCAGTTGTCGATATCATCCTGAGTTCTTCCTTTCTTGAGCTCATCAACATGTCCTTGTATTTTATCAACTTCCGTTTTTTCGGTAGTGGTTAACGTGCCTTCATCGCGTTTTTTCACCAAGGCGTCTATATCCGCTGTTGGGCTGTCTTCCAATTCTTTGTAAAGGCTCCTTGGGACGCGTGCGGTCTCAAGGTACCTCTGGTGGAGTTCCGGGGCGAGCATCTCGGCTTTACCCATCAACTCCATGTATGCGACAGTGTTCCCACGATACTCTGCCATTATATCATACATTGGCGTGACACCGAAACCAAGCTTGGTCATCGCAACCCCGAATTTATCCGCTAGTTCATTCTTACTTTTAGAGACTTTAGCAAGTTCAGCACTGACACGCGTAAGGTCTGCTGTCGTGGTTCCGCCGCTAGCCTGCATCGACTGTAGAGCCTTCTCCTGCTGGTCTAGTTTCTTGTATTGACCTATCATGCCATTAATCTGGCCCCGGGGGACTCTACTGAAGAGCGCCTCCCTAACGCTTAAACCCATCATCTTGGTACCAACCCAGTCTGTCAACGGCACAAGAGGCGGGGGGAGTATCATACCCCCGAGGGCCGCCAGCATGGCCCCCGCCTGCCTGATAGGCTTAAACGGACTCTCAGGGATGAATGTTGCTTTAAGTACTTTGCCTATACCGGCTCGAACGTGAGCGCCTCTACCTCCAGCAACTGTGGAGCCGGGCCTCGGGCCGACGAATATGTCATAGAGGCCAGGCCATACACTGCGTTTCGGGTCTGGGAGTGTAAGGCCTAACATGGCCGCAAGCCTGCTGGTGGAGTCACCAGCCATAACTCTGTCCTGCGCTTTTTCCGCTACCGTCCTCGTATGCTCCCCCCCTGTTATTGGACTGGCCGGAGCTTCCGTGTCCTTTCCGCCTTCGCCCTGTTTGATGTATTGACTGCTGCCGCCTGATTTTGATTGATCTCCCCCACCTGATTTGCCGCCGCCTCCACCGCCACCGCCTCCTTTACTTTTGAAGAACTCCTGTTCTGCAGCTTTTGTTTCCTTCGTCGGCCCCATCACCGCGTCACGGAGGTTGGAGATGAAGCCTTGACCCTTGCCGCCTCCAACTGGAGCTGGCCCGCTCTTGTTCGAGAAAATGCTCCCCGGATTCTCTTGGCTGTCGCGGCCGTACGAGGCCATACCTTGGCCAGCAAAGCCCATAGCCTGCGCGGGACTTGAGCCCATCATGATGGAACCGCCGAACATCATCCCGAAGCTTTGCAGGCGCTGAGGCCTGTTGGTGCTTTTTGCTGCGCCCATCATACCGGCTGCCGCCACCGCTCCGCCGAGGTATTGCATCAGGCTGGTCATGATGAGGGGGACGGCGAGGAAGGCTACAGACCCTGCCAGGAACAGGATTAATCCGACGAAGATCGCCATCCCGCCTGGAAATTGTTGCGCAACCTGGGCTTCATCTATTTCCTGGCCCGGGGCTGTTGAGCTTGTGTCGATGGTTCCCATATCTGACGCAGTGGGGTTCGGGTTCGTTGCAAGGTTAGTCATTCCTGCACTATCTATGCCCAAAACCATCTGCAATGACAGGATGTTTATGCACATTACCAAGGCCATGACCGGGCCCATGAAAATCCACATCAGGGTTTTCATTATGAAGTCTCCGCCAAGCTGGCGGGTGTATTCGAAGAAGTAGAGGAATAGTATGAGGGGGAATATCATGTAAAAGAGGATTACCATGGCGAAGCGCACGTAGGCTAGAAGGAGCACGTATAAGAAAATGCCCAGAATCCAAAGGAGTATGATGAACTGGCCGGATGCTATTGCGACTATTATGACTGCGAGGAATATGCTTGCTATTAGGACGGCAGGATTCAGGCCAGTAGGGCTCGTTCCCGCAAGGGCAAGTGCTTTTTCAAACATGATATTCGTCATGTCGGTTGATATGCCGAAGAGTAGGATGTATAGGTGCTTTGAAACAGAGATGAGCACCAGGGCTGTCATCAGCTTCGTCAATTGATTCTTAGCTTGCGCCCTCTGTCCAGGGTCTATCGAGGAGAACAAGAACCATATGGTCACAACAATTATCTGCGCAAAAAGAAGCGGGATGACGAGCTTCAGGACTAAGGCGTGTAGGCCGTCGTAGCGTTCCCATGGCGGTTCCATAGTTAAGGCTTCCTGGAACATGGTGATGAATTGTTTCACAAGCCACGTCATCGCGTCGCTAATCCACCCGAGGAGGATGTCGACAATCCACTTGCCGAGTAATTTTATCCCAACACACGCGACCCATGTCACTGCCCCCCAGACCCTAGACCACCAGGGGCCTTTTGTGACCCTGTCGTTGCATTCCTTCAGCTGGTCTCCGTAGGTTCCTGGGGCGGATACGGTCGGTATGGTCAGCACTAGGAGAAGTAGTATGACTGCCAGCGCGGCAAGCCTTCTTGTGAAAGAAGTCATCGTCTTAATTATTATTGGAATGGTTGAAGAAAAGCGCGTTAAACTGGAGGGAAAATAGGGAAAAGGGTATGATGCCAGAGTTAGTCTGGCATCAGATTCTGGTTGGATGCGCACCTAGTAGAAGCTGCACTTCTCTCCTGTGAATACCAGGACGACAATCCATATGGCTAGGAGCACTATTACAAGGCCGATTACCGCATGGATTATGCCTTGCTTTGCTTGCTTTCTGGCTCCTGGGTCTTCTGCTGAGCCCGCCCACTTTATACCTTGTAGTGTAATCACTACAACGCCTATTCCAGCAGCTATTGCGAACAACAGCCACTGTATGTTGGCCAGTACGGTGCAGATGACCGTTGCGGCGCTCTGCATCTCGGTTGTTGCAGTGGCAGCCACTAGGCCAGCCAGTGTCAGGAGCGTAATGCCTGACAATACGGTTGTTTTTCTCATCAATTCTCACCTCATTTAATTGATATTAGCTATGCTGCAGCTGTATTTAAAAATGCATATTTTACGTATACATGTATACATAAGCCGTGAGATTACTATAAAACTGCACTAATCCAGTTTCACAAGGTTCCCGTAAGGGAACCACGGCTTCCCAGTGACCTCCACAAGCGTGTCAAATGCGCTGGCCTTATGCTCCGCCTTCCCAGACAGTACATAGTCTATGAACTCTGCCTCCCGCAAGTAGGCGAAGTTTATGGCGCGTTTTATCAGCTCGCACTGGCTGATGCGAACGCCCTTACTCTTCAAAAGATGGTAGTTGAGGGCCTTAATTTTAGACAGTGACTCCAAGTCCACCCTCTGAGTAGTCAAACCGCCACCACGTCCCTTAACACCTTCCTGGACCACAATTCACACCACAAGAAACAGTTAAATATGCCACAGTAGAATATATATGCGATGAGACTCCCCGGAGGGATAGAGGTGAGGGACGACCTCATAAGGGACGACATAACAAGGAAGGACATACTATGGTTCCTCGCCCTACTGGCCTTCCTGACATTCTGGACCTGGTTCGTCTTCTACAGCGGAGTCATACTGAAGTAGGATTACGGTAGACCCCATAGTATCCGCTGCTGTTGACTTGAGGCCACCTGCCGATTTCCACAGCCGGGCCTGGGGCGTACCGCCACAACCACTCTAGCATACCATCTGGTATGACAGCGTATTCTGCGTTAAGGTACGAGGCGTTGAATGCATACCTTCCTGAGGGGTAGATCGGGTAATATTCTATAGGATACCCTGCGTAGACTATTGATTGGGTTATCACCGTAGAATTCTTGAAGTATCTGGCGAGATTACTGGTCGTGATTACAAAACCTGAGTGGGAATGCGAATTTACATACGCCGCAACCTCAGTCAGGTCAGAGATAGGCTCTGGCGAAAAGACACCGCCTGGCGCGTGCGCGGACAGGCTGTTGTAGAATGCGAATGGAAACGGGTATGAGACGATAAGAATCGCTGGGATGAGACCCGCCACACCCCTGAGGTGCTGGTAGAGGAGAGACAATAACACAGCCAAACCCATGGCGAAGAAAGGGTAAAGGGGAATGAACATGTGATCAGAGCGGCCGAACGCTACCACAGCCAGAAAAGACGGCAGGAAGTACAGGATGAGGACGTGGTTCATATAACCGCCCAGGAAGAGGAGGCCTATGATGCCAAGCCAATAGTAGTCGCCGCCTGCGAACAGGCTACCTGCCGATAGGGGAGCCACCAGAGTTACCGACAGGAGGAGGTGAGCAGCCAGTAGGGTTGCAGGCACATACCATAAGCTGAAGAGGAAACCAGTTGTGAAACCACCAGCAGGGTCGAATAGGCTGCGGGCGAACCCTGTCAGGAAACGCCTTTTAATGATTGCGAGGAAGAGCACCGGCAGGGCGAGTATTAGAGGCTGCGCCAGTTTGAAGCGCTGAAACTGGAATGCGACATCGCCTATGAAATACTCTGAAGTGGAGGACATGACAAGGAAGAAGATGATGAAGGGAGTGAAGAGTAATGAGAACGCAGGGATGAATCCAGGCTTTTCACGCACCAGGAAGTAGAGAGACAAAGTTGCTGCCACGAAAAGACCTTGAGGTTCGGTTAATGCTGATAGGCCGGCTGAGAGGCAGCAGGGAATCCACCATTTCCCACCGTGTTTAATGTGCCTTATGAGAAAGTAGAGCGAGGATACGACAAGCAGGCTTAGTAGGTGGTTTGCGAATCCCATCCTACCCCAGTAGACTGCCGACGGGTAGATGGCGTAAAGGAGGGATGCGAGTAACCCGACCCTTTCGCCAGCCGCTTCCAACCCGATGAAGTAGAGGAGGAGTATCAACGCGAAGTTCAAAGCTACTGTGAAAAGGCGCAAGACCATGATAGAGCCGCCGAAAAACTTCACAAGGAAGGATAGCGCAAGGAGGAACAACGGCGGATGGGGCACGAACGCATACTTTATTGAAAACCATAGTAGGCGGCCTTCGCTTATGTTCCGCGCGTAGTTGAGGTTGTAACCCTCATCCCAGTCCCACTTCGGGATGGTTCCAAGATTCGGCAGCCAGAGTACGGAAGCAGCCAAGAACACTAACAGAAGAGGCCGCCTAGCAGACAACATGGATGGAATATTGAACATGGAATAATATACTATCTAGGGGGGGTGGGATTCCGGTAGACGACGTACACCCGGTCCCGGTACACCTCATCCCAATCCCTAACCCCCTCTAGGATGGCGTTGATGTCAGGCCTGTCCTTGAAGTAACCGAACGTGTAATTGTTTACCATGACATAAGCGGCATTGCTGAGGGAGACATTCTCTGCGAAACTCATGTTAGGCCGGTAATACGCGTACCCGACACCATCATATGCTAAGGCCTGCATGAGCGTTGTGGTTTGCGCACTAATGGAACCTGCAAGGTGGCTTGTGGAGATGACAAGCTGCCCCCCAACCGCGACTGAATTCAGGTAGTCAACCACCCCGGCAGCTGACCCCAAATCCTCCCTCAGAAGCAGTCTTTCGAAGACGAATGCCTCCACATCATAGTAGAGGGTGAAGGCGAATGGAGAGCATAAAAGAAGCAAAGCTATGGTGGAACCCAATGGGATGTTGAACCTTTCAGTAAGTGCGATGATGAGCAGCCTCATCTCCAATAGTATGCCAGACAAGCCGATACAAAAGAACGGGTAGAGTTGGATTATCATGTGGTCCATCCTAAACACGAAAAGAGTCGCGAGGAACAATGGGACGAAATAGATGACTATGAGTGGACTTGCCAGATACGCCAAGAAGATTCCCACACAGCCGAGCCAGAAGTAGTCCGCCCCCCCGAATATCGACTTGTCAGAGAACGGGGACAGGAGGGGATACTGCAGCGCCGCATTGGCGAGGACGACGGTAATGGGGACTACGACGCTATTAAAGAACCTGACATCGCCGAAGATGACCTTAGACTCTCGTTTGAGGGCCGTGTGTAGGGTTGCCTTCGGGATGAAACGGAGGAAGAACAACAGGAGAAAGATGGGCAGGAACTTCACCACTGACGCTGAAAGTGTGCCTGGGTCAGACACCCTGAACCTCGCCAGCTGATAAGACATTTCTCCTATGAAGACTTCGCCCCTGAAAGCGAGCATGTAAAGGGACAACGCAACAAGGGGCGTTAACATGATGGCCGAAGACTTCAGGAGTCTCCCGCGGTCCTTGAGGAAGAAGTAGATGAGAAGCGACAATATAACTGCTCCGCCGATGTACTCGGTCAGACATGCAGCAGAGGCGAATACACATGACAGAATCCACCAGCGTCCGCCTGACCTAACATACCTGAGAAGACAGTACAATGACAGCATCACCGTCAAAGCCAGCTGGTTGTTACCGATTGCGGTCCTCCCCCAGAATATGGCAGCAGGGAAGATTGCCAGGAGGAACGCCGCAACCAGGCCGCGTTTCCTGCCAGATAACTCGGACCCAACCAGGTAGACGAGAAGCAAAGTCGCAATAGAGTAGATGACGCTCAGACTCCTCGCAGCGACAATAGAGTTGCCGTATAGCTTCACTACAGCAGCCATCACAAGGAGGTATAGCGGCGGGTGGGGTATGAAAGCGTAATTGATTGAGAACCACTGTATCCTCCCCTCCGAAAGATGCCACCCATAGTTGAGGTTGTAACCCTCATCCCAGTCCCACCTGGGAGTGGACTCCAGGTTAGGCACCCTCAACGCCAATCCAATGGCAACCACTACGGCGAGGAAGACCACTGCCTTACGTTCACTCAGAGAATCCTCCATTTTCCCCTTTTGTTGGTGGCGGTCAGGTCGCCCATCAGTCATCACAGTTCAGTGGTTGTTCGCATCATCACACCGCCAAGTTAATATTACTCTCCCATGAATATAATATGTGACTGGGGAGGAAGGCCGTGATAGGTTCTTTGTTTTGGTTGTTTTAGCTGCATTAGTCACTCGTGTTTATGCACTCTTCGCCACTAAGGGCTTCCTCCACCCTGATAACCTCTACCAGCTTCTGGAGCCTGCGCACAGGCTCGTGTTCGGCTACGGGATAATACCATGGGAGTACGTGTACGGGATGCGCTCCTGGTTCCAGCCACTGATGATAGCAGCTGTTTTCAAGCTGGGCGTCCTCTTCGGAGTCGGCGACATCCTCTCACTCATCTTCATCAACAGGTGCATCATGGTCTTGTTCTCGCTCGCTTTACTCTACGTAATCTATGAAATGGCCTTAGCCTTGTACGGTCGCAAGAGCGCAACGTACGCACTCTTCTTTGCCGTGTTCTCCCCGATCCTGTGGCTCTGGAGCGCTGATGTCAACTATCACACTCCATCAACGCTGTTTGCGACAGCGGCGCTCCTACTATTCTACCTAGGGTGGAAGGACAACTCAGAACGATGCTACCTGCTCTCAGGCCTAAGCCTCGGTGTCGCGTTCATGTTCAGATTCGATTCACTGTTATTCCTAATACCTCTCGGAATTTATGCGCTGGTAGGTGGGCGGTTCAATGGATTGCAGTACTTCATATTTGGCCTTGTTGCAGTCGTCCTCGTTCAGGGAGTCCTGGACCTCTTGACATGGGGGTCTTTCCTCCATTCTCCGATAGAATTTTTCAGGAGTAACCTGCTCCAAGGCAGGTCTTCCAGCTACTTTGGCAGCGATCCGTTCTACTACTACTTCGGCGTACTTGTACTGCAACTTACATGCCTGTTCCTCCTGCCCTTCGCACTTGAGAGGAGAGTAGAATTCAATTTTCTGGCAGTGACCTTCGCGTCTTTTCTATTGATATACTCGCTGATACCACATAAAGAGCCAAGGTTCATGATACCACTCCTCCCGATTATTTCAATCATGGCGGGGAGGGGAATGGAGAGGATGAGGAAGACATACGGGGGGCTAACACTCTACATACTCGTCGCCGCGACAGTTTATGTCAGTTTCACAGTGACCGAAGCCTTCGGGTGGCAGAATTACTGGAGGGAGTCGGAAGCGATGAACTACGTCGGCAGACAGCCGGACGCAACGGGCGTGGCATACTCCATGTACTGGTATAAAGTCGGTGGCTACACCTACCTACACAATAGTATGCCTGTTGTGTTCATAGGCGATCGCACAACAGACCCGGTCCTGAATGATGTGAACTGCGACAGGTCAGACATGGATTTTATAGGATTCCAGTGCAGTCCTCTGGAAAGTGTGATGTCTGAGGGAAAAATCAATTATATTGTGACAGACAAACAGACCATCGGCACTACAATAGCATCAAACGGCTTCACAAGAGTCAGGGGATTCGGCAATGTGACAGTCTATTCCAGGCCTGGTAAGCCGTAGTAGGCGGCCGTTACGCAAGCCACAATTGAAACAACCGAAATCACAAGCCCTATGAAGAAGCTAAAAGGCTGGTAGTAGAATACGACGTTGTGGACGCCGGGACTAAGCCTCAAGGATACAAGGCCCCCGTGCGGTTTAACTTCCCCTTCACTCGACTTCCAGCCCACATAGTAGTTCTGGTTCAGCACAAGAGTGTCCCCTACGGGATTGTTCACATCAACGACAACAACGTTTGGTGTAAACGAGGTCATTCTCACGCCGCCACTATTGCCTTCAAGGTAGGCTTCGCCCCTGTATCCGCTTTCTCCGAAGGATTTAGCGTTCTTCGGGACGTTGACTATGTCATAGCCGTCGACCGTGCCCATGTTCATTAGATACGGCGTGTACATCTCGCTGAATTTTTGGGGGTTCTTAGGAAAACCAGCAGATTGGATGAATTCCCCTGCACGGACATTGTCTGGTGGTATGTTGAATGCATCGTTCAGCAGGGTGCCGTTGGTGACGAGCAGCTCAAAAAAAACGGCGAAGAGTATTGCATGAGTCAAAAGCGTGCGCCCTCTCTCAATGAAGCTTAGACCGGCGCCAGATAATATGGAAACTAAGAAGAGTACGATGATTATCATCCTTGACGGAACCCGGAGGATAGGGTTCATTATCGTGACTGAGAGGACCAAGCAGACGGACAGTATAAGCAGCACAATCAGGCCTTTCATGTACCCCCCCCCTAGCATGCCCGGGGTGTCACCCCCTATTCCTGGCAGATAGTACAACATCCAATAGAGCAGCAAAAAGAATGGAAAAATCACCATCACGTATTCGCCCATCGACATAATGGCAAAAAACAGTAAAGCCACGGCCAACGGCCAAAGGCATTCGATGGAGAAGGCCAGCCCCATAGCAACAAGGAAAACGGGGATGATTCCCACGTAACTCCCATACTCATGCCACATATACATGTTGTGCCCTTTTACGGACCCGTATACCTGGGCCCCACCTAAGAAGGCATTATACAGTATGGCTGGCAGGAAACCGCCGCCTGCGCTCACTAGCCTATGATCAACGAAAAACCCTGAAAAGTAGAACTCGACCATCGGAATCAATTTCACGGCGCCGAAAAGCGCAAAAAAGCAGACGATAAGGACAGTAGAATAGAAGGGCCTATATCCCACACGTTTGAAGCATAGGACGACTTCGAGAGCGGATATCAAAACTATGAGCAGCACAGTGTAGGCCAGGAGGTAGGGGAATCCGCCAAACAGCATGAACGTGAGCGCCATCGCGGAAGGGATTGCGTAGACTAACTTTTTGATTGACTTCAGGTAGAAGAGGAAAACCCAGGGTAGCCAGCACATCGATGCCCAGCCAAGGTGCCCCACGCTAATATGCTGGAAGAACACCCCCCCACCCATATACACGAACGAACTGAGGTATGAGCCGAATACACCGAAGTCGTATTCCCTGGATAGGAGGAAGGAACCTAACATTCCCAAAATCACGGACAAAACCAGGGCAGCCTTCACGCCCTGAACCGGGCCAAGAAGCATTGCCGGAGCCAAAAGCGGCGAAAGGAAAAGGCTCTCCGGTCCTGCAAGCAGGACATTCCCCCCGCTGTAGTAGGGATTCCACAGGGGAAACTGGTGGTGTATCATGATCGAATCCAGCGAGACCGCAACCTGGAATATGAACTCATCCCAGTCTATCCGCCCTACAAAGTCCGGGTTCACAAACACTGGCGACGTGAATGCGAATGCTACGACAACGAAGAATGCAGCAGAAAACCAGATACTTTCAAGAAATTCCCTGCCAAGGAGGAACATCACGACTGCAGAGGCCGAGAAAACCAGCATCAGATGCTGGCTGCTGAATGCGTTGTATCGCACCTGAGTCCACATGAGCGAAAGGGAAGTGATGAGGACAAATAGGACGAGTGCCCTACGACAGAGGCACCCCCTGAGAGCTGTCATACAGCCATAATGAGATTAGAGAGAGATATATAGGATGTGCGATCCCGCGGACAATAAAGGATTTAAATGCAATAGTCATATTCCTAATATGTTCCGGAAGGCATATTCCTCGATCGGGCGTGACGGATTCTCCCTCCTCCTGATAAGCTTCATGATACTGTTCTTCGAGCTCGTCTGCATACGGTGGATATCATCCACCGTAAGCTACATAGGACTCTTCAGCAACGTAATCCTCCTGGCCGCGTTCCTTGGTATAGGGATGGGTTGCATGCTCAAGGACTGGAGGTCGGACCTCATCAACTACTTCCCGCACCTGGTCTTCCTGTTCGTCCTCCTCTTCTCGTTCGGGTTCTTCGAATCCACTATATACTCACGCGCCCTTTACGCCAAGAGCGACAGTCCGTTCGACTTCATCCAGGGGGGGCTGCGACTGGACCCCTCAATGCTACTTACAGTGATATTCGCGTTTGTCACCTTTATCTTCATAACGCTCTCCCAGGACCTCGGGCGACTGTTCGGGAGGTTCAAGCCCCTTGAAGCGTACTCCATAAACATCGTCGGGAGCCTGGCCGGGATAATCACCTTCTCGGCGATGTCGTATATGTCGTTGGGGCCCATGTGGTGGTTCACGCTATTTTACATACTGCTTTTCACGTTCAAGCAGGTGAACGGGCGGAACATCATATTCAACGTGAACTTCCTCATATTCCTCCCAATAACCCTCGTTAGCATCTACTCGATATCATACGGGATCGGGGAGTTAATCCAAACCCAATCATTAAACGAGATGTACTCGCCGCAGGTGTACTGGTCGCCCTACTACCGCGTGGAGAAGGCCGGCAACATCATCGTTGTGAACAAAATCGGACACCAGATGATCAGAACCCCACCGGAGATGGATACCGTGCAGTATCCGCCAAGGTACCTGTTCAACAGGACATTCGACGACGTCCTAATAGTCGGCTCCGGAACCGGGACGGACACGGCAGCAAGCCTGTACTTCAACAACAAGAGGATTGACGCGGTTGAGATAGACCCGGTCATAATAGACATCGGCAGGGAATACAACCCGTACCATCCCTACTCCAACCCCAAAGTCACTGTCATAAACGATGACGCGCGCTCCTACCTTATGAAAACCAACAAAAAATACGACCTCATAATATACGGGCTGACAGACTCGATAACTGCGCTTTCAACCTACGGGAGCCTCAGGCTTGAAAGCTATTTGTACACGACTGAGGCGTTCAAGGAAGTGAAGAACCACCTTAAGGACGACGGTCTCTTCGCCACCGGCAACTACTACCCGAACAGACAATTCGCAGATAAACTGGCGATCATGCTAGAGCAGTCATTCAACCAGAAACCCCACATAATCATACTTCCCCCCGTAGGTAACGGCTCGCAGCTTCTGGGTGAAGTCCAGGGGGTCCTGACATTTTCCGGCCCTGCCGTTGACAAAATCGAAAAGAGGACGACCTACGAGATATCGTCGAAGGTAACGCCTTCCACAGACGACTGGCCGTTCTTTTACATACAAAACCCCTCAATCCCGAGGATATACGCCGACGGTATTGCTCTGATAATACTGTTCACGCTAGCCCTCTTCATAGCCTTGGGACTTCGCGGCAGCATAAGTGGAATAAACCCCCATTTCTTCTTCCTAGGAGCCGCATTCATGCTCCTTGAGACGAAGAGCGTCATAAACTTCTCGCTCATCTACGGGGCCACGTGGGTTGTGAACTCCTTCGTGTTCGTGTCGGTGCTCCTCATGGTGTTGGCGGCGGTCTACTTCGTTGGCAGGCATCCCACATTGGACATCAGGCCGTGGTATCTCTGCCTATTCATCCTCCTGGCGTTGAACTACATGGTCCCGCTGAGCGCGTTCCTGTCCCCCAACCCGGCAATAAAATACGTCCTATCTGCAGTCTTCTACTTCTCGCCCATATTCCTCGCCAATGTGATATTCAGCAACTCGTTCAAGGGCACAAGAGAGTCAAGCATAGACTATGCGTCAAACATACTCGGGGCGGTACTGGGGGGAATCACCGAGTACCTATCACTCGTCGCAGGATACAGGAACCTGGTGATAGTAATCGCGGTATTCTACTTCATAGCCCTGGCCAGGAGGAGAACAGACTAATATATAATACCTAATCCTAATGTTCTCAGATGAAGAGGCCTGATTTGGCGGCGAGGTTTGTGATGCTGGACGTCGGATACGTTAACGGCCTCCTGGGTGTGAAGCTCGCCCCGAAAGAGGTTAAGGCCCTCCTGGAGAAGATGCGCTTCGGAGTTGAAGGCACGGGCGGCAGGCTCAAAGTCAAAATACCAGCCTACCGGACGGACATACTACACCCCATCGACCTTGTGGAGGATGTGGCCATAGCGTACGGTTACATGAACTTCAAGCCTAAGATGCCTTCACTCTACCAGCTCGGGAAGGCTGATAAGGGGGAAGTCTACTTCGAGGAGGTCAGAGACATCATGATAGGACTCCAGTTCAGGGAGGTGATGACGCTGCTTCTCACCAACCGCCGCGACCTGTTCGAGAGGATGAACGCACCGGAAGAGGCTGTTGTGGAGGCTGTTAAGCCAGTCAGCCTCGAACAGGGCATAGCACGCACATGGCTGCTCCCATCCCTGATGACAGTCCTTGAGAAGAACAGGAACAGGGAATACCCGCAGATGCTCTTCGAAGTCGGCGACACAATAGACGAGAAAGGGAGGACGGTGACGAAAGTCGCTGCCGTAATAGCCCACAGCAGGACCAACTACAGCGAAATCAAGGCCGCGGTCAACGGCTTACTGGCGAACATGAAGCTCAAGACTGATGAGAAACCCTACGACCACCCCTCATTCATAACAGGGAGGTGCAGCGCAAACCAGTACGGATTCTACGGGGAAATCAGCCCAGAAGTCCTCACAAACTTCGGGCTTGAAGTCCCGGCCACGGCGTTCGAGCTGAGACTGAACTGACGATGGATTCACACAGCGAGTACAAGCTGAAGAAGCTTATGAGGGAACTGGAGAACGTCACAGGCAGACACACGGAGCTCATATCAGTGTACGTGCCTGCCGGATACAACCTCGTGAACGTCATAAACCAGATAGCAAGCGAACAGGGGACTGCGACTAACATAAAAAGCACCTCAACACGCAACAACGTCGTCGACGCCCTCGAGCGGACGCTACAGCACCTGCGCCTCTACAAGCAGACGCCGAAAAACGGCCTCATAGTCTTCTGCGGCAACGCCAGCGAAAGGCCAGGCCAGCAGGACATCAAGGTGTGGGGATTCGAACCACCTGAACCGATATCCATCAGACTGTACAGGTGCGACAAACAGTTCATACTAGACCCCCTCAAGGACATGATAGCCCCCAAAGACGTGTACGGCCTAATAGCAGTGGATAACAAGACTGCGACCATCGCCACACTCAGGGGACCCAGATACGTAGTGCACAAGAAACTCACGTCAGGATACAGCGGAAAACACCGAGCAGGCGGACAGTCAGCCCACAGGTTCGAACGCCTCATCAGGGAGGAATCCCACAACTTCAAGAAAAGGGTGGGTGAATCAGTCAACGACATATTCCTCCCCATAATAAAGGACATACGCGGCCTCGTCATCGGCGGACCCGCAGCCACCAAGGAGGACTTCATAAAAGGAGAATACATGAACCACGAGGTCCGGAAGAAGATAATCGCAGTCAAAGACATCACATACACAGACGAGTCAGGAATCAGGGAGCTCATCAACGCCAGCGAAGAAGACCTCAAAGAAGTGGAGATGGTCCGCCAGAAAATCTGGATGCAACGTTTCATGAAAACCCTCATAGAAGAAGGCCCCGTAGCATACGGCCCAGACCTCGAACGCGCCCTAGACGCCAACGCAGTCGAAGTCCTACTACTGTCAGAGAAACTACCAGAAGAGGACATAGAACGCCTCTACGACAAAGCACAGGCCTCAGGCACCAAAGTGGAGATATTCTCCGACGAATTCGAAGAAGGATTCCAACTCCTCAACACATTCAAAGGAAAAGCAGCGATACTGCGATACAGGATATAGCCTATTTTTAACACCTAACGGTATAATATACTCCCAAACAAGATGGGCTCGTAGTCTAGCCCGGTTATGACGTCGCCTTGACGATGCGCAAGCAAGGCTTGCTATCTTTGCCGCTTGCGCGGCAAAATGGCGAAGACCACCGGTTCGAATCCGGTCGAGCCCACTCGTATCTAACCGAAGCGAATGTGTATCACATACTCGCCGGATTAAGCGAGCCTCGTAAGGCTTGCGGGAATCCGGTCGAGCCCAACCTTACTAAGGTTGACGAAGGAGCAGCATGTGCTCCCTTCGGTCGCTTAACCTCTCTGAGCGTGATAATGCATTCGTGGGGCTGAAAGCCCCACAAATCCGTTTCAGCGTGAACTTACGAAACGGTTCACCGGTCGAGCCCACTGCGCTGTAGTAGGGACATGTGCTTTTCTTAGATTATTATTCCGCTGCCTGTGGCCCAGAAGACCATGAGAACCATTTGCATGCAGAATAGGAATGTCTGTAGGTAATGATGTATGAGTGGGTTTGAGGTCAGCCTTGCGAGTAGTATGTAAAGTGGGAATGCGACAACCGTGAACCTTGTTATGCTGTGGATGGCAATTAGGTCTGGATTTACCAGCGGTGGAACAAGCACAATTAGCAGGCTCAGAAGGAGATAGGAGGAGTCTATCTTTTTATAGGCGAGTAGCAGCAAACCCGATATGCCTATCAAGAACGCTAGATTAAAGACAAAGAATCTGTTGTTTAGTAGGGTGTACTGGGTGATTTGCTTGAGGTGCTGTTCGGTACCTGCTTGCGTGAACTGAGAATACCAACCAGGGTTATACGCTGAGAACGCAAGTAAACTGAGGGGTATGAGGGATAGGAAGAGCACGTTAAAGTTTATTTTCCGGAGAGTATACCCTCTGACTTTTAGGTATTCGCCAAGTAGTGGCGGCAGAACTAACACCCCTACGGGTCTTGTTAGAGTCAGGAAAAAACCTATGACCCCTACTTTTGCCCATTCCTCCTTTCTTGCGTAGTAGAAGCACATGACCAATAGTGCAAGGAACAGGCTTTCCGAGAGGATAGCAGAAAGAATAAAGGCTGATGGAAAAGCATATAGATATGTTACAGACCTCAGGGCAGTATCGTTGTCATACTGGAGTCTAATGAGCTTGTAGAGGAATATGGATGCGACAAGTAGGGATATGTTGGAGATTATAACCCCTGCAAGAAAATAATCACCCATGGCGATTCCCAGAAGCCTCATGAGGAGGGGGAAAAACGAGTATATGCTTATTGTCTGGCCCCAATTTTTAGCAATATCCAGATACCAGACACTATCCCACATGCCCCATATGCCAAGCCATATTGGGTCATAGTTGACATACATAAAAGGGGATGGTGTGGCAGAATAACCCACTACTCTTGCATTTACTCCTATCAGCGTCAGAATAATACGTGTCGCAATGAAAAGCAGGAGCGTATGCTTTACCTCAGGAGTTAGCTTCTTGTAGAAATACTCTGTCAACTGCATGGTACTACTTAACTAGTAAATTATCTTATTTATCTAAGTTTTTAACCGTTGTTTCCGTTAGTATATGACATATTATTATACTAATGAAGGTGTTTTTAAGATGGCTGTTGATGAAAGGAAGGATGCGGGCGATTCGGGTTCAGCTGTGAAGGTGCACGGCCGCCGTGGCGGTGTTAGGAAGGTTAGGGTTGCTAAGAAGCATGTTGTGCATGAGGTTCATGCGCAGAAAGCTTCGGGCAACGGGAGTATATTATCCTTGGATAAGGTTTTGGCTGTGCTGCTTATCGTTTCGCTTTTGTTCAACTTCTACCTATTCTACCAGAATTCAACTTTAGGTAAGCAGGTGGATGAGCTTAAGGGCACCATCCTCGGGTCAGGCGGCCCGAAGGCCGGGGGAGTTGATGTGAACCTGGTCGGCGAGACTGCGAAGGGTGCGAAAGCCAAGTTGGAGTTTTATGTGATGAGCCAGTGCCCCTACGGTGTCCAGGTTTTGGATGGGATAGCGCCTGTTTTGAAGAAGATGGGCGGCTATGTTGACTTCAGGGTGAATTTCATCGCCAACGACAAGGGTGATGGGACGTTCAGCAGCCTACACGGGCAGGGGGAGGTCGATGAAGACATTCGCGAACTATGCACCATGAAATACTACCCAACAAACTACAAGTACATGGATTACATATCATGCAGGAACAAGGCCATAACCAGCCCCGATTGGGAGCCGTGCGCAAGGGATAACGGCATGGACTCAGCCAAGATTAAGGCGTGCGCTGAGGGTGCTGAGGGGAAGCAGCTTCTGAAGGATTCGATAGCTGCCTCCACCAAGGCTGGTGCGAGGGGCAGCCCCACCATGTTCCTCAACGGTCAGGGCTACAACGGCGGCAGGAAGGATACGGACTTCACGACTGCGTTGTGCAATGCCTTGAGCGAGAAACCAGCGGCCTGCAGCAGCATCCCTGCCCCGGTGAAGTTGGATGTGATAATACTGAATGATGCCAGGTGTAAGGAGTGCAGTACAACAGCGCTTGAATCTAGCTTGAAGAACGTGTTCTCCGGAGCTGTAATTAAGAGAGTGGACTACGGGAGCGCTGAGGGGAAGAAGCTCTACAAGGACTCCAGCCTCAAATACCTGCCGGCAGTACTCTTCGATGATAAGGTGAAGACTGATTCAGGGTACAGCAACGTGCAGAGGTACCTGACCCCAGCTGGCAAATACCTCAGCCTTACTGTAGGCTCAGACTTCGACCCGACCGCAGAGATATGCGACAACGGAGTCGACGACACGGGAGATGGGAAAGTCGACTGCGCAGACGCCACATGCAAGGACACATCGGTTTGCAGACCTGAGATGCCGAAGAAACTTGACGTCTTCGTGATGAGCCAGTGCCCCTACGGGGTGCAGGCGTTGAACTCGATGAAGGACGTTATCAGCAACTTCAAGGACCTGCAATTTAGCGTACACTACATCGCAGGATACAACGAGCAGACTGGCGCGTTCACGAGCCTACACGGACAGGGGGAGGTAGACGAGAACATCCACGAACTGTGCGCGATGAAATACTACCCCACAAACTACAAGTACATGGACTACATCTGGTGCAGGAACAAAAACATAAAGGGCACCGCATGGGAGTCATGCGCGACAGACAACGGCATGGACGCAGCGAAAATCAAGGCCTGCTCTGAAGGCGCTGAGGGGAAACAACTCCTCAGGGACGACCTGAAGATCGCAGAGCAGCTGAAGATAGGCGGAAGCCCGACATGGCTTGCCAACAACAGGTACCAGTTCAGCGGCATAGCGGCCGATGCCATCAAGAGCGGCTACTGCAAATACAACACAGGCCTGCCAGGCTGCGAGAACACCCTCAGCACCAACAGTGGAGGGGTTCCAGCAAGCGGAGACTGCGGCTGAGGATGGTAGAAGAACTAACGGAAGGTTCGTTCGACCAGGCTGTGAAATCCGGCCTGGTCGTAGTGGACTTGTGGGCGCCATGGTGCATGCCCTGTAGGATGATAGCCCCGACAGTCGAGGCCTTGTCTAAGGAGTATTTAGGGAGGGTGACATTCTACAAGCTGAACATAGACGAGCACAACGGCCCAGCAGTCAAACATCAGGTGATGAGCATACCGACGCTCCTCGTGTTCAAGGATGGGAAGGTTGTTGACAGGATTGTGGGAGCGCTTCCGAAGGAGAGGATGAAGGAGAAGCTCGAGAAGCACCTAGCATGAATGTGGCGTGCGTCCAGTTGGACGTCGTGTGGGAGGAGCCGTCCGAGAACATAGCCCATGCAGGGGAGCTGATAAAGGAGGCTGTGAAGTCGGGCGCTGATTTGGTCTGTCTTCCTGAGCTTTTCTCAACAGGAGTCACACGCACTCCGAAGAAGTTTGCCGAAAGTCTGGATGGTCCGACGTGCTCATTCCTGTTCAAGAAGGCGAGAGAACACGGGATATACCTGGTTGGCTCATACATTCAGAAGAACCCGGCAGGACTGCCGAGGAACAGCGTGGTCGCATACGACCCTAAAGGTTCTGCGGTCTGTAGATACTACAAGAACCGCCTGTTCACATACGACAGGGAACACAGATACTATTCCCCCGGTAAGGGGGTGGTCGCCTTCAAGGCATGCGGCTTCACCGTCTCCCCGTTCATCTGCTACGACCTCCGGTTCCCGGAACTCTTCAGGGCAGCAGTCGGGAAGGGAGCTGACATGTTCATCGTCGCAGCCAACTGGCCTAACCCACGGAAGGAACACTGGGTGACGCTACTGAAGGCGAGGGCCATCGAAAACCAGGCGTATGTCGTCGGAGTCAACAGGGTCGGGAATTCCCCGAAGCACTCCTTTTTCGGAGGTTCGATGATAGTTTCCCCGAAGGGCGAGGTTGTCGCAGAGGCCGGCGACGGAGAAGAAGTCCTAATCGGAGAGGCGAAATCTGATGAAATCGCCTCATGGAGACGCGAATTCCCTACGCTGAAAGACAGACTTATATTCCACTAAACACTATGTCCTCTACGATGGCTGAGAGGATTCTCGTCACTGCAGCCCTCCCGTACGCTAACGGGCCGATTCACATAGGGCATGCGATAGGATGCTACGTGCCTGCTGACGTGTATGTCAGGTACCACAGGATGCTCGGAGACGACGTCATATACATCTGCGGCACAGACGAGCACGGAACACCAATTTCAGTGACAGCTGAGCAGGAGGGTATAACGCCGGGCGAGGTGGTGGCAAAATACCACGAGATGCACCTGAAGGCGTTCGAAGGTATTGGAGTCAAGTTCACCAACTTCAGCGGAACCGCAAGGCCGATACACCACAAAGAGTCGCAGGAGTTCTTCAGGACACTCCTTGACAAGGGGTTCATATACAAGAAGACAGTCCTCAGACCATACTGCCCGAACTGCAGGAGGTTCCTGCCTGACCGTTACGTGAAGGGCGTGTGCCCGAAGTGCGAAAGCCAAGACGAGCGCGGAGACCAGTGCGAGAAGTGCGGCACCCAGCTTGAGCCGCACGAGCTGAAGAAGCCATACTGCGTCATATGCAGGAACACGCCCGAGATGAGGGAGACGGACCACTGGTTCTTCAAGCTGAGCGAACTCTCCGAGAACCTGCGGGCCTGGGTGGATGGCAACAGGCACTGGCCTGCGAACGCGAGGAACTTCGCGTCAGGTTGGATTAGGGAAGGCCTCCAGGATAGGGCGATTACTAGGGATTTAAGCTGGGGTGTGCCGGTGCCGGTTGATGGCGCTGAGGGGAAGGTGTTGTACGTCTGGTTCGACGCGCCCATCGGGTATATCAGCTCCACCAAGGAGTGGGCTCAGGGGATTGGGACGCCCAAAAAGTGGGAGGAGTACTGGCTCGGCGGCAAGACCAAGATAGTCCATTTCATAGGGAAAGACAACATACCCTTCCATGCGATAATCTGGCCTGCGATGCTCATGGCCCACGGGGGCTTCAACCTACCGTGGCAGATTGCGTCGAACGAATACCTGAACCTTGAGGGTAGGAAGATGAGCACGTCGAGGAAGTGGGTGCTGTGGCTTCACGACTGCCTGAGGGAGTTCGAGCCTGACCTACTGAGGTATTACCTCCTCACTATCACGCCTCAGAGCTCTGACAGCGACTTCTCTCTAAATGATTTCCAGTCGAGGGTCAACAACGAGTTGATAGCGACTTTGGGGAACCTTGTCAACAGGGTGATGATGTTCATGGAGAAGGAGGGGGGGCAAGTGCCTAACCCTGTCGGATTAGACCCCGAAGACCAGAAGCTAATCGAACACATCAAGACCCAGCCAAAGAAGGTGGGTGAGCTCATAGACAGACTGGACTTCATAAACGCCCAAAGCCAGATGATGAGCCTAGCGCAGGAAGGGAACAAGTACTTCCAGGGTAAGCAGCCGTGGAAGAACAAGGGTGGAAACACCCTCTACCTGTGCGGCAACCTCCTGAGAAGCCTGGCGATAACCATGGCCCCGCTCCTGCCGTACTCTGCGGAGAAGATTTGGAAGATGCTAGCACTAGAAGGCTCGGTACACGACCAAAGGTGGGAGGATGCGATAAGGCTCGGATTGGAAGGGGGCCATAGGATAGGCAAGGTCCAGGCGCTGTACGCTAAGATAGAGGATGAGAAGTTGGAGGAGTTCAAGAAAAAATACCTGCCGCACGAGGCTGGTGAAATAAAAAAGGAGGGAACGAAGATGGTAGACTACGAGGAATTCAACAAAGTGGACCTGAGGGTGGGGGTCGTCAAGGAAGCCAAAGACCACCCGAACGCGGACAATCTCATGGTATTGAAAGTGGATATGGGAGACCTAGGCGAACGGACGCTCGTCGCAGGAATAAAGGAAAAGTACCAGAAGGACATAGTCGGCCGCCAGATAATAGTAGTCGCCAACCTAAAGCCTGCTAAGATACGCGGCGTAGAAAGCCAGGGCATGCTCCTCGCTGCCGTGGACGATGAGGGGAACCCGATACTGCTGCAGCCGGAGAAGAAGGCGAAACCTGGGGCCAGGATAAAGTAGGAGTGAAAGCGCACCACATAACAGTCAGCGTGTTCGCTGCAAGGCAGGACGTGCCTAAGCTGAGTGAGACGCTGGAAGCAATCCTGCCGAAGGACGCGGCCATTGACGAGAGGGCTATTGAGCCTGAGACCGAAGGTGGCGTCTTCATGATGGAGCTTGTGGAGTTAAAGTCGCAGCTCACAAGGCAGAAGGAGGTAGAAGAGTTCGCAACGACGCTTTTCAAGAGGCTCGACGACTACGACAGGAGGAAAATCCTCGACAACCTAGAAAGCTTCGTCGACGATGACTGCAAACTCTACATCAGACTCAGCAAGACCGAGGCGAAGGCAGGCAACATCGTACTAGAATACAAAGACCCAATACACGTGACAGTCAAGCTCGCAGCATACCCGGCGAAAAAGGAGAATGCCGTCGAATCGGCAAGAAAGATGATTGAAGATGCACTACACTGACCTCTTCTCAAGCCCAAATTCTGTCGAATTTGGCAAACATCTAGGATGGAATGACTTCTGCGCAGTCAACGAATACAGGAACCACAGCGACTTCAGAAAGTTCGCCGAGGAGGCGGAAAAACACGACACCCTAGCCGGCGCGCTCATAACATCAGAGCCAACCAAAAACGCGAGGACGGCCCTCGACTTCGCAGACCTGACAATCGTTGACGGCCGAACCGAGGACGTGTGCCGCGAGGCCTCCGAATGCTATGATGTGGATTTGATAGTCAACCCGGAGGCTAACGAGGAACGTGATTTGATACGGCAGAGGAGCTCCGGGTTAGATGACATAATGGCCGCATTCATGGCTGAGAGGGGAATCGGCTACTTGGTGAATATTGGGAACATCCTCCATGCAACAGGCGTCAGACGCGCGCAGACAGTCGGGAGGGTGGCGCAGAACCTGAGGCTCGCGAAGAGATACGGTGTGAATGTGGTCCTCTCATGCGGGGCGAGGAACAGTTTTGACGTCAGAACACCACAGGACATAATCTTGTTCGCAGCAAACCTCGGCCTCAGCGAGGGGGAGGCAAGGAATGCTGTGACAAAAAACCCCCAACATTACGTCGACAGGGCTGCTGACAGGAACAACCCGGACGTGCTGATGAGCGGCCTCCGAGTCCTGTCCTGGGGCCAAGCTGAGAGGAAGCAGAAGAGGAAATACGGGTGGTACTGATTGGACGCACCATACCTGCTTGCCCTCGGATTCATCGTTGGATTGAGCGGCGCGATGATACCAGGGCCGCTTCTCGTGTACACGATTGCAGAATCCCTCCGCAAGGGAGCTAGGACTGGTGTGCTCGTCGTGGCAGGCCACGCCATCGTCGAATTCGCCATCATAGCAGTCCTATTCGTCGGAGTCACAGCCCTCATGACGTCGGAACTCTTCGTCAAGTCAGTTAGCATACTCGGCGGAGCATTCATGATGTACACAGCATACGGTCTCATCAAAGCTAGATGGGACTTGACTGGACAAAACAGCGCAGCCAAGTACGGGACCATAACAGGCGGCATACTCTTCACCGCCCTGAACCCGAGCATGCCAGTCTGGTGGGCCACCGCAGGAGCGAGACTCCTTGTGGAGGGAATAAGAAACGCAGGCCTCCCAGGGGCGCTCTTAGTCCTCATCGGCCACTGGGGCGCTGACCTAGGATGGTACGCGCTAGTCTCAGCCTCCGTAGCCAAAGGGAGGGAGGGAATGCTCGGCAGATACATTAATCCAGTGAAAAACCTCCTAGCCCTCCTCCTACTCGCCATAGGAGCATACTTCATCAAAACAGGAGTGTGAAACCGTACGTTCCTATGCCCCGTACATACTCTGTAGTCCAGTAATGTCAGGCTGCTCCAGCGTCCTCTTGTCGGTTTCCCCGTTGTCCGAGTAACCGTACATTGTGACAGCAGAGCATGCGCCCCTGTAGATGTCGTTGAGTCCTATGCCGTGGCCTAGCTCATGGGTGGCGATATTTTGCAGGTCCATCAGCGCCGGGTCCTGTTCAGCATCTCCCCACTGGTAGTACGTGTTGAAGAGTATGTCGAACTCCCCAATCTGCTTGGTCTTTCTGTTGTACCATATGGAGGTTATGGCTATCACACCAGAGTTGGAGTAGGAACCGAAGACTAAACTGTTCTTACCATCGAGCACCCCGTAGGAGGCGTTGTAGTCCACTGAGTATGCGTCGTTGAACAGGTTAGGTGTCGTGTCCGCGTCCCACGTATCGGCGGAGGTTGATACTGCCGCTGTGACGAAGGATTCTGTGAGGCCGTTAGAGTTTGTCGGGTTGATGGTGTAGTTGACAGGTAGAGTGTTCCACTTCACGCCCATCAGCTTGTAGCAGGTGTCGCCTCCGGGCTTGCCACCCCCTGGCTTCGCCTTCTTGAAGTGGATGAAATCCACCCGCTCCATGTCGCGCGCATCCTTAACGACGCCGTTACCGTCTACTCCTCCCGCAGCCGAGACTGCGGCAGGCACTGAACAAAAAACCAACAAAACCGCCAAAACCAAAACATGATAGTTCATGTTAGGGATAGAGGTAATAGGGGAATATAAGGGCTGAGGGGTATCTACACGCCCGGGTATTTGAAAAACTCTTAGGTGGTTATCAGCCCCGTGCATCTCCAGTTTATCTCTGCGGTGCGGGTGTCTTCGCTGACGACGCACGCCGGGTTACACTGAGGGTTAGGTCCTATTGGTTCAAGATCAATCCACCATGTCCTCGTGTAGCCATTATATGTTACCCTATCGGTGAGTGCTCCCTCCTGTGCGCATTCGCTGCCTTCCGCTATCATGAGGACCTCATCAAACGCGAGCCCGCCTCCTCTCCTGCACTGCGGGGGGCCCCTGCACCCGCACTCATCAGTTCGGCCTTCGACTATGGTCCCGTCCTCGCAGAACGTCGGCGAAGGCGGAGAAAGCTGCGGACATTCGCCGCACCTTGTCTGACATTCGCCTTGAGTCCACGAATCGACTCTGGCAGAGCATGCGCCGCATCCGTTCCCGTATGTGACTCCGTCGCTGCCGCACACAGGCGCATACTCCAACGTGCATGCGATGTTATCCCTCTCCTCGTCTGTGCAGACGTGCGTTGTCTTTTGGCATTCGCCCACAGTGTAGTACCCCACCTTAAGGTCAGAGCATGCCATGCACGGGTTAGAGTATGTGTTAGCGCACGGGTATGCGAAGCACTTTATCGACTCGTTGAACCAGCCGCACACGGGCATGTACTCCTTGGTGCACATGCCACCCTTCCTCGACTCCGGAGTGCACTGGTGTTCCTCAACTTCAGTGCAGTTTTCCTCCCACTTGCGTAGGCACTTCTGTTTAGCCTCGCACCAGCTGTATCCTGCTGAGCCGATGCAGCCGTGCTCGTCCCGGTCCCCACCAAGAGGTGGCTCCCTTACAGGCTCTTTCACAACCTCGGTGAACGTCTTCCCCCCGGCAGCGCACTGCCTCGGGTAACTTTCCATTATAGGATTCCCGGCGGCCGCGCAATCCTCGAAGCTGGCTATTTCTTTACCTGATTCTACGCAGCCGCTTAACCCGACCGCGAAAACCAACGCGGTCATGACAATGATGAATTCCTTTTTCATGGTAGAGTATTCAGCGCCCCCCTTAAGAACCCTCCCGGTTTACTTCGGAAAAAACCGAAAATCGTCCTACTCAGACTGCCTCTATCGTCGACGGCGGCTTCGTTGTGATGTTGTATGTGACGCTTACGACTCCGGCAACCTCGTTGGTCAGCCTCTCAGCCAGCTTCTCCAGCTTACTGTACGGCAGCCTAGTCGGCGAGCCGACCCTCGCGTCCTTGCTGTCCCAGCACCTGACCTCGATTTGGAAACCGAACTGCCTCCGGTTGTCCCTTAAGCCTGTGACCATGTCACTGTGTAGAATCGCCATATACTGGAACGCCTTTGTCTTGCACAATTCCTCTTCGACGATTTTCGTCGCCTTCCTGACGGTCTCCACTCGCTCTGGCGTCGCCTCGCCGATTACCCTCGCAGACAGCGCCGGCCCTGGAAACGGCGGCCTAGCGTAAATTTCCTTCGGGAGTCCGAGGGCTTTGGAGAGTTTCCTGACAGCCGGCTTCCTCAGCTGCACTAGGGGTTCGATAATCTTGTAACCGAACGCCTCCTGGGTGTCGATGCCCAGCTGCTCGAACACGTTGTGCTGCCTTTTTATTCCCGCGACCGTCTCGTCGACGTCGGTTAGTATCGTCCCCTGGAGGAGGTACTTCGCTCCGCTTTCCCTCACGAGCCTACCGAAGACGTGCTTGTAGAATGTCTGGGTGATTGCTTCCCTCTTCTCCTCAGGGTCTGTTATGCCTTTGAGAGCGTTGAAGAACTCTTCCCTCGCGTCCACAACCTCCACCTTTACGCCCAGTTTAGCGAACAGAGTCTGAATCTTTTTCGGCTCGCCTTCGCGCATGATACCGTTGTCGATAAAGTACGTCCTGAGCCTGCCGCCCAACGCCTTATGGCCTAGCATCGTGACCGCAGACGAGTCCACACCGCCCGAGAGCGCGTTGACGGCCAGACCATCCCCGACGGTCTCGGAAATCTCAGCAACCTTCCCCTTGATGAACTTCTTCGCATCCAATCCTTGTAGAGTTATCTCCTTGATTTTCATGACCTAGTATTCGCATGAAACCTTATATTTATAATACCCCTACCTCTTCTATACCATGGTGAAGGTTGGTTGGGTTGCGGTTCTGTTTCTGCTTATGTTAGGGACCGCCTCCGCAGCATCCTGCGGGAACAACAACGCAGAAGGCTCTGAGGAGTGCGATGGCACTGATTTGAGGGGATACAACTGCAACACAATCTGCAAGTTCGACAAGGACAGCCCGAAGGACTACTCCAGCAGCGCCCAACAGCACATAGATTACTACTGCGGCCCCTACGGCAGCCTCAGTTGCAAGAGCGACTGCAAGTTCAAGTCGACGTGCCACTATTCGCTCTGCGGCGACGGCGCAAAAGAAGGCGCCGAGGAGTGCGACAACGGGCAGATGAACAGCGACTCAGCGCCTGACGCATGCAGGACCGACTGCGTCCTACCAAGCTGCGGAGACTACGCTATAGACTCGGGGGAGGAATGCGACGACGACTACCACAACAGCGACGAGATACCTAACGCCTGTAGGAAGGACTGCAGAAGAGCACACTGCGGCGACGGCGTATTGGACGACTTCGAGGAATGCGACGTCGGAAACGCAAACGCCAACGACGGATGCTACCAGTGCATGCTCTGCTACAACCCAGTAGACGACCTGAGGATAGGAGCGGACGCGAGACTGTGCGAGGGAACATACACGATAGCGGATTCCGGAGAAGAGGGAGTCATAATAGTCTCAGGCTCCGACCTGACACTCGACTGCAACGGGGCTGCGCTGATTGCGCCAGACACGGACTTGGGGGCTCAGCACACCGGCGCCAATGTCATGGCCACAATACCTACAACATCATCCACCTTAAAGCCAACAGCGCCCACGATAAGGACCACGGCGACACTTGTGAAAGGACTGGCCACATCGTCAACGACGACGTTGAAGGCTACAACAACGACGCTGAAGACGACAGTAACCATCCCGAATGTTGCGGCGAACGTCGGCTTAGTCCAGACGACTTCCACTACGGCTTCGACCGTTACAACATTAAAGTTCACATTCACTCCCATTACAATCAGCAAGGCCGCGGTGACGACCTCGACGACGTCCACGACGTTGAAGTCGTTCGTCGGGTTCACGAAGAGGCCAGTGTTCGCGAACCCGAACGCTGTGGTGTTCAGGCAGGGTACCGGGATAAAAGTCACTGGCAGCAACGTGCTCCTCGTCAACTGCGACGTCAGAAACTATAGAACAGGGATAAAAGTCGGCGGCTCAGGCAGCGTCCTAGTCTGGAACAAAGCCTGTGGCAACAGCGAAGACATAAGGTCCGACTCACAGGGCAACTATGGCGTCCTCAACAGTTGCGACAGCGCCCCAACGTGGACCGAAAACGGCCAACCAGGGTGCATGCTACAATGCGAGGCCGAACCACAACAGACTCAGACGACCCCGACCACGGCCACCACAACGACCCAGCCTAAAGGCGGTGGATTCTTCGACAGGATAGCAGGGATGATATTCGGAAGTTAGGCACTACATGAAATATCATGCTTTTTTATTCCGTGGTCGTATTTGTTCTATGATGCGTTGGGTGGTTTTTGGTCTGCTGGTTTTAGTGTGCGGGTGTCTTCAGTCTCAGACGGTGGTGCAGCGCGAGTATGTCTGCCCTGACGGCTCCGTGGTTGGTAGCCCCGGGAAATGTGCCATCAGTCCGGATACGACTTCGACGACGACAGTCGCGTCCTCGACTTCGACCCTGCCTAAGTCGACAGTAACCTCAACTACCCAGACTACGACATCTTCCACAATCCCCGACGGTTGCGCTGGCCTCAGCATATACAAGAGGGCGGCATGCGAGGCAGTGGAGTCCGGGAACGCTAGCATGTGCCCGTTTCCTGGGTTGGAGCACAGTTGGGAGCCGTTAACCAAGTCAGTGTTCCTGTCCCTGGGCGAGGACGTATTCGATGAAAAGAAGAAGGTCTTGATTCTGGACGTCTTCAGTGGGAATGAGACGTGCGTGATGGAGTTTATCAACAGGTTCAGTTCGCGGAATGATTGTGAGGGATTCCCCTACAGGCAGCTGTGCCTGGAGAAGTTCATCGTCGAATCCAACGACGTTAAGGAGTGTGAGTCAATCCGGCAGGGGACGTTGCAGGACGGATGCTACTATGCCCTGATAAGGCTGAGAGACAACTTGGACGCGTGCGTCAAATACCCGGAATACGGGGACTGCCTCATCAAATTGGCTGCGGCCCGCAACGACAGCGGCCTGTGCCGGCGGGTTTACCAGAGTATGTCAAGGGATGATTTGATTCCGGATTGCATAGCAGACGTTAAGCTGGAGATGTGCCTGCAGATGAAAGATTCCGAAGAAGACTGCTGCGAGGATGTGCCTGATGAGCTGAGGAAAACCTGCTACATTGAGAAGCTGAAGGCTACGAACGATACATTCTGGTGCAAGAAGAGGGTCGGATTCGAGGATTATGAGGAGGACTGGAACTGTTACACAAACACCGCACAGAAGACAAAGGACCCCGAAGTCTGCGACCTGATACGGCCTGTGGAGCGGCGCGACGACTGCTTTGAGACCATGATATTGGCGAGTGGGAACAGTACGCTTTGCGGGAGAATCACGGACGACAGCAAAAGGCGCGACTGCGAACGAATCCAAAGTTGAGTTGCCAGGATTTATTCATAGGACGACCCATAGGTTATAGTATGTCTGTCAAGGTCAAACCCATCCCGGATGTGAGGCCAGAGTTGCTCGAGTTGAAGGAGGATATAATCTCCCGGATTCCGCCTGTGAAGGCTGAGGATGCCATAAAACGCATTGAGGAGGTGTTGAATGCCTTGACTTCTGAGACGATAGACGTTCCAAGAACTGCCTTGGACTTCGGCCTTGATTTCTCCGGTTTGGATGTGCAGAAGACGGCTGGTTTTGTATCGTTGTACAAGAAGGCTAACTCCTACAAGCCTTATGGCATATCTGTCACAACGGTATGTTTAGGGCTTAAGCCTGTGGAGGGAGACCCATTGGGCAGCGTGAAACCCCATTGGGTTCACAGAGACTATCCTGAGGAGGAGGGCGGAGACGTAATATATGTGCCTTCGTCAGTCTATCCCAAGAGAGAGAAACACCCTGACGCCGTTACCTATTCAGCCAAATATCATATCATAATACCGAAGGGGAATAAGCCTTTCATGTTCATATACCCTGTGCAATCTAATAGCCCGGATGATTTGCCGGCTGACAAGCTGAAGGCACTAGTGGAGAGGGCTGTGGAAGCTGGCGATAAAGAAGCCATGCGGGAATTGGAGTACAGGACATCCGGGTTAGAGTCTAACTCGAAATTCTCAGCGTTCAGGCACCGCGACCGGTATCTGCTCATGGGTCTGGCTGGGCTGATGATGGCGCGGTCACTCGGAATAGATGATGTCAGACTCCCGCCGGATGAGTTCGTGAAGAATGAGACTAACGTCTGGTATACGTTAAAGTTCAAACTGAGCGAAGAGGAGGCTGAGAAGGTTACGCTCATCGGAAACTACAGGAAACTCGAAGACTTCCTTCAAAAATCAGGTCAGTTCACAACCACAGAGTGGGAGGGGAAGGAGCCGGACCTGAAAGGTGATGTCACCTTCTAATCCCATATTGTGATGCAGTCTTGAGCTCCGGTGCAGGTGTTGTTGCCGGGAGTCTTGTCGAGGATGCATTCCCCGTCTTCGCATTCGAAGTGGAAGCATTCCCTGTTAACTGTGCACTCTTCGGTTCCGTTGCCGGCTGTCCAAAGGCATTGGCCGTCTGAGCAGGCGTAGTGTCCTTCTTTGAGTGTGGTGGTTGTCGTGTTGGTTGGCTGTAATTCCCCAAGGCATGTGCAGGGGTACTCAAGAGTCGGCCCATTGCACCCTTCGCATCGGCCTAGGTCGTATCTTCTGCCTGCTGTGGTGGTTTGGCTGTTGTAGTCGCAGTTGTTTTCGTAGAGGCAGATGGCGAGTTTCCCGTTGTAGAGGATTTTGCACACTCCGTCGTAGCCCCCGCATAAGGCGCCGGGGTCGCATACTTCGCCTGCGTCGATTACTCCGTTGCCGCAAAGGAGTATTGTCGAAGTCGTTGTCGAGTGCGTGGTCGTGACTGTGGATGATGTGGACGTGGTTATGAAAGGCATCAGGTAGGTTGAGTTAAGCCTCCCGTAACACTCGAATATCCATTCAGTGTCATTGACCTTGTCGCACAATTCAACCCGCCTGTAGTCGACTGCGAGTGAGGTGAAGCAAACGTCCCTTTCCTCGCCGCCCGGAATCTTCTCGCAACCTTTCACCTTCGCAGCATAGTTGTCAGCGGTCGTCGTTGGCTTACAGAGAATCAAATCATCAACAACCGAGCCGTCCGGGCATATCTGCTTGCCTTTCACTTCAGCCTCCTCTATGCACCCGCACACGAGAACGCACAACACCAGGGATAAGACAAACTTAGAGGCCATATTTCACTTAATCCACTTCAGCACTTTCACCTTCCTCTCCTTCTGTGCCGGCTGTTTCTTCGGGTACCCGAATATGAGTGGCGCGATGATTTCATAGTCTTCAGGGACGGCCAATTCCATCAATATCTTCCTGTCGTTGTTGAGGCTGTTCGCAAACCCGATGTAGCAGCTTCCAAGTCCCATGTCATATGCAGCGAGCATCATATTCTCGGCAGCTATTCCGCAGTCTATGTGAGCCCATTTGTCGCCCCTCTTCGCTGAGACGAGTATTAGGAGGGGGGCACTGTAGAATATCGTGTCATCCTTAGAGGATATCAGTTCCGCCAGGTCTAATCCGCGGCCGAGTAGGCCGAGGTTCATTTTAGTCTCCTCTGACAGTCTTTTAATCTCCTCCCTCTTTTCGACTACCGTGAACCTCCACTGCTGTGTGTTCCTGGCTGTGGGGGCCATGGCTGCTGCGTCCAATATGGCCTGGACCTTCTCGGCCTCCACCGGCTTTTCCATGTACTGCCGGACGCTCCTCCTGCCCCTGATGCAATCCGAAAGTTCCATAACCTCTATTATTCCAGCATGCCTAAATACTGCGTATTTTTAAGCTTTTGGGTGCATGTGTATTGGATTAAAATCGGTTAGGTGATATTATGGTGTGTTATGCGGTTCCGGCAGTTGTTGCGGCGTTGTCGATTGTTTATCGGAGAAGGTACGGCTTCCATGGCAAACATGCTCAGTGGTTCACGATGCTGTTTTCCGGGGGGTCTGTGTTCGGAATCGTAGACCACCTGTGGAATGGGGA
Source organism: Candidatus Altarchaeota archaeon (assembly GCA_043804895.1). Lineage (GTDB taxonomy): Archaea > Altiarchaeota > Altiarchaeia > IMC4 > SCGC-AAA252-I15 > JAHIYG01. Next base: position 47,686 of record JAZDIN010000015.1, read on the forward strand.
ACTGTTCCTGATAGGCCCTAACCTTGTCGGAGACCTTCTGCTCGGCCTGGCGATAACGGCGGCGCTTTCTGTCGCATGGCTGGCTGCCGTCCACTTCGACAGGGCGAGGATGCCAGCGACTGCTGAGGCGTGATGGAATCCTCGAAAGAGAAGCTTAAACTGGGGTTTACTGTCACAACCCCCCATCCCATCCTAGTGAAGGGAAGGGTGTGTTTGGTCAACCCCCTGACCCTGGTCCTGACTTTCGCAATAGTCTTCTCGCTTGTGAACATAGTTGGCATCCCGATGGAGTACAGGTTGGAGAGGATAACTGGTTCGAGCGTGTCGCCCCTGCCTTCCGCCGCCGCACACGAGACTGTTGAGTTGGACGAGAGCCTAGCCAGGGAACTGGATGTGCAGCTTGGGAAGGTGGGTGGGGAACGCGACTGGCTTGCTGACTCTAAAAAGTCAATAGACTACTTGAACTCAATAAGGCAGGATTATGGTAGGTGCAGGATAGTCTGGGATGAGAGAGCGTATTATCTTGCAGTATACAGGTCCAGGGACATGTTCGACAGGGGCTACTTCGACCACGTCACGCCTGAGGGGGAATGCGCCAAGGACATGAAAGGCATGTTCGGTTTCTACTCATACGAGAATGTCGTTGAGAACATCGGGGTCCTAAGCCGCTATAAGGATGGGACTCCAGTGGATTCGACGGACTCAAGGGAGGCGTTAGACGGTTGGATGATAAGCAGAGGCCACAGGTACAACCTGCTTTACCAGAACCACGTTATGGGGGCGGTAGGCTG
>JAZDIN010000016.1:0-18680 GCA_043804895.1 Candidatus Altarchaeota archaeon
GAAGTCGATGGAGTCGCAGGAAGCCATATTCAGTCTCTATAACGCGCCGCATCTCGAAGGCCACAAGAAGGGGGCCGGCGTTGAAGTCATGGATATGGTAATGGAGAAGGGCGGCGTTATTCCTGCGCTGAAGATAATGGCTGCAGTAATCGGCACAAGAATTAAACTACTTAGCAAAGGCTTAGGCGACATTCCGCTATCAGCCGATGTGTTGGATGATATTAAGAAAGAGCGCCAGGGTACCTAGTCACCCCTTTTCAGCGACTATGTGGTCTATGACGTTCTCTGATATGTTGCTTGAGTATTCGCCGACCCTCCTTATGCTCTCAGCTATGTAGCCTATCGAGACCGCCACCTCCCCGCTTTGCTTCAAGGCTTGTGTGTTGATCTTTTCGCAGAGCGACTCAAGCTCCTTCACGGCCTCGATGTTCGTGTTCGATGCCTTTGCATCTTTCTCGAAGAAGGATTTTATGCTATTGCTGAAGATGTTCAGCGAAAGTCCGCTAGCAGATTTTATGTTCGAGATTATCTTCCTGTCAACATCCTTGCCGGTGACGTTCTGGATGTTCTTGGCTATCCTCACTGCGTGGTCTCCTATGCGTTCCATTATCCTGCTCATCAGGAAGTAATCTGTGGCCATGCGGACTGTGACGCCCATCTTCTCAGGGAGGCTTATGTCCCCCAATATCAGGTTATACTGGTGTTCCACAAGCCAGTTGAGCCTGTTCACGTCGTTGTCCCTTGATATCACCTCTTCTGCAGTCCTTAGGTTGCCTGTCTCAAGGGCGCGAATAGCGTCCTCGTGCATGCCCCTGACAATGTTGTGCATCCTTTTAAGCGTATTGTCAAAAGGCAGCTCCACCGGATTCAAGAGATCCTTTATAACAATGCTCGTGTCCGTCTCCTCTATGACCTCCTGGCTTATGGTCCTGCGCGTGAAATCCCTCACCACGGTCCTCACGAACGGCGGCATCCTCCTTTTAGATTTTAACTTGATTGTCGTGTAGCCTGCGATGTAGGCCCCCACAAGCAGCCTGAATAGGAACAGGGGCTCGTTTATACTGTCCACATCAAACTCTTTTGTTGGCTGCAGCTGCCTCTTCACCGATATTGTCGTCACCAATAGGGTGCCGTCAGGCTGCGCGTAAAGCTCCAACCTGTCGTTCTTTTTGACCCCTCTTGACTCCACCCAATCCTTCGGGAGCGTGATGCTGTAGGAGGCCCCGCCTGTTTTTTGCACTTTCCGCGTATCCATCTCAGTAACCTACTATATACGTGTATTGTCATTATATATACTCCTACATTATTTTCTTAAAAATATCTAAATTTATACTGGCTCTCGAATATTGAATCATGGGTTTTCAGACTAAGCCTAGGGTCACCGGTAGGCTTAAGCTCCTGTGTGCGATAGCCCTTCTAGTGTTCGTTTTCATCATCTTCCTACCTCCGGTCTGGGTCCTCTCATACGCCCTCAAGACCAAGTTCACGCTCGATTCAGCAGGCCAGACCGCGCTTCTGAACTCCTTCATCATCGGCTTGGTCGTCACCTTGTTTGATTTGGTGTTCGGCCTCCCTACTGCGTGGATTATGGCCAGGCGTCCTAACCTACGTTTCAGGCTTCTTATTGACACGCTCATCGACATGCCGCTTGTGGTGCCCACTTCAGTACTTGGCCTATCCGTTTTCTACTTCTGGGGCGATGGGTTGGGTGCGTTGCTTGGTGTCAGTGAGGGTCTCGTCAGCAAAGGTCCGATTCTCATAGCATTGCTCCACATCGCATTCACATTCCCGTATGTGGTGCGTTCGATAGAGGCTGCGATAGTGCAGATAAACCGAAGCCACGAGCAGGCTGCCACAATGCTAGGGGCCTCACCGTTGACAGTCTTCAGGACGATATCCCTACCCCTCTTCAAGACTGGCGTAATCTCCGGCTCGATACTCGCGTTCACGAGGAGCCTCAGCGAGACCGGGGCGACTATGATGGTTGCGGGCCTGTTTTCAACCGCGCCGACGATTGTCGTCGCATACAAGAAGGCCGCTGACATCCCCTCTGCCGCGGCTGTTAGCATAGTTTTGATATGTTCCGCAGTCATCCTCCTCCTACTCACCAAAGTATTCTCAGGCGGATTCAAGGTGCCTGTGTTCCGCGTATGGCCTAGCCAGGAGAGGACTTTAAGCCGTGGGTACGTGAGGTTGAGGGACGCGTTAGTGTCAGTCGGCGTTTTGTTGGTGATACTGCTGCCGACGTTCTATATCGTCCTGAGCGGCCTTGGAACAATCAGGGGCGATACGTTCATCGCACTCATCAGGGACCAGCCTATGATAGACGGCATCGTCGTGTCATTCATAATAGGGTTCGTAGTAACCTTCGTGAACCTCCTCGTCGCAATACCCCTCGGAATCCTGATAACAAAGGACGTGTTCAGGCTCGGAGGCATAGTCGACACGATGAGCGACATAATACTACTAGTCCCAACCAGTGCCCTCGGCCTCTCCCTCAGCCTCTTTTGGAAGAATTTCGCCTTTAACGAGCCCATGATACTCGTGCTCGCGCACCTGAGCTTCACATTCCCACTGATGGTGAAGCCGATATCAGCAGCCTTAAGCGGAGTCGAGGAAAGCCTGGAGGACGCAGCCAGAACGCTTGGGGCAAGGCAGCTCACAGTGTTCAGGACGATAATATTCCCTCTGATAAAGCCTGGAATAATCGCAGGCCTGATTATGACGTTCATGCGAAGCCTCAGCGAGACCGGAGCCACGCTGTCGGTGTCTGAGAACATAAAGACGGTGCCAGTCCTCCTAGTCGACATCTTCACCCAAGGCAAAGTCGACGACAAAACCATACTAGCCTGCATAATACTCTTCCTTGCATCATTCGCGTTCGTGATAGCTCTAAAGAAGATCGATTCAACCAAAAATGCCAGCCATTGAAGTCAAGGGACTTTCCAAAACGTTCGGGGGCAACAGAGTCCTCAAGGACATCAGCTTCAAAGTAGAAGACGGAGAGTACGTAATGGTACTCGGGCCATCAGGCTGCGGGAAGACAACCCTACTCAAGGTACTTGCAGGCCTTTACCACTCAGACGACGGTAATGTACTCATCGACGGCGTTGATGTCACATCAAAACGCCCAGAGGAGCGAAACATAGGGTTCTTCTTCCAGCACTACTCGCTGTTCCCACACATGACGGTGAGACAGAACGTAGGCTACAGCCTAAACGTACGGGGAGTTGACGAGAACGAAATACGAAAGACAGTGGACGAGAAACTGAAGCTGGTGGGTCTCTCCAAGTGGTCAGACCACCTACCTTATGAGCTTTCCGGCGGCATGCAACAGAGGGTTGCCCTAGCCAGGGTGCTGGCGAAAGGCTCAAAACTACTCCTGTTGGACGAGCCACTGAATGCACTGGATGCGAAGATAGCTACCCTCCTGCGAAGGGAACTTAACAAAATGGCAGACGACATGGCCCTGACAGTCATCCACGTCACCCCAAACCAAGAGGAGGCGATGGAGCTCGGGGACAAAATAATCCTAATGAATGACGGACGCATAGTCCAGATAGGGGATGACGTTGAAGTCTACACTCAACCTAACACCCCCTACGCGGCCTACTTCATAGGGGAATCAAACTTCCTCAGAGCAAGCCGCGCCGGCCCGCACCTTGTGAGATACAGGCACCACCTCTTCGCAGTAAAAAATGAAGTACAGGAAGACGATGTCATCCTAGCCATACGATCAGAGAAGATAAGGTTCGAACACCATGACAGGAACACGCTCGAAGGCGTGATAGAGGCAGCCAACTTCCTCGGCAGAGCGACAAGATACGAGGTCAACAACAAAGGCAGACACATACACGTGGAAACCTCAAAATATGACCTCAAGGTCGGCGACGCAGTACACGTCTACTTCCCTCCCGAAGACCTGATGGTGTACCCAGCAGGAGAGCAAATAGAAGACGAGATAACGGTGATATAAGATGCCAATAATAGAACTCAGAAACGTGGCCAAAAAATTCGGCGACTACACGGCAGTCAAAGACATAAACCTCAGGATAATGGAGGGAGAATACGTCACCCTACTCGGACCATCAGGATGCGGCAAGACCACACTCCTGAGGATGATAGCAGGCCTAACAGACCCGACAGAAGGCGACATACTACTCCACAAGAAATCAGTGCTTGACGTCCCAGCAGAAGACCGTAGCATCGGATACCTGTTCCAAAACTATGCCCTATTCCCCCACCTTGACGTGAAAGAAAACGTAGGATACGGCCTTTTGGTGAGAGGAGACCATAAGGTCGCCATAGAAAGCCAAACCGGAGACATGCTACGCATGGTCAACCTCCTCGAATGGGCTGGTTACATGCCGCAGCAGCTTTCTGGCGGGATGCAGCAGCGCGTCGCGCTCGTCCGCTCCCTTGCGGTCGGGTTCAAGATACTATTCCTTGACGAGCCGATGAGCTCCCTCGACCCGAAGATAGCACTGAAGCTGAGGTATGAGATACAGAAGACCGCGAAGAAGCTGAAACTGACAGTCGTGCACGTCACACACGACCAGGCTGATGCGATGAGCATCTCAGACAGGATAATCGTCATGAAACACGGCAGGATAGCACAAATCGGAACGCCAAAGGAGATATACTACCGGCCGAACAGCCCCTACGTTGCGCACTTCATAGGAGAATCCAACTTCCTGAAGGTGGCCTCTGGAGAGGGAAACACAATATCATTCAACGGAAACACACTCATGGTAACGGAAAGCACAACCGGAAAAAACAACATAGTGGCTGCAATCAGGCCGGAGAAGATCCTCTTCGAAAAACGCCTTGAAAACACACTCGAAGGCACAATCAAGGACGTCAACTTCATGGGCTCAACCACAAGATTCCAAGTGGAAGTGGACGGCCTGACCTTCACAGTCTCGACAGCCAAACACCCTGAACTTAAACCCGGCATGAAAGTCAACCTATACCTTCCCCCAGAAGAGATAACACTATTCCACGACATCACAGACCTGGAAGAAGAACTGAAAATACTATGAGAGGGAAGATCTCCTACAAGAAGGCTGGCGTTGACATAGACGTCGCCGATTCTGCCAAAAGAGATATGGCAAAAATCCTCAAGACAAACGACAAGAGGGTCCTCAACAGAGTCGGGGCGTTCGCCTCCCTATATGACGGGTCATTCCCAGGATACGAACACCCCCTCCTAGTCTTAAAAACCGAGGAGCCCGGGTCGAAACAGAAGCTGGCCTTCCAACACAACAGGATATCATCAATCTCATATGACCTCATCAACCACCTCGTAAACGATATAATCGTCATGGGAGCGAAACCACTCGCAGTACAGGATGCCATAATATGCGGAAAACTGGAGAAGGATGTGGTTAAAAAACTCGTTGAAAACATATCAAAGGCCTGCAGGGAACAGGAATGCGTGCTCACCGGCGGAGAGACCTCAGAACAACCAGGAGTCCTCGAAGCTGGAACCTACATCCTCACAGCAAACATAGTCGGCGTAGTTGAGAAATCCAGGATAATTGACGGCTCAAAGATAACCGAAGGAGACGCAGTCCTGGCAGTCGCCTCAAACGGCCTACACACCAACGGATACTCCCTACTGCGAAAGCTAACAGCCCAAAGACCAGAGGTATTAAAAGTGAAAGTCGGGGGCGAACCCTTCTTAGAAGCAATCCTGAGGCCGCACAAATGCTACTACAAGAGCTTCCGCGGCTTGTTCAACCTCCCGCATTTGCATGGTATGGCGCACATCACAGGCGGAGGCATCGAAGGCAACCTCAACAGGATACTCCCAAGAGAATTGGATGCAGTAGTCGAACTTGGTAAAATCAAGGTCCCGGAAATATTCAAAGTAATCCAAAGAATGGGGGATATCGAATACAAGGATATGTTGCGAACATTCAACATGGGCGTTGGAATGACGCTAGTAGTGGAACCGAAAACAATCGCAGAAATCCACAGACACCTGAAAGAAAAAGGATGCGAAAGCTACGTCATCGGAAAAATCACCAAAGGACACGGGAAGGTCATATACCAAGGAAAACTTAACATCTGAGCACGAGGTAACTCACTGGAATGCTTATGTCGTATGGACGTGTTTTGGGCAGCGTCAAAAGGGAGTTGTTCGTAGTTTTCCTGATTCTTGTTATAGGCTTGAGTTTTTCCGGCCAACGTGGTTGGGTGAGCATCTTGGTTGTGGGTTCAGTCCTCTTGGGTTTAAGCCTTTTAGTGGAGCCCGCCAAACACTAGCTCAAATATAAATAGGTTGGGGGGAAATGGGTAATGATGGCAGTTGTGAACATGTCAAGATTCGGCGAAGCGTACGCTAAAGGTGTTTTGGATATTCTGGAGAATCCTAAGGACCGCGAAACCCTGGTGAAGGGCGGATTAACGCAAGAGGACATACGCCACCTGAGAAAAGTCGCCGAGGCAAAGAAGTAACCGACGCTTTCTCACTTAGATGCGCCCTTCTTTAAGGCGGCGTAGATGATGGGCAGTCCGATTAGGGGCAGGCATCCGATGAAGATGAAGGTCGCGCCTATCCCGTATATCTGCGCGATTAGTCCGCCTACGATGGGGCTTACGATGTAAGCTGAGTCTTCCGCCACGTCCCACACACCCACGATGTTCCCCCGCATCTTGTTTGCGGACAGGTCGGATAGTAGGCCGTCTAGTGCGGGGCTTGTGACTGCTAGTCCTGCGGTGGCTGTGAATGCTAGGATTATCAGTGCGGTTGGGTCGGTTGTCAGGCCGAATAGTATCAGCGATATGCCGGCTATTATCAGCCCGGTTATGAAGAGTTTTGTTTTTCCCACGCGGTCTGCCAGCCATCCTGTCGGGGCTTCCAGGAGTATGAAGGGAGCTACGAACATGGCCATTATGTATCCGACTGTTGTCGCGTCCAGGCCTTGTTTGGTGTATAGTGGTTCCATGGACCAGATTATGCCGTCTATGAAGATGAGGATGAATGTGGTCAGGAGTATTGCCGCCCCTGGTGCGCGCAGTGTCTTGAATTCCCTCAGGCCTTTCAAGTAAATCCAGTCGGTCTTTACTATGGTCTTTATGCTGTTCAGGACCGGCTCCTTAACGGTTATCGTCTCTTGGATGAGCAATATTATAAAAAACGCGAGGAGACAGGAGAGGGAGAAGAGTATTCCTGTGTCTGTGAGGCCTATGTTGAAGTTGTCTGTGATCAGGTAGCCTGCGATTATCGGGCCTACTGTGAACCCGATTTGTATGAGCGACTCGAAGATTCCGAAGAACTCCGATCTCTTGTTTTCCGGGGTGGTCTCCATCACATACGCCCTTGCGGGCACTATTATCAGGAGGTTCGCGAACCCAAAGACTATCATGAACAGGATGAAAACCGGGAGCGTCCTAAGGGAGGATAAGGCGAAACCCAACAGCACCAGAATGAGAAGACCAATCGAGATAAGCCCCTTGCGGCCTATCTTGTCTGACAGTCTCCCCAGGGGTATGTCAAAAAGCAACGATACCATGTTCGGCACTGCGATGATTAACCCCACCAGCAATAGGTCGTTGAAGGTCTTTTCGGCGAGTATCGGGAGTATGAACCAGAATGCACTAGTGCCTAATGCGTATAGTAAGGCGGAGCCGCTTATCGTAGTAACCCGGCGATAGTCTCTGCCGAATAGTCTTGGCATCTCATGTTAGTACTGCGTGGATGAGACGATAAACTTATCGGCTGGAGGCGGGATTGCGCACACAACCGTATGCCCTCATTGTGCGCGACTGATGCGCTAATAATCCCATCTAAGTAATTGATATTCAACTACGGAGGTGTCATTATGGTCGCGCGCGTAAATTCAGGAATAGACGGTCTGAATGGACTGGTTAGCGGGGGTTTCCCGCAAGGAGCCAACGTCCTGGCGATTGGCGGTCCGGGAACGGGCAAAAGCATATTATCTCTCCAATTTCTGGTGTGGGGGGCGATGAACGGGGAGCCTGGGGTGTATCTTACATGTGACGAAACTAAGGACAAGCTCCTCTCCCAAGCATTGGATTTCGGATGGGACCTGACGCAGCTGGAGAAGGAAAAGAAGATACTCATCAGGCCGATTGAGGAGGAGTTTGACATAGAGACGATTCTTGATGTCTTGGAAAACGATGTGAAGAAGGTCAAGGCGAGGCGTGTCGTAGTTGATTCGATTACCATGCTTAGCGTCTACTCGAAGGTGATGCCGGAGGCGTTTAGAGACGCAGTAAAAGGAAAGAAGCTGAACCGTTTCCAGCGTTTCATAGAGGAGATGAAGAGGCCGCAGGTTATCGCCATATTCCAGGCGCTGTCCGGCTTAGGCACGACCAACCTTATCATAGCCGAAGGGGACGGGCAATCCACGGTGCCAGAATATGCCGCTGACGGCGTCATCCGCCTCCAGCAGAAGATCATAGGCAATGAGACGAACAGGAGCATGACGGTGGAAAAGATGCGCTCAACAAAAATCGTGGGCGGAATCCACGGCTTCGACTTCGCGGAGGGCGGGATACATCTCAAGTGAATGGTTGCCCGATGATGAAGAGGCTAAAGAATTGTGCCGGGGCAGCGTATCACCTATCCGGTCAGAATATTGAGTGTCTGGGCGCAGGTGGTGGAAGATGAAGCTAGCAGACAACGTAGTGCAATGGTACATTAAGAATGTCCTGTTACCGCAGACGGAGGAGATAAATCATCCCGGCTTCATCATGACTAAATTGTCCAGCACGTCAGACAACATAGGCCTGCGGGAGATAGCCTTTCCCGAGAGCCTCTTCGTAGAGTTGGAAAACGAGATAGTCCGCGTCTATGGCAAAAAAGGCGAAGAGGCATTGTACTCCATCGGCAAGAAATTCGGCTACGGATATGCCAACCTTTCCGCCTTATCACAGCTGAAAGACAGCGCGTCGGAGAAGGAGTTTCTAAACTCAACCAACTATTTCGTGCTTTACTTGGCAAGCATATTCGCGGGCAGAATATCGCACAAAATAGACCTGAAAGAAAAAAAATTCGAAGCGGACATGACAGACTACATAATCTGCAGGAAGAACGGGAAAGGCTTCATCATGTCAATCGGCGGCAGCACTGGGATATGGTGCTACCTTATGGATGACATGAGCATCGAGGGAGTGCAGACTAGGTGTATGGGCCGCGGAGACGAAAAATGTCACATCCAATGCTCGCCGCCCGACGTCTTGAAGCGGAGTGGGTTGGAATACTTTGTCGAAAACAACCTGCCGGAAATCAAGAGGACATCCTATTATGAGGAGATGAACAAGGTTAGGCCTTCCCAGAACGCCAAGAACTCTCTCGAGGACCTGTTGAACACCAACTTCTTCGAATACTCCGGGGGGAAGCTGAGCTTCAAGGGGGAGCGCTACTTCATCTGCGAGGCCCACCTGATGTATCTTCTTGAGAAGGGGCTGCAGGTGTTGCCGGAGGGGGATAAGATTCTGTTTGATGTGGCGTTCAACTTCGGAAAAAAACTGGCGGTAGAAGTGAAAGGAGATCAGTTCCAGCAGTTCATGATGGATTTCCTCCCGGCCCTCGGGTTCGGTGACGTCCTTGTCACCCCCAATGGGGGGAAATATGAGGTCATTTCCTCGCTCTTCCCATGGACCGAATACTTCACCGACCTCAAATTCACCCTCTTCAGGGGCGTGTGTTCGGGGATGCTGTCGGGTTTCACCTCCCAATCCATCGTATTAGACCAAATCGAAACCTCCATGAATGAGGGGTATCTCGACCTGGTGATAAAATGAGCGAACAACTCAACCTTAAAGGTTCCTCCAAGGAAAAGACGGCGCTTATCCAGATATGCCTGTTGGCCGTAATCTACTCGGCGGGTGCCGGCGCCATGTGGTTTCTCCTGCCCGCTATGGCTGAGAAATTCACCGATGACGTGGCCTTGGTGGGGTTGATGCTATCAGTCCCCTACGTTCTCTCAACACTCATTGCCATACCAAGTGGAGAATTCTCAGATAGGGTGGGAAGGAAGGCAGTCGCGAGAATTGGCCTCCTCATCGTAGTCTTCATCGGCCTCATCGCCCCCTACGTCGACTCGCAGCTTAAGTTCATACTCTTCGTCGCAGTCCTGGGGGTTTCCATACAGTTGATTAACGCCCCGGCTAGGGCGTTCGTGATGGACATCGCTCCAGAGGCATCAACATCGGAATACTTCGGGATGTTCATCGCCTCCATGAACCTCGGACTCGCCCTGGGGCCGATGATAATAGGCTACCTCATGAGGGACTCCCTTGCCGCGGGCATAGCGACGGCCTCGCACATGTACATACTCGTCGGACTAGCAGGCATTGTACTCTTCTCCATGATGGCCGACCCAGTGAAAAACAGGGAACCTCTTTTGGTGGGGTTCCGGAACCTGCTTCACTCGGACAAGGTGTTCCAGCGGGGGATTAGGCAATACGGTAAGCTGAAAAAATTCGGCGTGATACTCCTCGTGTTCACGATTCTGCTCACCATAGCAGACGGGATCATATGGACGTATGAGCCGCTCTACTACCAACACCTTGGACTGGATTCGACTACCGGCAGCCTGATACTGGCCATGTTCATCATACCAATGATAGTATTCGGATTGTCCGCCGGGAGAATCGCGGATAAATACGGTAAGATTAATGCATTGACCCTGGGGATGATCATATCCGGGGCCGCGCTCGTCCTTTTCGGATTCTCGACCACTGTGATCGGGCTCTTGGGGTCGGCCTTCCTCACTAGCCTGGGGTTAGCGCTCGTCTGGGCCTCACTTAGCGGGCTAATAACCGACATCTCAGCAAATCATGACCGGGGCAGCATAACCGGCGTCTGGAACATGGTCATGGATGTCGGCTACGTTGTCGGCCCAACCTTGGGGGGGATAATAGCAGCCTACACAAACCACATCGGCGCGGCATTCTCAATCATGGGCTTGCTGCTCCTAATATCCCTAACGCTCATAATAACAAAAGACAGGAAAAAAGCAGGCTAAGAATGAGTATGGATGAGATACGGATTGCGGGAGCGGGACTTGCCGGGCTGGCAGCGGCCTCCACATTGGCGAGGGAGGGGTTTAAGGTCAGGGTATTAGGGAGGAAAGGTTGTTCAGGACATGATGGTCCCCCGTACACGTGCATAATCAAGAACACGCCCGAAAACAACGTCATAAAAGAGCTCCGGAAATTCCACATTAATCTTAAGGCCTATGAGATTAACCCCCGGGTGATTAAGGTATCCCCGAGTTTTGAGAAGAATGTCGGTTTCAGGCATTATTATCAGCTGATGATGGGGCAGCACAAGAACTCCCTCGAAAACCAGTTGTATGTCGAGTGTCTCGCGGAATCCGTCAACTTCGAATTCAACACAGAAGCTGAAAAGGCTAACATAATAGCTACCGGTCCTCCATCCAATCAGGCTAACATATGCGGTTATGGCCACGTATACGCAAAACCCCCCGTGGATAAGGAGACCACGTATCTCCTCTACAACAACGACATCGCGCCCCACGGATACACGTACATTTCCACGCAGGACGGCCGGACGACCGTAATGGCTGTGGTATTCTCCAGGCAGCATTTCCCCAAAATACGGCAACTATTCAACCACGGCCTGGAGACGTTCAAACCCCTCAAGGAAAAAATAGGGGGGGCGAAGAGAATAGGGGAAGTATCGGGTGTGGGATACTACCTAAAGGACCCATACGCGAACCTGACACTGGAAAACGCACTCTACGTCGGCGAAGCGGCCGGAATACAGGACGCCGCCAGAGGATTTGGGATAAGGTATGCGATAATATCCGGCGCCCTGGCGGCGAAAAGCATCATAGAAAAGGTGGATTACTATCAGCTGATGAAAGACTATTTCGGCGACGAATTCCAACGGAATTATGAAAGGCGCCACCTCCACGATAGACTGTCAAACAAAGACTACGATAAGATAGTCGCATTGGCATAAAAAATGATAAGAAAGCTCCACAGGTTCGCTGAATCAGACCACAAAATCGCCGACCTCCTCAGAAAATCCGTTCACAGTTCTATTTGGATTTCATTTGATGGGGTGTGTGCGGCGATTATGTCGACGATAGCGCTGGGGCAGCCCCACAGCATCGGCGCATACGCCATAACATTTCTCATGGTCTACGCCATGTACAACATGGACCGGTTTTCAGGAAACCTCGAAGACCAGCAAAATCACCCGAAAAGGCACGCGTTCATAAAAAAGTACCGGCAACACCTTCTAAAAACGTCCACTGCGGCTGTGGTAATCGCCCTAATTATCGCATTCTCAAGGAATACCAACACACTCCTCATGGTAGTCTCCCCGATTGTCTTAGCCTTAATCTATTCCTTGAAAATCCTCCCAAGAACACGGAAAGTAGAGAGAATCAAGGACACTACACTCGGGAAACCCATAATACTCTCCCTCTGCTGGGCAATAATAACAATAGGTGTTGTGGCAGCCTACTACGATACGGGCCTAACGTTGGGGGTGATTGTGATAGCATTCATCATATTCTCCCGTTCATTCCTCAGCTCTGTTGTATGCGATATCAGAGACGTTGCAGGGGACAGAAAACACAAGACCCCGACGATACCAGTGATATTCGGGGAGTCAAAAACCAGGCTTCTGCTATACGCCTACCTGACTTCTCTTGTGCTCTTCACCCAATACACGATATTCAGCAACATCCTCCCCAAACTCATGTCCCTAGTCAACCTGACATCAATACAGGCATACTACTACATCCATGAAACCCAAAAACCCGGCCCGCACATCCGCACCCTAACTGACGTCATAGTAGACAGCGAATTCATGGTCATGGGCATAGCAGCCATCATAGGCCAATTCCTTCTAAACTGAGGTGATTCACTTAATCAAAAAACAAGGCAGGAACCGCCTGAGTGGTGTGTTATCCTTAGGAAGGTTTTAGAGGAAGGACTAGCATGGAAGAGTCTGTAACCTAATAGTAACCGTATGGTTTAATTGTCTAATGGTAGTATCTATCTCTGATGAAATTCTTTAGCGGGCGCGCAGACTCTGAGAAGGTTGAGGCTAAGGGGAGTGGCAACCTTGAAACTGCCACATTCGCGGGCGGGTGCTTCTGGTGCATGCAGCCGCCTGTGATTGAATCCGAGCAGATACAAGGTATATAACTAGGGGGAATAATCCATAAACTCAAAAGGGCTTACGGTTTTTATTTGGGATTTAGGAGGGTCCTTAGTTATACAAACAAGGCATTTATATACTAAGTTGTCACTAATTATTATTAGTTAGTACTTTAGGTGATGTTTATGTCAATGTATGCGATTGCCCCAAAGCTTGAGCATTCCCCCACTCTAAACACTGTCCTTATGGTGGAACATACCCTGCAAAACATGGAGGATAGCGTTGTTTCTATTGCCGATCTTAAGAAAAAGCTGCCAAAACAGGTGAACCATAACACCCTGAAGGTCATACTCGAATACCTTGAGGTGAGCAACAAGATAGCCGTAACGATGAAAGGCATTACTTGGATACACAACACGAACCCCAACCTTATGAAAGCTGTATCGCGGGGTCTTGAGCTATGAAACCGGTCAGAGTAATCCTGTCACCTGAAGCTGAGGAAGTCTATAACTACCTTAACAAAGAAGCCCCAAACTCGAAGACCGAGAGCACAATCTTGAACGCATTCAACAAGAAGAAAGAACTAATCAAGAACAACCCCCACTACGGCGACCCGATAGCTAAGAATCTTATTCCAGAGGAGTACAAAGAGAAATACGGAATCACAAACCTGTTCCGTGTCGAACTGCCAAACTGGTGGAGGATGCTATACACACTCACAAACGACGAAACCCAAATTGAGATAATAGCCTTCGTCTTGGACATCATTGACCACAAGGATTACGATAAAAAATTCGGCTACAAGAAAAAATAGACACCCGTACAACAGAAACAAACACATCTAAAGACACTTACCAACGGCGTACCTGATGTTGACCACGGCTAGGCTCAACGTCAAGATTACTTTTCAGGGTTTCTGTTGTGGGCACACCGTGTATAATTCTGGCCAAAAATACGGTAGAATTAGGCAATGTGTATCCTATGAGGATTATATATGCATACCTAATGATTAACTGCCATGACAAGGACGATCCATTTTTCCAATGCTCACAGTGGTTTTAAGGCTATGGAAGGCGTATTTAAGTTTGGTGGACGGGTCTATGGCAGGGGATATTTTGCAGTATAAACAGAGGGCTTTATTGGCCGTAGTTGATGAGCTTTCAGCTAGAGGGAAGTCTTCCAAGTTAATGGTTGAGAAGAACTTGTTCCTGCTGAAAAAGGAGGAGTCATTAGACGAGGACATGAAGTTTTACAACTTCTTCCCGTACCTGTACGGCCCATTCTCGAATATGAGCTACTTTGACCTGAACGGCCTACGTCTGAAGGGCTATCTTAATGAGGATGAAAAGAGTCCTAAAACCACTGAGAAGGCTAAAAGCGTTATAGTCTCGTTAAATCCTGCGGTGCGAGAGAAGATTATCAAGACTGCGGAGAGATTCAAATCAGACAATGAGATAAAGAGATATGTTTATGACACGTATCCGGAGTACACAGTCAAAAGCGAAAGCTCCAAACAGAAAAGGGTGCCTACTTCGCCGGGCATATTCACCATCGGCTATGAGGGCCGGGACATAGACGCATTCCTCGACACACTCATAAAGAATTGCATTGAGGTCCTTGTTGATGTTCGAAGGAATCCGTTCAGCATGAACCTAAGCTTCACACAAAAGAAGCTGAGCGAATACCTCCACAAAATAGAAATCGCATACCGGCATATCCCAGAGCTTGGAATCGACGGAGAATTAAGGAAAAACCTAGAGACTCGAGAAGACTACAAAAGACTGTTTGAGGGTTACAAGGAGTCCTTGAATGGAAAAAAGAAGGAACTCGAGGAGATAGCATCCCTCGGAGGAAAAAACAGGATAGCGTTAATGTGTTTTGAACACGACAAAAACATGTGCCACAGAGGCGTGATAGCTGATTTCTTAGGGGTAAATAACATTCAGGTCGTGCATTTATGACTGTTAAGGAAAATATCCTCGTTTTAGTGAGGGCAACGCCGGAAGAGAGCACCAAGTACGGACATAAGGTCTGCGTAGCGGGAATAACGGAGAAAGACGAATGGCGGAGGCTCTACCCATTCAAGTTCGCCTATGGAGAGAAGCTGATAGACTTTAAGAAAAAGGACATCATAGAAGTTGAGATTGGGGAACCTGACAATGACAAACGGAGGGAACGCAGGAAAGTATTAAAACATAGGAATCTCAATTCCCCACTAGACGACACCAACATCCTAAAAAGAGTATTACCTCTTCTATCCTCAATAGAAAAGCTGGAAGCTGAAAGAGCCAGTCTAGGCATTGTAAAACCTGTTCTAAGTGGCATAGATGTCAAAGTCAACGACACCAAAATCTACGATGATCAGGCCTATTTCTCAGTGGCTGGGGAGTTCATGGAGAAACGAGAGAAAGTCAAGATGCCCATAGAGTTACGGTACCATTTCAAATGCGACAATGAACCCACCTGCAAGGGACACAAGATTATCCTAATCGACTGGGAACTGAACGAGTTGGCCAGAAACATACTGAAAAAGGAAAGCGACCCCAAAGTAGTCGAACAGAAAATCAGGGAAAAATTCTACGACTTCATGTCCGAGCGGGATTTGTACTTCATAATCGGGACGCATTTCAAATTCGGGACCTGGATGATAATCGGCCTATTCTACCCGCCAAAAGGACTGCTCGACCAAAAGAACCTAACCATATCCTCGTGAATCGACTTGTGGTTTCCTATTTATTTCCCTGTTTCATATTAGTTAGACGGCCATTTGAGGCTAATTTCCCTTATTCTAGGCGTAACTGATGTTCACCACGGCTAGGCTCAACGTCAAGATTACTTTTCTGGATTCTGTTGTGGACACACAGTGTATAATTCTAGCTAAATTCAGGGTAGAATTAGACACTGTGTAGAAATATCTGGATTATAAGTGCATATCCCATGATTAACTGTCATGGAGGGACTGAAATATTTTTCCAACGCTCGCGGTGGTTTTAAGGCTGCAGAAGGCGTATTAAAGATTGATGGATGTGTCTATGTCAGGGGATATTTTGCAGTATAGGCAGAGGGCTTTATTGGCCGTAGTTGATGAGCTTTCAGCCAGAGGCAAGTCTTCTAGGTTGATGATTGAGAAGAACCTGTTCCTGCTGAAAAAGGAGGAGTCATTGGATGAGGATATGAAGTTTTACAACTTCTTCCCGTACAAATACGGTCCATTCTCCAATATGAGCTACTTCGACCTGAACGGCCTACGCTTGAAAGGCTACATTAACGAAGATGAGAAGAATCCTAAGATTACTGAAAAAGCAAAGAGGATTATAACTTCGTTAAATCCGGGGGTGAAAAGAAAGATTACGGAGACAGCGGAAAGGTTCAAAACCGATAATGAGATAAAGAGCTATGTTTATGACAAGTATCCGGAATACACAGTCAAAAGCGAGAGTTCCAAACAGAAAAGGGCGCCTAGTTCGCCTGGCATATTCACCATCGGCTATGAGGGCAGGGACATAGATGCATTCCTCGATACCCTCATAAAGAGTTGCATTGAGGTCCTTGTTGATGTTCGAAGGAATCCATTCAGCATGAATCTAAGCTTCACCCAAAAGAAGCTGAGCGAATACCTCCACAAAGTAGAAATCGCATACCAGCATATCCCAGAGCTTGGAATCGACGGAGAATTAAGGAAAAACATCGAGACCCCTGAAGACTACAAAAGACTGTTTGAAGGTTACAAAGAAACTCTGAAAGAAAAGAAAAAAGAACTTGAAGGGATAGCATCCCTCGGCGGAAAAAGCAGGATAGCGTTAATGTGTTTCGAACACGACAAAAACATGTGCCACAGAAGCGTGATAGCTGAATACCTAGGGGCAAACAATATACGGACTGTACATTTATGACTGCTAAGGAAAAAGTCCTCGTTTTAGTGAGGGCAACGCCGGAAGAAAGTACGAAGTATGGACATAAAGTCTGCGTAGCGGGAATAACGGAGGCAAATGAATGGAGAAGGCTTTATCCCTTCAAATTCGTCTATGGGGAGAATCTGATAGACTTCAAGAAAAAGGACATCATAGAAGTTGAGCTTGGAGAACCTGAAAATGACAAGCGAAGGGAAAGCCGGAAAGTACTCAAATATAGGAACCTCAGTTCTCCATTAGACGATGTTGACGCCATAAGGAGGGTATTGCCCCTGTTATCTTCTATCGAAAAGCTTGATTCTGAAATAGCCAGTCTAGGCATTGTAAAACCTGTTCTAAGTGGCATAGAAGTCAAAGTCAACGACACGAAAATCTACGATGACCAGGCATATTTCTCAGTGGCTGGCGAGTTCATGGAAAAGCGGGAGAAAGTAAAGATGCCCATAGAGTTAAGGTACCATTTCAAATGCGCCAAGGAACCCACCTGCAAGGGACACAAGATTATCCTAATCGACTGGGAACTGAACGAATTGGCCAGAAACATACTGAAAAAGGAAAGCGAACCCAAAGTAGTCGAACAGAAAATCAGGGAAAGGTTCTACGACTTCATGTTAAAGCGAGATTTATACTTCATACTAGGAACGCATTTCAAATACAGGACATGGATGATAATCGGCCTCTTCTACCTGCCCAAAGGACTACTCGACCAGAAGAACCTAGCGGAATATTGAAAAGGCACCGACACATCCCAATCCAAAAATGGGGCAGCACCATACAACAACTACGCGCCTACCAGCCGGAGCGCATAGACCAGTACCTACTGGCCGCACAATAAGTATGGTCACGACGAATCAGCAAAATACTTTACAACACCGTTATTTTGTTTAATTACTTGCCTTTCTGTGTGAATTTATACCACCGTGGATATTCACTGTTGGGGGTGGATGGGGAATCGTTTGGTTGTTTCTCTCCTAGATTTGTGATATTATGATATTTGTGTACCCGTACGCCTTCTTTTTGATTATGCCTCTTTGTTCGAGTTTTTGGAGTATCCGTGAAATCTTCATCTGGTTGATTTTTGTATCTTCCACGAGGCTTTTTTGTGTTAGGTAATGTCTGTTGTATACTATCCTCAAAACCTCTTTCTCCTCGGGGGGGAGTATATCTAATATTTTTCCCAGCTGAATTTGTGAAATCCTCCTGCGCAGTACGATGCTGACCAGGCACCCTAAGGTGAATAATTCAATCACGTTAAGGTACATAACCCATCGGAAGGGTTTTTCCACTGTAAGTATGTGTAGGTCGCTGATGACTGCTAGCAATATGCCGAATATGAGGATCATGAAAATGACGATAAGCAGTTTTGTTTCTGAGAATCCTGGAAGCATTGTTAGAAGCCTTGTGGATGGGTGGGTCCTATATACCCTTGATTCAATTAGGTTTGTGTCGTCTTGCGGGGTTTTCATGATTATTCCCCTGTCTTCTAGGCGTGAGAGAATTCTGGATATTTTAATCCGTGATAGCTCTGCTACGGCATACAATTCTACTTGAGTTATCCTCCGTCTGTTAAATAGAATAGTCAGTACCTTTTTGTCGTCAGGCGGAAGGAGTTTAACCACCATCTCAAATTGCACCACATTAATCCCCCACTG